>JAUMUE010000028.1 GCA_030530845.1 Limosilactobacillus sp.
TGTATACAAAAAATCTGGCATTGGTTTTCACCAATACCAGAAAGTGTAGTGCCGCTTTTTTGCGCACAAAAAAACGATGCAATTCAATGAATCACATCGTTAGTGAGCTTGTCTAAATGGGTATGTGGATACGTCAATGGCAATGTCCGTAAAGCGGTTGCCGTAGTATTCTCCATCGGTCTGACTAAATTCTAGGGAAGTCGTCGTTAATTGGAATCGTTGACCAGTGATCTTGGTAGCAAAACGGGATTCACCTAACTTACCCCGGTAGAATTGGATCAGTTGCCAGATGGTGATTGGCCAGCCCCGGCGTTCAGCGACGATCAACTCGAGCTTTTCTTCGCCGATGTTGTTATCTGATTCGAGCACGAAACCGGAATCAAGGTAAGGGTGGTTGGCTACTAAAATGATGTAGGCACTAGTGAATAAGGTGCGCCGACGCTTTTGACGGACCATTAATGAGAATGATTGCTGGTGGTAGATGACCGCAATCGTCTGGAAGAGGAACCTGAGCATACCAACACGGAAATTGCGCCGTTGACGTTTCTTCCGTGATAAGTTAATCAAAGCAGCGTCAAAGCCAATCCCCAGGCCATTTAAGAAGTAGCTGTCCTGACCTTTGAGCGCATCCCGGTAGTGGCCGAGTGCGACATTAGTAATTCCGTCAGCTGCCAAGATTTGTGACAATGCATGAACGGGGTCGAGGCTAATGCCGTACGCACGAGCAAAACGACTCACGCGACTCGTTGGGATGTAGGCGACGGGCAGGGGATCGAGACCATATTCCTGTGCGGTCTGAACCAGGGCGTTGATGGCCCGGTGGAGAGTTCCGTCACCACCGACGACAATGACAGTGGTATCGGTAGCACGCCATGATTGGTAAAGTCGCCGGGCAAAAAATGCGAAGTCGCTTGGACTCTTGGTAGTCATCAGGCCGTAGTCGACATTTTGGGTATTCAATTGTTCTTCGATTAGTGCCCAAATTGTCTGAGCGTTACCGCCAGTCGCATCGGGGTTCAGGATTACTGAATAATGCATGCCATTTTCCTTTTCGTGCCGTGATAACTACAAAAATAAGACCGGAGAAAATGGATTTCCCCCGGCCTCTAAAAAATCCCAATTTAGAACTTAGTAATCTCGAAGTTTGGGTTCTTCTTTTCGTATTCAAGGGCCTTTTCATCAAGCTCTTCAACATATTCGATGTTGTAGTTTGTGTTGTGTTCAACCATCAATAATGCTTCGGCTTCTGATTCAGCTTCAACATAGATAGATTGGGTGTTTTCACGAACTGGACGCTTGGTGTTATCTGGTTGGAAATATACTTTGAAAGTCATTCTAATTAAAGCTCCTTAATGATAAAGATATTTTTTCAGTGATTTACTTAAACTATTTTAGCACATCTCTCTTGCACTGTCTTATGATTTGTCAACATGGTATTATTAATTTGAGAGAAAAGGAGTAAGGAGCACTATGATGGAGATTATTTTTACCTGTCTAATAGCAATTATCGTGGTCGGGATTTTATACACGGTTGTTCACCGGACGATGATGAAACGTGCAACGACGATGATGCGGTCCCACGCGCAAGCAGTCACAGATGACGCGGTCAATGCATGCCTGTACGAAATGCTTTCATGGGACAAGACGCTCGATTCCGAATTAGTCGCAGACGTATGGGGGAAGGGCGTTTTGGCGTTTGAATACCAATTCGCAGTTGAAGACCGTCCTAATTTGACCCGTGAAAATCTGGAATCGGCGCTAGACCGTTACGCTAAAGATCACAAACTCGACACCGCAAATGGTAGTCCGGCAACCTTTGTCATCACAGATTGGTGGCAATACGAAAAGATCCAACACATCGACGTGGCTTACTTACTCAACGAAGCAACCAAGGAATACATTGATGACCTGCGTTGCCTTGATAAAGCTAAATAAACTCGAGCACTTCACACTGTGGGGTGCTTTTTAAAACCAAAAAAGCATGATCCCCAACGTATCTGGGAACCATGCTATGTAAGATCTTAACCGATTAAAATTGTACCTTCAGGAGCCTCAAATGGATCTTCCTTATTAATGTGGTCGTAGAAGAGAACCCCGTGCAAGTGGTCAATTTCGTGTTGGCAAACAATTGCTGGGTAGTGCTTCAAACGAATCGTGTGGGTCTCACCGTCCGTGCTTTGGTAGCGCAGGGTGATCCGGTCGTGACGTGGAACGTAGCCGGGGATGTCCTTATCAACTGAAAGGCATCCTTCACCTTCAGACAGTGCGGCCAATTGAACAGATTCGCTGACGATCACTGGGTTGATAATGACGTCCTTGAATACTGGTTCGCCGTCTTCTTCGTCGGATGGGACCAGTACGGCTGACATTTGCTTTGAAACACCTACTTGTGGTGCAGCCAAACCAACGCCGGCACGTAATTCGTACTTTTCGCAAAGCTCTGGATCCTGACTAACTTCCAGGTATTCCATCATTTTCTTCGCTAATTCTTGATCTTCATCGGAAAGAGGGAATTCTACTTTGGCTGCCCGCTTCCGTAATACTGGATCACCATCGCGGACAATATCTTTCATCAAATACATTTTTCCGCCTCCAAAAATTTTATCAATACTAGTCTATCATAGAAAAGTAGATATCTTAACAGGAATTGTTTGTCGCGTGATAACTCGCGAATTTTTTGCTATCACGGTATAATAAAATCAAGAATAAAAGTAGGGGATTATGATGAAAGAAAAAAGTTACTCATATCCATTAAACCCAGATTGGACTCCAGATGAAATGGTCACGGTGATCAACTTTTTTAACGCCGTCGAGGATGCCTATGAGACGGGCTGTGACCGCGATAAGTTCATGGACAACTACCGTAAATTTCAAAATGTTGTTGGTAGTAAGATGGGTGAAAAACAACTGGGACGGGAATTCAAGGACGTTTCCGGTTACGATTACTACCAAGTTGTGAAGTTAGCACAGAGCTCTAGTCAGAAAAAATTAAAGATGGTTGGCGATTAATTGTGATTGATGAACTCGATAAAAAGATTGTTCAGCTGATAAAGACCGTGAATCAGCGGACTTTAGAGCGGATGAAGCAGCCGATGGAGGTCGACACAAAGATGCATTTCAATGACCTTGTGACCTCAGTGGATAAGGAAAACGAACGCTTCATCGATGACCAGTTAAAAGAAATTGACCCGGGATGCAAGATCTTGAGTGAAGAGGGGATGGGTACCAAGGACCTGTCTGATGTCTCCGGACACGTGTGGATTGTGGATCCGATCGACGGGACGCTCAATTTCGTGAAGCAGCGTGAATATTTCGGTATCATGCTGGCACTTTATGTTGACGGAAAACCAACTCTTGGTTACATCATGGATTGTGTCAACAATCGCCTCTATCATGGAGGTATCGGCCGTGGTGTATACGTGAACGGCAAGAAAATTTCTGCACCAGAAAATCTTTCATTAAAAGAGGGGCTGGTTTCAATTTCTAGTCCGTTGATTTTGGAAGACGTCAGACACCTGCAAGAAGTTGCGCGACACGCGAGCGGACTGCGGATGTACGGTAGCGCGGCCATGGAAATGATCGGTATGATTACCGGCGAATTAGTGGCCTACATTTCCTACCTCAAACCTTGGGATCTCGCTGCTGGGCGGGTCCTTGCTGAGGAATTAGGTTTGACCGTTAAATCAATTGACGGAACGACCCCAGATGTGCTATCATCTAACCTTGTATTGATAGCTACAAGACAAGTAAGTCAGGATATTAAAGAAATCATTGACTAACTTAAAGCTGTGACAGTTATAAAGTCACAGTTTTTTTATGAAAAAGATCCTGATCATGATTTCACTTGTCTAAATAACGCTAAAGACGAAAGGAAGATATGACTTTGAAAACACGTGATGACATTCGTAACATTGCGATTATCGCCCACGTTGACCACGGTAAGACCACTTTGGTTAACGAAATGTTAAAACAATCTGACACGTTGCCAGAACACTTCTCAATTGAAGACCGTGCAATGGATACTAACGCGATCGAACGTGAACGTGGTATTACTATCCTCTCAAAGAACACTGCCGTTAAGTACGGTGACCACCAAATTAACATCTTGGATACTCCAGGACACGCTGACTTCGGTGGTGAAGTTGAACGTGTTATGAAGATGGTTGACGGTGTACTGTTGGTTGTTGATGCCTTTGAAGGTACTATGCCACAGACTCGTTTCGTTCTTAAGAAGGCCCTCGAACAACACCTTACTCCAATCGTTGTTATTAACAAGGTTGACCGTAAGGGTGCTCGTCCTGAAGAAGTTGTTGATGAAGTGCTTGACCTCTTCATCGAACTTGGTGCTGACGAAGACCAACTTGACTTCCCAGTTATCTACACTTCAGCTATGAATGGTACTTCAAGTTACGATTCTGATGTTTCTACTCAAGAACACACTATGAAGCCATTATTCGACACAATTGTGAAGACTATTCCAGCTCCAATTGACAACACTGACGAACCACTTCAATTCCAAGTTGCTATCTTGGATTACAACGATTTCGTTGGTCGTATCGGTATTGGTCGTGTCTTCCGCGGTACTATCAAGGTAGGGGACAATGTTACTCTGATGAAGCTTGACGGTACTACTAAGAACTTCCGTGTTACTAAGCTCTTCGGTTTCTTCGGTCTCAAGCGTCTTGAAATTCAAGAAGCTAAGGCCGGTGACTTGATTGCCGTTTCTGGTATGGAAGACATCAACGTTGGTGAAACTGTTGCTGATTCTACAAACCCAGAAGCAATCACTCCATTACGTATCGATCCACCTACACTTCGGATGACTTTCCGTACTAACGATTCTCCATTCGCTGGTCGTGAAGGTAAGTTCGTTACTGCTCGTCAACTTGAAGACCGTCTTAAGCGTGAAATGCAAACTGACGTGTCCTTGAAGGTTGAAGACACTGATGACCCAGGTGCATGGACTGTTTCAGGTCGTGGTGAATTGCACCTTTCTATCTTGATCGAAACTATCCGTCGTGAAGGATACGAATTGTCAGTATCACGTCCAGAAGTTATCTACCGTGAGATCGACGGTACTATGTGCGAACCATTCGAAGAAGTTCAAGTTGATACTCCTGACGAATACACTGGTTCAATCATCGATAGCCTTGCAAAGCGTAAGGGTGAAATGAAGAACATGGAACCATCACAAAACGGTCAAACTCGTTTGATCTTCCTCGTGCCTTCACGTGGTTTGATTGGTTACTCCACTGAATTCATGACCTTGACTCGTGGTTACGGTATCATGAGCCACACCTTTGAAAAGTACGCACCAGTTATCAAGAACTGGAACCCTGGTCGTCAAAAGGGTACCCTTGTTTCTATGAACGCTGGTAAGGCAACTACTTACGCCATGATGGGTATCGAAAGTCGTGGTAAGTTGCTTATCGACCCAGGTACGGAAGTTTACGAAGGTATGATCGTTGGTGAAAACAGCCGTGAAAACGACATCACTGTTAACATCACTAAGGGTAAGAACCTTACCAACGTCCGTGCTGCCGGTTCAGATGAAATGGCACACATCAAGACGCCTACACACTTCTCACTTGAAGAATCACTTGAATTCTTGAACGATGATGAATACTGTGAAGTTACTCCTGAAAATGTTCGTTTACGTAAGCAATTACTTAACACTAACGAACGTGAAAAGGCTGCTAAGCGTCGTCGTGCTGCTTCACGCAAGTAATAATAAATTTAAGGCTCGAAATTCGTGCGACTCGGATTTCGGGTCTTTATTGTATCTATTATTCATATTTAACAAATTCAACCGGTTAACAATGGTATAATGTAGGTTAGTTTTGACCGGTTAGGTAGGTGTGATTGTGTTAACAAATGCGTTAAAAAATTTTGTTACTGTAGTTAAAAATATGGTTAAGAACCGGAATTTGATTGACTGGTTCATCTTTTTGCCATTCATAGCACTTTGCGTGATTGGTGTCGTGATGGTCTATTCTGCCAGTGCTGGGATCAATATGCAAAACGGGGGAAATCCAACTTCATACTTGATCAAGCAGTTGCTGTACGCAGTAATTGGCCTCATCTGTGTGACTTATTTTGCGAACACACCTTTAGGAACTTTCCGGACTGTGAAATTTCGGAATTGGAGTACCCTAATCATGGTGGGATCTCTGGTTCTTGTTTTACTGATCGGTAGCCGGATCAACGGTGCCCGTGGTTGGATCAACCTGGGAATTATCAATGTTCAGCCCGCAGAATTTTGTAAGCTCTACTTGATTTTATTTTTATCTGACCGTTTAGAAGTGTTCAAGGCGCGCAGTGGTCATTTTCTTACTGATGGTAAGCCCGCTGTTAAGATTATTGGTGTATTTTCCATATTGCTGATATTAATCGGTATACAACCTGATACTGGTGGTTTAGCAATCAATTTAGCAATCGGTCTTATTATCTGGTTGGCTTGTGATGTGAAATCATCCTATAGCGTAAGATTTATCTTAGGGTGTATTGCACTCTTGATCATTGGTATCCCAATTATTGTTCAAGCTGGCTTGATTTCAGGCTATAGGGCAGAACGTTTTACGGCATACATGAATCCATTCGGTAACGTCAGCGGTTCTGGTAGTCAGTTGGTTAATTCCTACTATGCGATCAGTAATGGTGGGGTATTCGGTGTTGGAATTGGTAACAGTATCCAAAAGATGGGTTACTTGCCTGAACCAAACACCGACTTCATCATGTCAATTATCGCCGAAGAGCTTGGTGCGATCGGTGTTACCGTGATTCTCGTTCTATTGGTTACTCTGATTTGTCGGACGATTATCATCGGTATCCGATCCCGCTACCTCTACGACACACTGATTTGTTACGGTGTTGCGGCCTTTATTTTTATCGAAACATCATTTAACGTTGGTGGTGTGCTTGGTGTTCTGCCAATCACGGGGGTTACTTTCCCATTCATCTCTTACGGGGGATCGAGTATGATTGTTCTCTCGAGTGCGATGGGGCTGGTGCTGAATATCAGTATGAAGCAAAAGCGACAAAAAGCAGAGCTAGCTCAAACTACGGGGGCTGATTATCTATGATGGAATTAACACAACGGCGCGGGTTAATCGTCAAGATTAGTACGGGACGCGCCATTCGTTCACTTCGCCGCTACGGTACAGTTCGCTACTATTCACGGAAGATGCACTATGCGGTTTTTTATGTGGACCAAGCAAAAATTGAAGAGACGACGGAGCAACTCCAAAAGCTTCACGCTGTTCGTTCCGTTACTCTGTCATACCGGCCTGACCTGGACCCAACTTTGACGGATCTAGAAATGACTGGTGTTTACAAATCACATGATGAGGATGATATGGAATGAGAATTGTATCCGGAAAATTCGGTGGACGCCGGCTGAGTGCGGTGCCGGGGATGGAGACACGTCCCACTACGGACAAGGTGAAAGAATCACTGTTCAACATCATCGGGCCATACTTTGACGGTGGTACAAGCCTTGACCTCTTCGGCGGAAGTGGTGGACTGAGTATCGAAGCTGTTTCGCGTGGGATCGACAAGGCCGTTTTGATTGACCGCCAATACGCTGCCATCAAGACGATTAACAAGAATATTGCGGTCACTAAACACCCTGAATTATTCGACATCTTCAAGATGGATGCCACCAAGGCGCTGTCCGTGTTGGCAAAGAAGGGCTATACCTTCAACCTGATTTTCTTAGACCCACCATATGCCAAGCAACAAATCGTCAAGGACCTGACTATCATGCATGAGAATGGCCTGTTAGAAGACGACGCTTTGGTAGTTGCGGAAACGGATGAGGCCGCCAACCTGCCAACTGAGGACTGGGGCCAATTTACCTTTATCAAACAACAAAATTATGGAATTACGTACCTGACATTATACCGGTACAAAAAGGAGCGTTAACATGAAAGTTGCATTATTCCCCGGGACATTTGATCCCCTGACTTTGGGCCACCTTGACCTGATCAAGCGTGGGAGCGCACTGTTCGACCAACTCGCAGTCGCTGTGATGACTAATGAAAGCAAGCACCCATTGTTCACTGTTGAAGAACGGGTCGCACAAGTGAAGGAAGCTGTGTCTGGCCTTGATAACGTGTCAGTGATTACCGCAGAAGGTTTGACCGTCGACTTGATGAACAAGATCGGTGCCGACTACCTGATGCGTGGTTTGCGTAACACTACTGACTTCCAATACGAACGTGACATTGCGGCCATGAATAACTTCTTAGATGACCAATGTGACACGGTCTTCTTCTTGGCCAAGCCAGAATACCAACACCTCTCGAGTAGCCTCTTGAAGGAAGTTACTTCATCAGGTGGTGATATCTCTGCATACCTGCCAGCTAATATCAACGAAGCATTAAAGCAACGTTTGAAGGAAAAGCGCGCATCAGAAGTAAAGGAAGACAATGAAAAGGGAAGATAAGAAAATACTTCGCTGGATGGGAGTAGTCTTTGCGCTAATCGTCTTCGTGGGATGGGCACTCTTTTGGCCCCTTAATTCCTACATCGAAGCACCGGGTAGCGCGACTAATCTCCGGTCCTTTGTTTCAATCAAAAATTATCCGGACAAGGGTAAGGGTAGTTTCATGATCACCTCTGTCGGACTCCAACAGGCTCGTCCTGTGACCTACGTGATGGCCAAAATGATTCCGTACCTCTCAATTGAAGATGCGGACGACGTGACTGGTGGGGAAAACGGCGCGACATTTGATCGTGTGCAAAAGTTCTACATGAATAGCTCAATCAATGAAGCTATTGCGGTCGCTTTCAAGAAGGCGCACCGTGATGTGAAGGAAAACTACCTCGGTATCTATGTTCTTCAAGTCCAGGATAGTTCGAAATTCAAGAATGCACTGAAGGTCGGCGATACGATCACCAAGGTTAATGGTCGCCACTTCAACACCGCCCAGGGATACCAAAAGTACATTGGTAAGCAAAAGGCGGGCTCCAATTTGACCGTCACATATATCCGTAACGGGAAGACACACAGCACGACCCACAAGCTGATGCAACTGACGAAGGACCGTGCTGGGATTGGGATTATCCTGACTAACAACATGACCGTTAATACAAGTCCTAAGGTTAAGGTTGATCCTGGTCAACTCGGTGGCCCATCTGGTGGTCTGATGTTTAGCCTTCAGATCTATGAACAAATCACTGGTCAAGATCTGCAAAAGGGACGTCAGATCGCTGGTACCGGGACGATTGATGCTGACGGACAAGTCGGTGAAATAGGCGGGATCGACAAGAAGGTCATCGCTGCTCACCGTGCTGGCGCCAAGATCTTCTTCGCTCCATACGTCAAGCCAAGCAAGTTGCTCCTGAAGTATGAAGAAGGTCACCAGACCAACTACCAATTAGCTAAAAAGACAGCCAAAAAGTACGCACCGGGGATGAAAGTCGTTCCGGTAACAAGCTTTGATGACGCTGTGAAATATCTGAAATCTAGTAAATAATTTAATGCTTGTGATAATTTTTTTAATTTGTCACGAGCATTTTTCTTTTTTATCCGTATTACTATGTGGGAGGAGATGAAATGGAAAAGTTAAAAGAATTGTGGATTGATTATAAGAATCAAATCTTGCTGGGTGCGGTCGCAGTTGTGGCCCTCGGTTTCTGGTTTTTCAACAAGCAACCTAGTCAAAGTGCGATGGGTGACACCAATAGTTTCTCGGCGGTCTCCGCAACCGACAGTGGGACACAGGGGACTTCTACCAGTCGTCACGGCAAGATCTGTGTCGACGTTAAAGGCTCCGTTGCGCACCCGGGGATCTACTACTTCAAGCAGGGATCACGGGTCCAAGAGGCGCTTTCGGCTGCGGGTGGTGCTTTGCCGAATGCGGAGATGAAGGCGGTCAATTTAGCAAAGGAATTAGCGGACCAACAGGTAGTCTACATTCCTGCTGTCGGTGAACAAGTGAATACCGACCTGACCAGCCAAAACGCCACTGGCAATTCTCAAGGATCAGATACTGCTGGCAAGTCCACCGTCAACATCAATAACGCCACCAAAGAACAGCTCACCCAGGTCACGGGGATCGGGGACAAGAAGGCCGACTTGATTATCGCCTACCGTCAAGAGCACGGCCAATTCAAGAGCGTCGATGATTTAACCCAGATTACCGGCTTTGGTGACAAGACAGTCGCAAAAATTAAGGATCAACTGTCCGTCTAACTATTTGGCTATAAATGATAATTTGCTATACTAAAACGTAATATAAGGAAGTGAGACTATTGAGACAAAGAATTGATTGGGACCAATACTTTATGATCCAAGCTGCATTGTTAGCATCGCGTAGCACCTGCACGAGATTATCTGTGGGGGCAGTTCTCGTCCGTGACAAACGGATTATCGGTGGTGGATATAACGGTGCCGTGGCCGGGGATGAACACTGCATTGACGAAGGTTGTTACATGCGCGACGGCCACTGTGTTCGGACCATCCACGCCGAGATGAACGCCATCCTGCAATGCGCACGGTTCGGTGTTTCATGTGATGGTGCCAGCCTTTATGTTACGGATTTCCCTTGTCTGCAATGTACGAAGAGTCTGTTGCAGGCTGGGGTACGTGAAATCAACTACATTCGCAACTACCACAACGACGAGTACGCGATGAAGTTGATTCAAATGAAGCATGTACGTTTACGCCAAATTAAATTAGACGATGACATTTTAGATCAAGTTCACTTGGGTCAATATATCGATCCAGAAGTGGATAAGAAGTAAATCCGTCATTATTGGGTATTTCCGGCTGTCGTGGCCGGAATTTTTGCGACTGCAATTATTTCGCCACATCCGGTCTTGTTACTGGCAAGTGTCTGGATGATCTGGCGGGTAATTTGCTTAGACAACCTCCGTGTCTTAGTGGTGACCGTGCTTGTACTTGTTTGCGTCGGAGCCACTGCGGTATACCGTCAGCACCAGGCCGCCCAGCAGACTGTCAAAAGTCCAGTGGAGATCGAAAAGGCGATTTTGGTCATGCCGGATGAAGTACAGACAAACGGACGGTTAATTATGGCTACGGGCCGACTTGAGGACAGTCATCAACTGGTGACAATTTCCTTTTCCGCACGCAGTCAAGGAGAGCTAAATCGATATAAATTTCTGTCGGGACCGTCTGTGTGGCAGGTGCGCGGGTCGATGCAGCCGCTCTATCCGGCGACTAACGACCAGCAATTCGACTCACGCTTTTACAACCAGCAACGCCGTATCTATAACGAGGTGCGGGCGAAACAGGTCGCCGTGGTGCAGCGCGGGTCGGTACATGGGATTGATCAGCTGTGTCACCAGATGCGCTATCAGCTGGAAAGGTACTTTAAAAGGATGCCGCAGCCGTTAGCCGGGTACTGTCAGCAGCTGATCATCGGCGACAGCAGCGGCAGTAATAGCGAGTTAGATGCAGCGGTGCGGCGACTGGGGATAATTCATCTGTTTTGTATTTCGGGGATGCACATAATTCTGATTACCAACCTGGTCCAAGTCGTCGGTGCGTATTTGGGGATCGAAAAGGAACTCCTCGACCGGATGCTCATCGTTTTTCTGCCGATGTATTTAATTATCGGTGGTGGGTCGACCAGCTTGGTGCGGGCCGTGATCATGGCAGAAGTAGCTTTATGCCAAAAGATATTGAAGATGGACGGACTCGACGGGTGGGCGATTAGTCTGATTGTCGGACTGCTCTGGAACCCGTACCTGCTCTTCAATCTCGGGGGACAGCTATCGTACCTGCTTTCGCTTTCGCTGCCATTGTTGGAGAAGGGGATTAGTCCACTCAAACAGTGCTGGTGGCTGAGTCTGCTCAGTCTGCCAGCGATCCTCTATCACGTATTCGAATTCCACCTGCTTTCTCTGGTGGCCAGCTACGTGATGATCCCGCTCTTTGGGACGCTGATTTTCCCGCTCGTGGTCATCAGCGCGGTGTCCTTTTTGCTGACGCCCGTGATCGCAAATATTGGCAATTCGCTTTTGCTGGTATTCCAACGTTTGCTGACCTTTTTCTCGGATTTGCCGGGTGAGATTCACTATGGCAAACCGAGTTTATGGTGGGCCGTGATCCTCTTCATCGTGACGCTGTGTTTGATTGAAAATTCCAGTAAGCGCTGGTATGTCATTCTCGGCTCACTTTATTTCGCTTGCTTTATGCTGATTCATTTTCCACTCCATGGCGAAGTGACCTTTGTCGATATCGGGCAGGGTGATAACATCATTGTCGAAACGCCATTCAAACGCCGTGTTTATATGATCGACACCGGTGGGAAGGTGACATTCCAGCAGCCAAAGTGGGCGAAGATGTACACGAAAAATGACGTCTCGCACCGGGTAACCGTCAACTACCTGAAGAGCCAAGGGATTAGTAAGGTTGACACAATCTACCTGAGTCACCACGACGCCGACCACATTGGCTACTTGCCGACTGTCATCAAGGAGATGGATGTCAAGCAGGTTGCGGTGCCGGCGGGGATGGAAAGTCAATCTGCACTGATTAATAAGCTTCGTGAAAGTGATTTCGACGGACAACTAATCCCGGTGACTGACAAGTCCAAGCAAATCAATCCCGAGCTCAAGGCTGTCCATCCATTTGCGCCCGGTAAGGCAGAAAATGGTGATTCAATGGCCCTGTACGGTCGCTTTGGTGGGCATAATTTCATGTTCACCGGTGACCTGGATCGAAAGGGTGAACTCGAGGTCCTACAGCACTATCCGGGGATCAAGGCCGATGTGTTAAAACTCGGACACCACGGTAGCCGGACCGCCAGTGACCCCCAATTTCTCAAGGGCCTCGGTGTGCGGATTGGGATTATCTCTGCCGGACGTTTCAATCGATACAAGCATCCAAATGATGAGGTAGTGGCGGAGTTGAAGCAGGATCACATTTTGCCACTTTCCACTCAACAGTATGGAATGATAAAATATCAGTATTACGGTGATCATGGTCGCTGGATTACGAAATTAAAAGGGGATGAACTTCGGTGGACGTTACCGAACTCACTAAACAATTAAAGAACGCGACGCCGGCAATGATTTACGTGGTCTTAGGGACCCAACAAGCATTGCAACAGGCGGCACTGGATAGTTTTCTCTCGATTATCCCCGAAGATCAGCAGGTCATGAACGTCGGACGATACGATATGGAAGTGACACCGGTGGCTGCTGCTCTTGATGATGCCATGTCCGCTCCCTTCTTCGGTGAACGCCGACTGGTCATCATCAACAAGCCATATTTTTTAGCCGGTGAAAAAAAGGGTGGTAGTGTAGAGCACGACATCGATTCACTTATGAAGTACCTCGAACAGCCTGAGCCATCCACAACCTTGGTTTTCCTCGCACCATACGAAAAACTCGATGGGCGCAAGAAAGTCGTCAAGGAACTCAAAAAGGTGGCAGTCACGGTCAGCGCGGCACCATTGGATGAACACCAAGCGCGTGCGGAAGTCGACAAGCAACTAGGGGAGGCGGGATTCGATATCGCACCCCAAGCGATGGATGAACTGGTCCAACGCACCAACGCCGACTACGGCCTGATGGTAGCCAACCTCGATAAGCTGAAACTGTTGGCATACGAAAGCAAGGAAATCTCCGCACAGATGGTCCAGGACCTGGTGCCACAGTCACTCGATGATAACGTCTTTGACTTGGTGACTGCGGTGCTGCAAAAGGACCAGGCAAAGTCGCTGGAGCTCTACCAACAACTGCTAGCAGGGCAAAAACAACCACTGCAGATCAATGCGGTGCTGGTCAGTCAGTTCCGCTTGCTGATCCAGATCAAGATATTGGTAGCTCACGGACTCTCACAGGGGAGCATCGCCAGTAAGTTGAGCGTGCACCCATACCGTGTCAAGCTGGGGATGCAGACGGTCCGCCGTTTTACCCTCGACCAATTATCAGAAGCTTACCTTGGGCTGATCGAGATCGAAAAGTCCTTGAAGACGAGTCAACGAGATCCGGAATTACTCTTCCAACTGTTCTTATTGACGTACTCACGAAAAGTTTAAAAATAAAAACGACTGGGAAATTAATTTCTCAGTCGTTTTTATGTATGTGTATGTTTGAAAGAAAGAAAAAAGGCAACTTAAGATAAGTTGCCTTTACCAATCTCATTACTTGTTGTAACGAGCTGACAGACGAGACTTATCCCGTGCTGCTTTGTTAGCCTTGATGAGACCCTTAGAGTGGGCACGGTCAATTGCTGAAATAGCAGCCTTGTATAAACCTTCAAGGTCGCCTTCACCAGCAAGCTTGGCCTTGTCGAACTTCTTGATAGCAGTCCGCATGTGGCTCAATTGGGAAGCGTTACGTGCTTCGGCCTTTTCACTAGTCTTAACACGTTCGATAGCTGACTTGATAATTGGCATGAGTTTCACCTCCGTTACCCGGTATTCAGTTGACCAGAATTTTTCAACATTTGTCATTATACAAAAGACTAGGACCTATTGCAATAGTTTAACCATGAATAGGCAAAGATTGATCGAAAACTCTTGCAATAAAACGAATAATGACTTATATTATTATAGACTGCTTTGTGCAGTGTGCCTCTTCTCAGTTTGGCGATCCTCACCGACGTCTTACTTAGAACTAGGCAGACATATATTTTGAAAGGTGGGAAATTGATCATGGCTATCTCAAAGGAACGCAAAGATCAAATCATTAAGCAATTCGCAACTCACGAAGGAGACACTGGTTCTACTCAAGTTCAAGTCGCTGTATTGACTGCTGACATCAACGAACTTAACGAACACCTTCGTAACCACAAGCACGATTACCACTCACAACGTGGTTTGATGAAGAAGATCGGTCACCGTCGTAACCTCTTGGCTTACTTACGTCGTACTGACCTTCAAGCTTACCGTGAATTGATTAAGGAATTAGGTTTACGTCGTTAATCTTAATTCACACACGCACTCCAGATTACTGGGGTGCTTTTTTTATTTTACGTTTGGTTTCCATTGTGAAGATTGAATGTGGTAAGATATTAATAGTTATTTTTTGGACGAAAAAAGTTCTCTTTACAAATACACATTCAGATAAAGAGTTAATTGAATATAAAGGAGCCAATCTAATGAGTAAAATCAAGATTATCCCATTCGGTGGGGTATGCGAAAATGGTAAGAATATGTACGCAGTCGAGGTTGACGAACAGATCTTCATTCTTGATGTTGGTCTGAAGTACCCTGAGACTGAATTGATGGGTATCGATGTTGTTATTCCAGACTGGGAATACCTGATCGAACACAAGGACCGGATTGTCGGTGTCTTCTTGACTCAAGGACATGCTGATGCGATCGGTGCCTTGCCATACTTCTTGATGGACTTCAACGTACCAGTGTTTGGTAGTGAGATGACAATCGAATTAGCAAAGCTCGGTATTAAGAAACACAAGGAAGTCAAGAAGTTCAAGGATTTCCACGTGGTTGACGGCCAAACCGCAATCGAATTTGATAACGTGACCGTTTCATTCTTCCAAACCACACACACGATTCCTGAAACTCTCGGGATCGTTTTGGAAACTTCTGAAGGTAATATCGTTTACACCGGTGACTTCAAGTTCGACCAGACCGCTACAGATGGTTACAAGACCGACTTGGCACGTCTTGCAGAAATTGGCCAACAAGGTGTCTTAGCGCTCTTGAGTGACTCTGCAGGTGCCAACATTACCGGTGCTTCCACTCGTGAAACTGACATTGGTGAATACATCAAGGAAACTTTTAAGTACCACTACGGACGAATCATCGTGGCCAGTGTTGCATCTAACATCATGCGTGTGCAACAAATCATCGACGCTGCGATCGAAGTGGAACGCAAGATTGTGCTCTCTGGTAGTGACATCGAACAAATTATCAATACTGCTATGAGCCTGGGCAAGTTGAAGCTTCCTGATGACCTCTTCATTACCATGGACGAAGCTGACGAACTTGATCCTAGTCAAGTGGTAATTTTGGAAACAGGGAAGATGGGTGAGCCAATCAAGTCCCTTGAACAAATGGCTACCGGTGACAATCCAAACGTTCAATTAGCTGAAAATGACCTGGTATTCGTTACTACCACGCCTTCATACGCACAAGAAACCGAAGTGCAAAAGGCTAAGGATATCATTTACCGTTCCGGCGCCGAAGTTAAGTTTATCTTTGACGACCTCAATCCATCAGGTCACGCCAACCAAAACGACTTGCAATTGATGCTTAACTTCATGAAGCCTAAGTTCTTCATTCCAATTCAAGGTGAATACCGTCTGTTAAAGCGTCACGCTGAATTAGCTGAAGAAGTGGGTGTAAAGCAAGAAAACATCTTTATTACCACTAAGGGTGACGTGCTTGTATACGAAAATGGCGAATTCCACGTTGGTGAACACATTGACGTAAGCAACACCATGATTGATGGTACTGGTATCGGTGATATTGGTAACATTGTGCTTCGTGACCGCCGTGTACTTTCTGAAGACGGGATCTTCGTTGTCGTGGCAACTATTGACCGCAAGAAGAAAAAGATCGTGGCACGTCCACAAATTACTTCACGTGGTTTCGTCTTCGTTAAGACAAATCGTCAGTTAATGAAGCAAAGTGCCGACTTGGTTGAAAAGGTTGTTCAAGACAATCTGGACCAAAAGGAATTCGATTGGGGCCACCTGAAGCAAGACGTTCGCGAAAAGCTCAACCGGTTCTTATTCGACCAAACCAAGCGTCACCCAGTTATTCTTCCAGTAATTATGGAAATTAACCAACACGCTAAGAAGAAGGCGCGCAACGCTGGTAACGGCGAAAAGAAAGAAAAACAACGCTCCAAAGAACAACACCGTGGCCGCGGCCGTGGTAAGAAGCGCCAATCCGAAAATCAAAAGTAATCTAAATGGAGGGTGTAGTGATCTACAACCTCCATTTTTTAATTAAGAGGTGAATTAAATGAGTTTGTCAGACTACCAACCAGATGCAGAAGATCTCAAGATGTTAGAGTCGATTGAAGAAGATTATGAAAATGAAAATTGGCAAAAGGCAGCAGAGGGCTACGAGCAACTGCTGGATAAGTGGGACGAGCATGAATACTTGGACGAAGATGTGGTCAAGAAGCTCTGTCTTTGCTACCACAATATGAATCAACATAAAAAGGCTACTCGGACCTTGTCAATGATTAGACCAAGATTGATCGCTAATGCCAACAAGGGTTCTTTTGCGTTGAAGATTCTTCTTCCGGCAGGGATGTTTATCGAAGCTCATAAGATAATTTCGCGTTATCCAGAAAAGAGTCGTGCAAAATACTTAAAGCAGATTGAAGAGGCTGAAGACATTGCGCGTCAACAATTCGGTGAATCAATCAAAACTACCATGAGATCACTGAGTAAAATTGATGATTGCAAGATGCCGGAAGCTCAAAAGCGTATCGCTGAGGCAGAGAAGTTGCCAAAGAAGGAATTCGTTTCTACAGTAAAATATATATTAATGGATCCGTTCACAAGTATTATGTTCAAGACGCAACTTTTTGAAATTCTTCAGTCAATTAAATTGGATGAAGATGTGCCATTTATTTGGATTGATGAAAAAGAATATAGTGCTAATCCTGCTAAATTAGATTTCTTTGAGGATAGCAACATGTGGGAAGTTGCTCTAGAATACTTAAGGCAAAAACTTGACGACGACCCATATACATTAAAAACGGTCCGCGGGCCATTATTCTTACAGTTGATGCTTCTTTATCCTAAATACGGTCTTGATACTGAATTTATTCATGCAGATGCTGGACAACCATCATTGCAAGAATATGTAGAGGGTTTAATTTCGATTGCAAAGGACGATCACAAGCGTTGTACCATTTGGTTTGCTGACGTTAATGCCCTCATAGTTCAATGCTTAGAAGATTTCAAACGAAAAAATCTGTAAATTTATTTACAAATCGGATAAGAGTTGATATTATATTTAAGAATTCTTCTTCAAGCCGATGATATAAATCTTTCAATTGGCGAAAAGAAGTAGTACAATATCTATAAAGGTGTGTCAGTCCATCACTAGATAGGCTGGCATTATACTTGTATATTATCAGGAGGTTTTCATAAATGGCTGAAAAAGAACATTATGAACGTACAAAACCCCACGTTAACATTGGTACTATTGGCCACGTTGACCACGGGAAGACTACTTTAACTGCTGCTATCACTAAGGTACTTTCAGAAAAGGGCCTTGCTAAGGCAGAAGATTACGCTGATATCGATGCTGCTCCAGAAGAAAAGGAACGTGGTATCACTATCAACACTGCCCACGTTGAATACGAAACTGAAAAGCGTCACTACGCTCACATCGATGCCCCAGGTCACGCCGATTACGTTAAGAACATGATCACTGGTGCTGCTCAAATGGATGGTGCCATCTTGGTTGTTGCCGCAACTGATGGTCCTATGCCACAAACCCGTGAACACATCCTTCTTGCTCGTCAAGTTGGTGTTGAACACATCGTTGTATTCTTGAACAAGACTGACTTAGTTGACGATGACGAATTGGTTGACTTGGTTGAAATGGAAGTTCGTGATCTTCTTAGCGAATACGATTTCCCTGGCGATGACATTCCATTTGTTCGTGGTTCTGCCCTCAAGGCTCTTGAAGGTGACGAAGAACAAAAGAAGGTTATCCTTCACTTGATGGATGTTGTTGATGAATACATCCCAACTCCAAACCGTCCAACTGACAAGCCATTCATGATGCCAGTTGAAGACGTCTTCACTATCACTGGTCGTGGTACTGTTGCTTCTGGTCGTATCGACCGTGGTACTGTTAAGGTCGGCGACGAAGTTGAAATCGTTGGTTTGACTGAAGACGTACAAAAGTCAACTGTTACTGGTTTGGAAATGTTCCACAAGAGCCTTGACCTTGGTGAAGCCGGTGACAACGTCGGTGTTCTTCTTCGTGGTGTTTCACACGATCAAATCCAACGTGGTCAAGTTCTTGCTGAACCAGGTTCAATCCAAACTCACAAGAACTTCAAGGGTGAAGTTTATGTTATGACCAAGGAAGAAGGGGGTCGTCACACTCCATTCTTCTCAAACTACCGTCCACAATTCTACTTCCACACTACTGACGTTACTGGTACTATCGAATTACCAGATGGTGTAGAAATGGTTATGCCTGGTGACAACGTAACATTTACTGTTAACTTGCAAAAGCCAGTTGCCCTTGAAAAGGGTCTTAAGTTCACTATTCGTGAAGGTGGACACACTGTTGGTGCCGGTGTGGTATCCGACGTGTTAGACTAATTTTCAATTAGGCTATAAATATTAGGAATTCGAGTTTACTCGGATTCCTTTTTTGTTTTAAAGGATCTTTGTCAATCGGTAATGATGGGCAAATTTCCTAACTGAAAGACTAAGCA
>JAUMUE010000029.1 GCA_030530845.1 Limosilactobacillus sp.
AACGGTAATGGTGGAAAATCATTCCATCATTACCGAATATTGTAGAACCTTTTTTTATAGGAGATAAATAAGATGAGTTTATTAGATCAATTAACTAAGCAAATGGTCGCAGCAATGAAGGCAAAGGACAAAGATACTTTAGCTACTGTCCGCATGCTCAAGGCTGCTGTACAAAACGCACAAATCGAAGCAGGCCACGACTTAACTGAAGACGAAGAAGTCGCTGTTATGTCTCGTGAATACAAGCAACGCAAGGAATCACTCGCCGAATTTGAAAAGGGTGGACGTGATGACTTGGTTGAAAAGACCAACAAGGAATTAAAGGTCGTTGAACAATACCTTCCTCAACAATTATCTGAAGAAGAAGTTCAAAAGATCGTTAACGACACCATCGCTGAAGTCGGTGCTTCTAATATGAAGGATTTCGGTAAGGTAATGGGTGCCGTAATGCCTAAGCTCAAGGGTCAAGCAGATGGTAAGGTTGTTAACCAAGCCGTTAAGTCCGCATTGAGCAACTAAATAACATCTAAGCTGTGGTGAAATATTTACCACAGCTTTTTTTATGCATGCAATAGTTTGATTCGTCAAACTTTATTTAAATAAATATTCTGCATAAAATTCTCCATAAATTAAGAAAAACCGCCTAAAAATGAATAAAAATAAATTTCTAGGCACTAAAGGTTGATATTTATACATAATCAATGTATATTACAGCCAATGCATAAATATGCAAGAAAATGAATGGAGACGATGATATGGCAAAAGAGAAAATTGTTTTAGCTTATTCAGGTGGACTTGATACCTCAGTCGCAATTCCCTGGTTGATGGACAAGGGATATGACGTAATTGCCTGCTGTATTGATGTTGGTGAAGGATTGGACCTTGAAGCGATTAAGGAAAAGGCGGAAAAGGTCGGCGCATGGAAGTCAGTCGTGATTGATGCCAAGCGCGACTTCGCGGAACAATTCGTCTTGCCAGCACTCCAAGCGCATGCGATGTATGAACAAAAGTACCCACTGGTTTCTGCGCTGTCACGTCCGCTGATCGTGCAAAAGCTGGTTGGGGTTGCTAAGGAATACGGTGCGACCGCTATTGCCCACGGCTGTACAGGTAAGGGGAATGACCAAGTGCGTTTCGAAGCCGGTATTCACGCATTGGCACCGGAAATGAAGATTGAAGATCCAATCCGTGACTGGCACTGGGCACGTGAAGAAGAAATCGAATACGCTAAGGACCACAATATCCCCGTCCCAATCACCAAGAAGAGCCCATACTCCATCGACCAAAACCTCTGGGGCCGTGCAAACGAATGTGGGATTCTCGAAGATCCATGGGCAGCCGCTCCGGATGATGCATATGAACGGACTAAGCCACTGGAAGAAACTCCTGACCAACCAACTGTGATGGAAATCTCCTTTAAAGAAGGTGTTCCCGTCGCCCTTGATGGTGAAGAACTTCCATTGGACCAACTGATTATGAAGCTCGACAAGATTGCAGGTGAACACGGGATTGGCCGGATCGATCACGTCGAAAACCGGTTAGTCGGAATTAAGTCCCGTGAAATTTACGAATGTCCAGCCGCCACAGTACTCCTGGCAGCGCACAAGGATATGGAAGATTTGACCCAAGAACGGGAAGTCGCTCACTTCAAGCCCGTCGTCGAATTGAAGATGAACGAACTGATCTACAACGGTCTCTGGTACTCACCATTGATGAAGGCCCTGGTTGCGTTCCTCGATGAAACACAAAAGGTTGTGACCGGTGTTGTCCGGGTCAAACTCTTTAAGGGTAACGTGATCTGCGAAGGTCGGAAGTCACCAGTCTCACTTTACGACAAGAACCTGGCAACCTACACTTCTGCCGACGAGTTCGACCAAGAAGCCGCAACTGGTTTCATCAAGCTTTGGGAATTGCCTGACAAGGTTTACGCTCAAGTTCACGAAAAGCATGACGTAAAGAAGGGAGAAACTTCCGATGCCCATTAAGAAAATGTGGGGTGGACGGTTTGAAGAGGGAGGAGACAAACTCGTTGATGAATTTGGTGCCTCCATTTCCTTTGACCAGCAAATGGCTAAGGAGGATATCACCGGCTCACTCGCTCACGTAAAAATGCTCAAGGCCACGGAGATTTTACCTGCAGAAGACGCGGACAAAATCATCGCCGGGTTAGAAGAATTGCTGCAAGAACTGGATGAGAATGGATTGCCATTCGACGTCGAAAACGAAGATATCCACATGAACATCGAAGCGCTTTTGACGGAAAAGATCGGTCCCGTCGCCGGTAAACTGCATACGGGTCGGAGTAGAAACGACCAAGTTGCCACCGACTTTCACCTCTATGTCAAAGAACGGCTGCCAATGATCATTGATGCAATCAAGGGTCTTCAAGAAGCGTTGGTGAAGCTGGCCAAGGACAATGTCGAAACAATTATGCCGGGATACACCCACATGCAGCATGCGCAACCCATCTCGTACGGGCACTACCTGATGGCATACTTTGCGATGTTCCAGCGTGATGTGGAGCGGTTCGAATTCAACAAGAAACACACTGACTTATCACCACTCGGCGCCGCTGCTCTGGCCGGTACTACATTCCCCATCGACCGGGAGATGACTGCGGACCTGCTTGGATTTGACGCACCATACGCCAACTCTTTAGATGCAGTCAGTGACCGTGATTTCGCACTTGAATTCTTGAGCAATGCCAGCATTCTCATGGTCCACCTGTCACGGCTGTGTGAAGAGGTGATCTACTGGTGCAGCTACGAATTCGGCTACATTGAACTATCAGACGCATACTCCACTGGTAGCTCGATCATGCCACAAAAGAAGAACCCTGATATGGCCGAACTGATCCGTGGTAAGAGTGGCCGGATCTTCGGTGATCTGATGGGACTCTTGACCACCATGAAGGGCCTGCCACTTGCGTACAATAAGGACATGCAAGAGGATAAGGAAGGTACCTTCGACGCGGTCAAGACGATCATGCCGAGCTTGAAGGTAATGTCGGGGATGATCAACACCTTGTCAGTGAAAAAAGAGACGATGGCGCACGCGACAACCCATGATTTCTCCAACGCCACAGAACTCGCAGACTACCTGGCAACAAAGGGTGTACCGTTTAGAGAAGCACATGAAATCGTCGGAGAACTTGTGCTTAGTGGGCTCAAGACGGGAAAGAACCTCGCTGATATTTCACTCGAAGAATTCCAAAAGATCAATCCAAAGATCGGACCAGACGTATATGAAGTCCTCAAACCAGAAGTCGCAGTGGCACGTCGGAAGTCACTTGGCGGCACTGGATTTGATGAAGTGAAAAAACAAATTTCTCAAGCTGAAAAGCTCCTCAATCTATAATCAAATTTAAGACTCAACTTTCCTGATATCGGGACGTTGAGCCTTTTTATTGTGAAGAACTTAGTGGCAAGCTATGATATAATTTACAAGTAAAAGCGAAATTACCTGTTGAAGGAGAAATGAATAATTTGGCAGAAAACACGAATGAATATGAACAAGTTTTTCAAATTGAGAAGCCAGAACTCGAAGTCGGTATTTTAGGACCACAAGACAAGTTTGTCAGCCTGATCGAGCAGGGGATGGAAGTCACGATCAATCCGTTCGGTGACAGTCTCAAAATCTCCGGGCGCAAAGAAGATGTCAAGCTCACCGTCGACGTTTTCCATGCTTTAATAAACTTGCTTAACCAGGGGATCCACCTCCACAGCACCGATATCGTTAGTGCGATGAAGATGGCGCACAGGGGAACTCTGGAATACTTCGCCGACCTGTACTCCGAGACGATTATCAGAGATCGCAAGGGTCAGTCGATTCGGGTGAAGAACTTTGGCCAGCGTCAATACGTCAATGCAATCAAGCACAACGACATTACATTTGGGATCGGGCCAGCCGGTACTGGTAAGACCTACTTGGCAGTGGCCATGGCTGTCGCTGCACTCAAGCGGGGTGAGACGGAGCGGATTATCGTTACCCGTCCCGCAGTCGAAGCCGGTGAAAGTCTTGGGTTCTTGCCTGGTGACTTACAAGAAAAGGTCGATCCATACCTGCGCCCAATTTACGACGCGTTGAACGCCATTCTTGGTACTGACCACACCCAACGTCTGATGGAACGTGGCGTGATCGAAATCGCACCATTGGCATACATGCGTGGTCGGACCCTTGATGGCGCCTTCGTAATCCTTGATGAAGCGCAAAACACAACTAATGCACAAATGAAGATGTTCTTGACCCGTCTTGGTTTCAACTCCAAGATGGTCGTTAACGGGGATGTCTCCCAAATCGACCTCCAGCACGGTGTCCGCTCTGGTTTGGTCAGCGCACAACGGATTTTAAATGACATCCAATCTATCAAGTTCGTGCACTTCACCGCTGAAGACGTGGTCCGTCACCCAGTCGTGGCACGGATCATCAACGCTTACGAAGATTCGACCAACAAGAAAAAGAAGAGTGAGGAGGAAGAATAGTGGATCTGGCACTGTTTGATGAAACTGACGGTCGCGTGACTCCAGAACAACTCGATTTGATCAAGGATGTTCTGGCATTTGCGGCCGATAAGTTACAATTAAAGGACAATACCGAGATGTCGGTGACCATGATGACCAATCCGGCGATTAAAGAACTCAATGCGCAATACCGTGGTGTTGACCGTGCGACTGACGTGTTGAGTTTCGCAGCCGAAGAGGACGGGGATGAGACACCAATCATCATGGACCCAGAAATGGCTGCCGAACTTCCAGAAAACCTCGGTGACCTCTTCGTATCAATTGACAAGGTCGAAGAACAAGCTAAGTTTCTCGGCCACACTGTCGAACGCGAACTCGGCTTCTTAGTCGTTCACGGATTCTTGCACCTGAACGGCTATGACCACGAAGACCCGGAAGACGAAAAGAAAATGTTTGATTTACAACGGGAGATCTTGGATGAATATGGGCTCAAAAGATAAGCACCAAACTGAAAAGAACCACCACTTTATACAGGCGGTGTCACACGCTCTCGACGGCATTGTGGGGATGTTCAAAGAAGAACGCAACATCCGTATTCATGCGGTCTTTGCGACGGCTGCGGTTGTCTTAGCTGCGTTGTTGCAAGTGAGTCGAATCGAGTGGCTCTGGCTGTTATTAGTGATCTTTTTAGTCTTTGCGGCTGAATTTTTGAACACCGTCACAGAAGCGGTCACTGATTTGATTGTTAAACACCGCTTTGATATTGACGTTAAAAAAGCCAAGGACGTAGCAGCGGGCGGAGTACTGCTGGCTGCGACTTTCGCTGTTGTCGTGGGTGGCATCATTTTCATCCCCCACATCATCAAGTTACTAAAATAGGAGTTTAGAATGGATAATCCAAATTACAAATCAGGCTTCGTTGCCTTGATCGGTCGGCCTAATGTCGGTAAGTCGACTCTTCTCAACTACATTGTCGGACAAAAGGTTGCCATCATGAGTAACGTCGCCCAAACCACCCGGAATAAGATTCAGGGGATCTACACCTCAAAGGACGCCCAAATCGTCTTCATCGATACGCCTGGTGTCCACAAGCCTGTGACCAAGCTGGGCGACTTTATGGAACGTTCTACTTTGTCCGCCCTGGATGAAGTCGACGCCGTGGTATATGTCGTGACCGCTACAGAAAAGCGTGGACCTGGTGACAATTTCATCATCGACCGACTCAAGCAAGTCAAACAACCTGTATACCTGGTCGTCAACAAAATCGACCAAGTCAAGCCTAATGACCTGCCTGACATCGTTGCCCAATACAAGGACGCACTCAACTTCAAAGGGATCATCCCAATTTCCGCCTTGCAGGGTAACAACGTCAATGAACTGATCTCTGAACTGGTTTCCGGTCTGCCAAACGGACCACAATACTACCCAGAAGATCAGATTTCTGACCACCCTGAACGCTTCGTCATCGCTGAAATGATCCGTGAAAAGGTCTTCTTGATGACGCGTGATGAAGTGCCTCATTCAGTGGCAGTTGACGTGACAGCGGTCCAACGAGAAGACGAAGAACACGTCCACATTTCCGCTAACATCGTCGTGGAACGTCCGGGTCAAAAGGGGATCATCATCGGTAAGCAGGGGCAAATGCTCAAGAAGATCGGGATGATGGCCCGCCAAGACATCGAACACCTGCTTGGCGACAAGGTCTTCTTGCAACTGTGGGTTAAGGTCGTGCCAAAGTGGCGTGATAAGTCCGCAATGCTCAAGGACTACGGATACCGCAACAAGGATTACTAATAGAAGGGAGGAGATCTCGTGGCGCGTGAGACAACTGATTTTCGTGGCATTATCATCGAACGGCGTGACTATCGCGAACGAGACCTCCTTGTCAAAATTCTGACGGATAAGATTGGCCCCGCCATGTTTTACGTCCGTGACGGCAAAAAACGGGGCTTCCGGATGGCGAGCGATATTCTCCCGTTCACACATGGGACCTATATCGGATCGCTGTCTGACGATGGCCTGTCATACATCAATACGGCCAGTGAAACCCACCAATACCAGGGGATTGCGACGGATTTGAGCCGTAACGCCTATGCGACCTACATCCTGGCGCTGGCTGACCAAGCATTCACGGATAATCAGCCGATTGGGAGTTGGTTTGACCAGATCGCGGCGGGGATGGAACTCATCAACCGTGGCCAAGACGAGCAGGTGGTAACCAACGTGATCGAGACGCAACTGCTGAACTTCTTCGGTGTTGCGCCAACCTGGGACCGCTGTGCCGTATGTGAACGGACAGATCGGCCACTCGACTACTCCGAAGAATACGGGGGCATGCTGTGTGACCACCACTGGCACCTGGACGAACGGAGATTTCACCTCGATCGGCGGACAGTCTACTATCTCCAACAATTCTCGCGGCTAAACTTAAGCCAAGTCAACAATATCAAGATCAACCCGACAACCAAGAAACGGCTGCGGGTGACGCTGGATACGATTTACGATGACCAGGTAGGTTTACGCCTCAAGAGCAAACGGTTCATCAATGAGATGCTGCGTTTTGAACAAAAGATGGGAAATTTGACTTTGGGTGATTGACATTCAAGAAAAGATTTTCTATGATTAGACTTGTTTATTGGTAACACTATTTAATTGAATATCGGCGTTGACGGAGATGAGTATTCACCAAGATTGACCCAGCGAGCGAGGGACAGTGCAAGCCCCGCATAATCGGTGTCTACCGGGCACTCTACCAGCCAGTTAAACTAAGCTGTTTTGCATTCACGCAAAAAAGCAGGGTGGAACCGCGAATTAATGTCGTCCCTGCAGTTACGTACTCAAGCGTAACTGTAGGGATTTTTTTCATGAAGGGAAGGATTCATATGACAAAGAAGTTAAGTGTCCAAGATATTATTTTTACACTTGAACAATACTGGGCTAAGCAAGGTTGTATGTTGATGCAAGCTTACGATAATGAAAAGGGTGCCGGGACGATGAGCCCATACACATTCCTGCGTGCGATCGGCCCAGAACCTTGGAACGCCGCATACGTTGAACCATCACGTCGTCCAGCTGATGGTCGTTACGGTGAAAACCCAAACCGTCTGTACCAACACCACCAATTCCAAGTGATCATGAAGCCATCTCCAGACAACATCCAAGAACTCTACCTTGGTAGTTTGAAGGAACTCGGGATCGACCCATTAGAACACGATATTCGTTTCGTTGAAGATAACTGGGAAAATCCTTCCATGGGTTGTGCCGGTGTTGGTTGGGAAATCTGGCTGGATGGTATGGAAATCACTCAGTTCACTTACTTCCAAGTCGTTGGTGAATTACCTATGAGCCCAGTCGCTGCCGAAGTTACTTACGGTCTCGAACGTTTGTCAGAATACATCCAAAACGTCGACTCTGTTTACGACCTCGAATGGGCTGACGGTGTATTGTACGGTGATATCTTCAAGGAACCGGAATACGAACACTCCAAGTACGCCTTTGAAGAAAGCAGCCAAGACATGCTCTTACAAGAATTTAACGACTACGAATCCGAAGCTCAGCGCCTGATGAAGCTTGGTTTGGTTCACCCCGCATACGACTACGTATTGAAGTGTAGCCACACCTTCAACCTCCTCGATGCGCGTGGTGCCGTTTCAGTTACTGAACGTGCCGGTTACTTGCACCGGATCCGGATCATGGCTAAGACCATCGCCAAGGCCTTTGTTGAAGAACGTCGCAAGCGTGGTTTCCCACTGATTCACGATGAAAAGCTCCGCCAAAAGACCTTAGACGAATACACTAAGCGCGCGGAAAAGGAAAAAGAACGGGCAGCTAAGAAGGCAGCCAAGGAAGCTAAGAAGGGGGACAAGTAATATGGCTAACACATACTTACTCGAAGTCGGAGTCGAAGAAATGCCTGCACACGTTGTAACTCCAAGTATTAAGCAGTTACACAAGCGGGTCGCCGACTACTTAAAAGAAGAACGAATTTCATTTGAAGACATCAAAGAATACGCAACTCCTCGCCGTATGGCATTACTGATCTCCGGATTAGACGAAAAACAACCAGACATCGATGAATCAGTTAAGGGTCCTGCGAAGAAGATTGCTTTAGACGATGAAGGTAACTGGTCAAAGGCCGCCATGGGATTCTGCCGTGGACAAGGTGTTGACGTTGACGATATCGAATTCAAGGACATCAAGGGTGTTGAATATGTCTTCGTACAAAAGCACATCGCCGGTAAGCCTGTATCTGAAGTTCTCCAAGGCCTTCCAGATGTAATCACTGGTATGAACTTCCCAACCCTGATGAAGTGGGGTTACAACAACCTCCAATTCATCCGTCCAATTCGTTGGATCGTTTCACTGCTCAATGACCAAGTGGTTCCATTCAGCATCTTGGAAGTTGAAACTGGTCGGACTACTCGTGGCCACCGTTTCTTAGGTAAGGAAATCGAATTAAAGCAAGCTACTGATTACGAAGCAGCTCTTGAATCCGAATTCGTGATCGCTGACCAAGCTAAGCGTAAGCAAGTGATCACTGACCAAATCAACGCCATCGTCAAGGAACACGACTGGGTAATTGACATGGACCCAGAACTCCTCGAAGAAGTTAACAACCTGGTTGAATGGCCAACTGCATTTGCCGGTTCATTCGATGAAAAGTACCTGGTATTGCCTGATGAAGTTTTGATCACTTCAATGAAGGACAACCAACGTTTCTTCTACCTTCGTGATCACCAAGGTAAGCTCTTGCCATACTTCATTTCCGTCCGTAACGGTAATAAGGAATACCTCGACAATGTCATCAAGGGTAACGAACGTGTGCTGGTTCCTCGTCTGGAAGATGCTAAGTTCTTCTATGAGGAAGATCAAAATATCACTATCGATGCTTACGTTGAACGTCTCAAGCGGGTTGCATTCCACGACAAGATCAGCTCAATGTACGACAAGATGGAACGGACTGCCAAGATCGCCCAAGTTCTTGGTAAGCGCCTTGGTTTGACCGATGAAGAATTGGCCGACCTCGATCGTGCAGCTCACATCTACAAGTTCGACTTGACCACGCAAATGGTTGGTGAATTCTCCGAACTGCAAGGTATCATGGGTGAAATCTACGCTAACATCTTCGGCGAAAAGAAGGATGTTGCGGATGCCATCCGTGAACACTACATGCCAATTTCTGCGGAAGGCGAATTGCCACAAACCAAACTCGGTGCCGTATTATCAATTGCCGATAAGCTCGACTCCATCTTGAGTTTCTTCGCCGTTGGTATGATTCCATCAGGTTCCAACGACCCATACGCTCTCCGTCGTCAAGCATTCGGTATCGTCCGGATCATCAAGGACAACGGCTGGCACTTGCCAATGTTGAGCCTTCAACCAGTCATCATCAAGGCCTTTGCCGAATCAGGTATTAAGCCTAACTTCGATATCAACACCAACGCTAGTGAAGTTCGTGCCTTCTTCCTCGACCGGATCAAGCAAGTCTTCAACACTATGAAGCTTCGTCACGATATCATCGATGCTGCTACTAACACCAAGATTGACGATATCGCAGCCATCTTGGAAGCTGGTCAAACAATTGATGAACACAAGGATGACGCCGACTTCAAGGACGGTATCGAAGCCTTGACCCGTGTACTGCGGATCGCTGACAAGGGTGAAGCAAAGCCTGGTAATGAAGTTGACCCAGCATTGTTCCAAAACCCATCAGAACAAAAGCTGTACGATGCTGTTAACGATGTAAAGGCTAAGGCCGCTGACCGCACAGTTGCTGAAAACTTCGCTGCAATGCGGGAATTGTCTGGCGTAATCAGTGACTACTTCGACGAAAACATGATTATGGATAAGGACGAAAAGATTAAGAACAACCGTCTGAGCCAATTAGCAATTCTCGCTGACCTGGCAAAGATCATGGGTAATTTGAACGATTTGATCGTTAAGTAAAGCTTTTCGATTGTTTTAACGTCGACTTGTGGTATCATATATTTAAGTGAATTGTGGATTAAGTAAGTAAAGGAGGGTCGCATTCCAATGGTTTGCGACCTTTCGTTACTGTATAAAAGCAGGTGGAAAGTGGGGTGGAGTAATGGCAAAGATACCGCGCGATTTGATTGATCAAGTGCGCAACTCAGTCGATATTGTTGATATTATTGGTCGTTACGTCCAACTCAAGCGGGCCGGAAAGAACTTTACCGGTCTTTGTCCATTCCACGAAGAGCAGACACCTTCATTCTCAGTTAATGCCGAAAAGCAGTTCTATCACTGTTTTGGTTGTGGCAAGAGTGGGAATGTCTACCAGTTCATCATGGATTACCAGCACGTCAACTTCCCGGAAGCCTTCCAGGAAGTCGCTAAGGAATCGAGTGTTTCAGTCGCACCTGAATACACTAGTTCTTCCAGTGAGAGCGTAAGTAATAATAGTGAAACTGGTAAGCTCTTAAACTTGCATGAGCAGGCTGCCAAGCTTTACCACCACATTCTCGTTAACACCCCAGCTGGTGAGCCTGGTCTGCGTTACCTCGAGCAACGGGGGACCGCACGCGAGATGATTGATCAGTTCCAGTTAGGTTTCGCACCTGACAAGGAAGTGCTCAAGAATTACTGCGACAATGAAAAGGTTGACTACCAGATTATGCGGAAGTCCGGCCTGTTCGTTGAAGATCAAGAGGGGAACCTCCATGACCGTTTCCGTGGTCGGGTGATGTACCCAATCAAAAACGAGACGGGACGGGTGATTGCCTTCTCTGGACGTCTCTTACAGACTAAGGGCAGTGACTTACCGAAGTACCTCAACAGCCCTGAGACGCCAATCTTCAACAAGCGGCGGACACTGTTCAACTTTGACATTGCCCGTAAAAGCGTAAAGGAGACCGGCAAGCTCTACCTGTTCGAAGGTTTTATGGATGTCATCTCCGCATATTCCGCAGGTGTTTCCACCGGGATTGCGTCAATGGGGACCAGCTTTACTGAAGAGCAGGTCGCTATTATCGCCCGCAACACACCCCAGCTGAATATTTGCTATGATGGGGATAGTGCGGGACAAAACGCGATTGACCGTGCGATTAAGTTGATCCAGAGCCAATCTACCGGGGATATGCAGCTCCGGATTGTGCAATTGCCTGCCGGAGTCGACCCGGATGAATTTGTCCAACAAAATGGGGTAGAGCAGTTCCGTAATTATTTGGCCGGTCAAGAAGAGACGACGGTGGACTTCTACATCCGTTTTCTCCGCAATGACAGAAACCTGAGCAACCAGAGTGAGTTGATTAACTACCTCGACTCAGTGCTTAAGGTTATTGCGACAGTCTCTTCACCAGTCGAACAGGACATGTACCTGGGCAAGTTGGCAGCTGAGTTTTCACTCGACAAAGCCTCACTGCAGAGCCAGCTGACTGATATTCGTACGCGGATGGGCTACAATAATCCCCAGACGCCAGGGCGCAATTATCAACAGCGGGTCGCTCGGACACAGCAGACTGCCCAGCCAGTTGTTACACGGACCGCACCGAAGAAGGATCGGACCGAGATGGCTGAGTTGTACCTGCTTCACTACATGCTCCACAGTCAAGAGGTCTGGTCTCACGTGGTTGCCGAAGAAGACTTTCATTTCTACCACGAAAAATACCAGACGCTGTATCTCTTGGCATCATCGTATTTCACAGAGCATGGTGATTATTCCGCAGCTGATTTTCTCAATTACATCAATGAAGAAGATCTGCGGACGGTTCTGAGTGATGTCGAGTCAATCAATGTCAGCCCAGCGATTAATATGGGCGTGATCGATGACTGCATCCGTGTGATCAAGCACCAAAAGCCCCTTAATGACGAGGTGGCCGAGGTTCAAAAGCAGATCAAAGAGGCTAGCGCACTGCACAATTTTGAATTAGTGAATGAACTGACCATGAAGTTAGTAAAGTTATTACAAAAGCAGCAACAGTACAAAGCAGAGGAGAATAGTTAATATGGCTAAGAACAAAAAAGACCTTGTTATTTCAAATAGTGAGGATTTTGACCAACAAGAATACGATACTGCTGTTGGTAAATTAATCCGCAAGTACAAGAAAGAAAAAGAAATTCGTTACGATGAATTGACTGAACAACTTGCAAAACCATATGAATTAAATGCAGATGGGATTGAATCCCTGATGCAAAGCGTGGAAGATGCCGGGATTAGTATTGTTGACGAAAACGGTGATCCAGACCCACGTGCATTAAAGGCAACCGAAAAGCTGTCACAAACTGCGGTCAAGGATACCTCTGCTCCTACTGGGGTGAAGATCAACGACCCAGTTCGGATGTACTTAAAGGAAATCGGTCGTGTCAACTTGCTGACTGCCGACGAAGAAGTTGCCTTGGCATTGCGGATCGAGGACGGGGATGAAGTCGCTAAGCAAGAATTAGCTGAAGCGAACCTGCGTCTGGTTGTTTCCATTGCCAAGCGTTACGTAGGACGGGGGATGCAGTTCCTCGACTTGATCCAAGAAGGTAACATGGGTCTGATGAAGGCCGTTGAAAAGTTCGATTACCGTCGTGGGTTCAAGTTCTCTACTTACGCTACTTGGTGGATTCGTCAGGCCATTACTCGTGCCATCGCCGACCAAGCCCGTACGATTCGTATTCCAGTGCACATGGTTGAAACCATCAACAAGCTGATCCGGATCCAACGTCAATTGCTGCAAGACCTTGGTCGTGAACCACTTCCAGAAGAAATTGGTGCGGAAATGGACATGCCAACAGAAAAGGTTCGAAACATCTTGAAGATTGCCCAAGAACCAGTCTCACTCGAAACCCCAATCGGTGAAGAGGACGACTCCCACCTTGGTGACTTCATTGAAGATCAAGACGCTACTAGTCCAGCTGACCACGCTGCTTACGAAATGATGAAGAAGCAACTGGAAAACGTGCTCGACACTCTGACTGACCGTGAAGAAAACGTTCTGCGTCTTCGTTTCGGTCTTGATGATGGTCGCACCCGTACCCTGGAAGAAGTGGGTAAGGTCTTCGGTGTTACCCGTGAACGGATCCGTCAGATCGAAGCTAAGGCATTGCGTAAGTTACGCCACCCATCACGTTCAAAGCAATTAAAGGATTTCTTAGAATAGAATCACAAGCGATTTAGCAATTTGCTAGGTCGCTTTTTTCGTGGACTTGTGAATCTTAAGTATTTTGATGTAAATAATTAATTTATATTTTACGAAAACGTTCGCACAATAATTATTAATAATATATTAGAATAAACTTGAAACTTTCTCATTTTTCTTTTAGAATTAACTCATATTCCAGTTGTATAGACATGAGAAGGAGAGAACGATATGCCTGAATTATCTGAAGATTTATACGGTACCATTAGTCACAAGTTAGCCGCTTTGAAGCCATCCGGAATCCGGGCCTTCGATAAGGAAGTTTCTAAGATTCCTGGCATCATCAAATTAACGGTCGGTGAACCGGATTTGAATACTCCTGAACACATCAAGCAAGCTGCTATCAAGAGTATTCAAGAAGATGATTCTCACTACGCTCCACAACCTGGTAAGCCAGAATTGCTGGAAGCGATCAGTGACTACATCGAAAAGACCCGCGATGTTGCTTATGATCCAGATAATGAAATCGTCGTTACTGTTGGTGCAACGGAAGCTCTGGACGCGACTTTCTTCAGTCTCCTTAATGCTGGAGATAAGGTGATCGTTCCTACGCCAACCTTCGCACTTTACTTCCCATTGATTGCAATGGCTGGTGCTACGGCGATTCAAGTCGACACGTCAGACGATGGATTTGTGCTGACACCTGAACGCTTGGAAGCCGTCCTTGAAAAAGAAGGGGCAGGTGTAAAGGCCGTCCTCTTAAACTACCCAGGTAACCCAACTGGTCGTGAATATCCAAAAGAAACTCTCGAAGGCCTCGCTAAGGTGATTGCGGACCACCACCTGTACGTGATCGCCGACGAAATCTACAGCGACCTGATCTACGGCGTGGACCATTATTCCATTGCTACTATGATTCCAGAACGCACGATCTTGATCTCTGGTCTTTCCAAGTCACACGCGATGACCGGTTACCGTCTCGGCTATGTTTGTGGACCTGCCAAGATCATGAAGAGCATTTTGAAGATGCACTGTTACCTCGTGACAACTGTGACAAACTCCACACAAGTTGCGGCTACGGAAGCGCTCAAGAAGGGGCTTGGTGATCCAGTCGAAGCAAGCAAGATCTACCAGGCTCGTCGTGACTTGATTGTCGACGGCTTGAAGAAGCTTGGATTTAAGGTGCCAACTCCTGAAGGTGCCTTCTACATGTTCGCTGGGATTCCAGAACGCTTCGGCAAGGATGACGTCAAGTTCGCCCGCGCATTAGCCTACGAAGCCAAGGTCGGCTGTACACCAGGTTCCGCATTCGGTGCTGGTGGTGAAGGCCACGTTCGTTTCTCCTACGCCTCATCCGAAGAAGATATCAAGGAATGTCTCAAGCGGATCGGTGAATACCTCGAAAAACACTAATATTAACCTGCCTGTGAGTGATCGTGCTCACGGGCTTTTTCTTTACAAGCAGTTCTAAAGCGTAAAGGCGTTTGGTATAATTTTTCTAAAAACGGAGAAGTATTTTGAAAGAATTCAACCAAATCGAAAAGGCCTTCTGGATCCTCAAGCACGGTGTCGGAAAGGCCGATCACACCATCAAAGTCCAAGACATTGCCGACCAGCTCAGCGTTTCACGTCCCACCATTTACGCACTCGCCAAAGAACCCGAGAAGTTAACGGGCGTGCAAGTCGACCAGCTCGCCGCCATGTACGATTCCTACGCTCAGTTCAACCCCGGCGTGATCGTAAAGGCCATGCAGTCTGACCGAGATGATTTCAACCAAACCCAATCCGAGCTCAGCGCTTATCTGGCGGTGATCAAGGACCAAGATGTAAGTAGATTGACTGTTGCCATCGCCGAATACCTAGGAAAAGCCCTCAGCGAAGAGGACTCTCCACTGCTGAAGTTTTTAATCGAGAGCAGGGGATAGGGTGGATTTGTTGCCAAAAAGATCGAACGAATTATTTGCTGAATGTGCTTTACAAAAAAAAAAATGTAAAAATATTCCCTGTAAACTTTATCACTGCTGGATTTTGACCAGTTGGAAATACGTTTATTGGGAGTAATAATTATGAAAGATAGTAAGAAAATCTTAGCAGCTGCTTTGGTTGCCGGTGCTGCAACTGTTGTGACTGCACAAAACGCACATGCTGATGGTTCAGGCGATAGTTACGTCGCACCTGAAACGCCACAAGAACAAAGCACTAACACGCAAGCCACTACCACTCTGGCCGATGCTAAGACGCAAGCAGACAGTGCCAACGCTACTTTGGCTGACGCACAAAAGACTGCTGACCAAGCAAAGTCTAACTTGGATTCTGCCAACAAGTCTGTCAGTGACGCCCAAGATAACTTGGATCAAGCAAACAAGAACTTGGACCACGCTACTGAAGTTTCCAAGAATGCTAGTCCTGAAGCCATCACCGACGCTCAAGGCAAGGTAGCTACTGCCAAGGACAATGTCACCAAGGCCCAATCTGACGCCAAGGACAAGACCACTGCCCAAGACGAAGCTCAAAAGGCCGTTTATGACGCACAAAGCAAGGTTGCAGCTGCCCAAACCGCTGTCGACCAAGCTACCAAGGCAGTCAATGACGCTCAAAGTGCCGTTGACGGTACTAGTTTAGCCACAGCACAAAAGGCATTAGACGATGCCAAGGCTGCACTCGCTAAGGCTCAAGCTGCTTCTGCTGACGCCCCACAAAAGCTCGCCGACGCAACCAAGGCCCTTAACGACGCCCAAGCCGCATTAGACGCTGCCAAGGCCAAGCAAGCAGATGCTCAATCTAAGGCAGACGCAACGCAAAAGGCAGTGGATGATGCACAAGCAGTTGTGAACGAAAAGCAAAAAGTGGTTGATAGCTTAAGAGATAAGCTGCAGAACGTTAACACTATGACTTTACCTGCCGGTTACAAGGAAGCAATTTTGAAATTTCATGGGAAAGCTCTTACTCCATCAGAACAAGATGAAGCGGATGCTCAGTTAGCCAAGGCTAGAAGCGTTTCAAATGAAATTAACCAGTATAGGCACAGTGCTACTGATGCGCAGATAAAGGTTGATTACAAGAATCTGACGTACGACCAACGAAAAGAATTATCACTTTTCATAGCTGACTTAATTAACCAACTTCGGCGTCAAATGGGTTACGATAATGATGTGTTTGTTACACCTGGAACTATTGATGGAACCAAGGAAGTGACAGATACTGCATACAATCAAGTGAACTGGGATGCTTTTGGCGAACATCTTGATGATGGTAAGAGTCATAATCTTGATGGAACTGGAGCATATGAAGATAAATATAAAGTTATAGTTGGTGAATGTTTAGGTTCTTCTCTTCAAGCTTACGGAAAGGATTTTGGAGAAGAACAGTGGAAGAAGAGTCCTATCGATCAAAATCAGACTATGGATAGCGTTAAGCAAGCCGCATATGAAACATTAAGGGATATGGTATTTGATGATAGAACTAGTGCTTGGGGTCATACACTGACTATATTGGGTATTGATTATACCCAGTTTGAACTTGATAGAGTATGGAAAGCTGGTTATAAGCAAGGCTTCGGTGTTGATTATGATAAATATGGTTATGCTCACTTTAACTGGTTCTATAATTATTTTGATGCTGCCAATAAAGAACAATGGGCAAAATATGCTGATAACAAGATTGAACTTCCATCAAACACAGATCTTCAATCTCAATTTAACAGCGCTAACAATGATTTAGGTATAGTTAAAGCAAATCTTACTAACCTTGCTGAAGATAATCTTAATGCCCATACAGCCTTAACCATAGCTAATTCAGACGTTTCTATTGCTCAAATCAGATTGAATTCACGTCAAGAAGATGCAACTGAAGCAAAGAATGCTAATGAGAAAGTATTATCTGCTATTGATAATGCTACAAAGGCTGTTGCTGATGCACAAGCTACGGTTGACTCATTCACTGGCGACCAAAAAACTAAGCTTGCTAACTTGCAAGACAAGAAAGATGCTTTAGTTAAGGCTCAACAAGCTTTGACTGATGCACAAGCTGACCTTAAAGCTAAGCAAGATGCACTCGCTACTGCTAAGGCTGACCTTGAAACTGCCAACAAGGCGGTAACTGACGCTCAAACTGTACTCGACCAAGCTAACAAGGCACTTGCTGACTTGCAAAATGCGCCACAATTGTTAGCTGACGCTCAAAAGGAAGTTGAAACTGCTAAGCAACAATTAGCTGATGCTCAAAAGGCTCAAGCTACTGCTCAAACTGCATACGAACACGCTAAGGCAGTCCTTTCTGACGCTCAAATTAAGGCTGATAAGGCTAACCAAACGCTTGCTGTGTTACAAGCTATCGCTGACGCTGAACAAAAGGCTGAAGAAGAAAAGGCTCAAGCACAACAAGCCAAGGAAGAAGCTGAAAAGGCTCAAGCTAAGGAAGAAGCTACTAAGGCTGAAAATGCTAAGATCGAAGCTGCTAAGGTTGCCTTCCAAGCTTCCCAACAAAAGGGTGCAAGTCAAAAGGCCAACACGCTCCCACAAACTGGTAACAATTTATCAACTGCACTTATGGCTCTTGGTGTAATGGGCGCAATGCTCGGTATGTCAGTACTCGGTTTACGCAAGCGCAACTAATAATCTTAAGAAAATGAGTTGAGTCTTGTTAAAAGGCGTAAAATAAGTGACGAAGTATTGATATGTACAACGAAAGAAGGATTTTATTATGCGTGAATTTGTTGCAAGAGAAGTTTCTGGATGGTTCGGTTCATCCGGTAGATACGAATATGCTGAAGTAGATAGAACAACCGGTTCAAGCGTTGTAAATTGCTTAGGCCGTTGGAATTCGGCAGACTATGATGAAATTTTTAGTCATGGTGGCATTAAAATGTTGGGTGATTCTCTTGAAGAAACTGAATTTGATAACTCTCGTTCACGAGAAGCAACGGCTCAAGACTTATGCGCAATGGGTTATGTTGTTGACCTTTCTAGCGGTTACCCAAGTGAATTGGTATACACCGAAAATGGTGCTGAAGACGTAGGTGCATTTGATAGCTTGTTCGGCACACCTGCCGGTAAGGCACATGATGAACGTGAACGCAAATCTTCTAGTTGGTTCTAACAAGATTCAATTTCATCTGAAGGACATCTCAATGGTGTCCTTCTTTTTCTTTGCCTTCGTTTTGGTATAATTATCATGTAAAGAAAACCCGTACGCGCTCATCCTTGACCATATCCAAAGAAGGTGAAAACCATGAGTAGGATGTTAAAATTCTATCGACCAGAATTTGAATGGATTCAACAGAGATATCCTGAATACATTGAAGTACTCCCTAGCTATGAAGTTAAGGGCGATACAGTCTATGTGACGTTTGAAACTAAAGAGAGTTATGATGTAGTCAGCCAGAAAACCATCGAAATTATAATGGACGAAATAGATAGTAACTCCGAATTGACGCCTGATGGTTTGCGATTCGAAGATGCTTGGTACGATGCCGTCGATTATTAGATATACAGCACTGGTACTGATCATATCCAAAGAAGGTGATAGCCATGTACCAAATTTTAAAATTCGTCCGATCAGAATTTAAATGGATCCAACAGAGATATCCTGAATACATTGAAGTACTCCCTAGCTATGAAATCAGGAGCGATATAGTCTATGTGCCGTTTGAAACTAAAGAGAGCTATGATGTAGTTTGTAAAAAAACGGTCGATATTATACTGGACGAAATAAATAGCAACTCCGAATTGACGCCTGATGGTTTGCGGTTCGAAGATGCTTGGTACGATGCCCTCGATTATTAGTTATACATAATAGTCCTAAT
>JAUMUE010000030.1 GCA_030530845.1 Limosilactobacillus sp.
ACGATTCCAACACTGATCAAGGTACTTCAACTGATGGCCAAGGATCAACTACTGACGGCTCAACCACTGATCAAGGCACTTCAACTGACGACCAAGGATCAACTAATGACGGCTCAACCACTGATCAAGGCACTTCAACTGACGACCAAGGATCAACTACTGACGGCTCAACCACTGATCAAGGTACTTCAACTGACGGCCAAGGATCAACTACAGATAGTTCAAACACTGACCAAGGTAGTAGTCGTGATTCAAATGAAGGACCAAAAGATGGTAATTCATACGCCGATAGTATCACTCCAAAGGTTCCTGATGTAACCGAAGTAGGGGACAAGGATAACCTTGCTGATGCTGAAAAGGAAACTATCAAGGACAAGATTGAAGATGTCAACGATGGTAACTTCCCAGCTGGTACTACTGTAACTGTCGCTAACGACGGTACTGCTACTATCACTTACCCAGACGGCACTACTGATACAATCCAAAGTGACGAACTGGTTACCCAAAACTCAAGTGATGACAATGGCAACAACGCTAACACTGATAACAACAGTGATAACAACGTAAACAATGGTCAAAACGACAACAATAGTGGCAACAACGAAATCAATGTTAACAACTCATCAGCTGATCAAAACTCAGCTAATGGATCATCAACTCAAGGTTCAACCGCTGTTAACTCATCAAACGGTCAAGCCGCTGTTTCAACTTCAACTAGCTCATCCAACGCATCAAGCTCACAAAGCAAGTCAAACTCCAGCACTAACAAGTTGCCTCAAACTGGTAACGAAAACACCACTGCATTAACTGTACTTGGTTCAATCCTTGGTATCAGTGCACTTGCATTTGGTTTACGTAAGAAGCGTAAGAACTAGTTAAAAGATACGTAAATAACTCCAATTTACATTTAGACGACTTAGGAATATTCCTAAGTCGTTTTTTTGTTTAAACAGAACACCTCAGTATTAATACTGGGCTGTTTTTTTGATATCATTAGTATCGTAAAGAGAATAGGGGAGGGCATTATGAATATTTTAGAAAAGGTTTTGGGTAAACCCCGAATCTTTGAAGAGCAGATTCGTGACCGGAAAATATCCTGGCTAGAGCTGTTTTACGACTTGATGTTTGCGGTCCTATTCGCCAAAATTTCAGATACGCTAGTAGAAATCGGTGTGGAACATCACCATCTAGGTTTACATAATCTAGGTTATGCAATTGTTGTTTTTGTTTGGCTGATTTGGGGATGGAATGAAATCTCCGGATACTTCGATAATCACGGGAATGATAGCTTATTCAATTTGCTCGCAATCTATACGGAAATGGTGCTGAGCGGTGTCGCAATTATCTTCGTACCGGAGGCAATTGAAGGTCACTTCGGCAATTTGATCATTTGGCTAACCTTGATCGAGTTATTAATGGCGGTCATATGGCTATACTTAGCGGCCTTTGATCGAACTCATGGACCTGCATCGCGTGTGTGGGGGGTTACCCACTTGATCGTATTTCTGATAATGGTAGGGGGGATCCTGATAGGGAAGGTTACCCTCCCTATCCTATTACTAGCCCTCGCTACTAACTTACTCACGGTCATCATCGCTAATCCATGGTTGGCACGAGAATACAGCTCCATCCAAAGAGAACACCAAGTTTCAGATTCGATGATTGAGCGTTACGGTCTGCTGACAATGATTGCCTTTGGTGAAATTATCGCTGGGCTGTATGAGTGGATTAACGTCAAGAATGCAGATTCATCAAAACTGACGATGTTCTTATTGCTGATGGTCTTTGCTGCGTTACTGACGGCTGTATATTATCAGGTATTAGGGTCGCTAAAAATTGTCCGCCATAGTTCAATCGGCATTATGATGATTGGGTACTTATTCTTAGCGACTGTTTTGGCGGTTGTGATGATGGGGAGTTTCATCATCCTTTCGCTTAAGACCGGGGCATATCACTTCAAATTAGGCTTCTCAATTAGCACAGTCGCATACTTCGCTGGTGTCATCACCACTGCAATCTTCGGAATTGAAGAGCGTGAGCATGGACGGACGATCCTGCGTTACAGCTTGCTTTTCATTGAAGCTGTAGCATTCCTTGCAATCGCTTATCTGCCAGTAGTTCAGATGATCATAGCTGCTAACATTATTGCAATTATCATGATTATCCAGAGAAAGTTCCTGTTTGTGAGGTCTTAAAATATGGACAGAGAGACGTTAATTTCCTATATCAAGGATGAATATGACGTGATTCCAGAGGCTCTGTGGGAAAAATGGCCAAGACATGTGGTATTTAGGCATTATGATACTAAAAAATGGTTTGGCATTATGGTTGAAATTCCAGCAAATAAGATTGGCATCGATAGCGATCAAATTATTGACGTGCTCAATGTTAAATTGGATCCTGCTGATGTCGACTTGTTGGTGTCCGAGCACATCAAAGGATTCTATCCTGCATATCACATGAACAAAAAATATTGGATATCGTTGAACTTGTCAGAACTTTCTGACGATCAAATTAAAAAGGCGCTCGCACAAAGTTTTGACAATACACATAAATAAAATTGATGCAGTTGCTCAAATGAGTGACTGCATTTTTAGTTAGGGGGTCGATATCTTTACTAATCAACCTGTCATTAAAATTATAGTTTTAATGCGCTAGAATATAGCAAAGCCCCCTAGGTATCAGCATTTCGACCTGTGTGGACTTTTCTTTTAATGCACGTTTTTCTGCGCGCAATTAAGTTGGTGTTCACACTATCAAAAATTTTTCTGTGTTTCTCAGCGACAACTAAACGGATAACTAATCGACAATCAAACTTTCATTGCGTCTGAGAGCGAATTGAAGTGTGTGACACAAATGGCAAATTCATCAACAAACAGAAATTTCCCATAAAGCTGTCATAATGCTAAAATATGTTAGTATTTATTCTATTTTCACGGGAGCAAATCCATGGACTTTCACTTTGATTCACAACGGCCACTCAAACGCCTGTATCTCACATATACGCTAATTTTCGCGTTTCTGGCGGCCTGCATATTTGGTACATATTGGCTCACTGGTCAGACCTTCATCTGGAGCAAAGACGCCCTCAACCAGCATTTACCGCTGATGGCCAACTACCGCAACGCTTTGCTGCAGTGGTTTAAGCATCCAGGGCAGGTGAGCTACTGGTCTTGGAAGATGGGGCTAGGGCATGACACCTTCTCAGTCTACTCGTACTACACGATTGGGGACGTGTTCGCATACTTAGCCCTCCTGTTCCCCGCTGCCAAGATGACGCTGGCGTACCAGGTGATTACGATGATCCGCCTGTATTGCGTAGGGCTGTCGTTCGTGTACTTTGCTCAGCACTTCCGGTTCCGCGATCACGTGATTATGGCGGGGACTGTGACGTACATGGTCAACGCCTATCTGCTGTATGCTGCGGTTGCTCAGCCATTCTTCACGACGCCGTTTATCCTCTTTCCGCTGATCGTGGTCCAGATTGAGCGGGTGTTAAAGGGCGGTTCCGCATGGCCATTGATGGGTGTGTTCACCTGGATGCTGATATCAAATTACTATTTCGCATTCGTCCTCGGTATCGGGGCCTTGGGATATCTCGTATTGCGCGTGCTGACACATTACCGTCACACACTTAATTACGTGAAGACTGTGACCAAGCTAGGACTCGCTTCAATTGCTTCTGTGATGGTGTCTGCAGTCATGCTGATACCTGAAATTATTGCGGTCGGAAACTCTACGCGGATCGGGGCGCAGTTTGCGAATGGATTGAAAGTCTACCCGCTGTATTACTACCTGTTCCTGCCAAAACAATTGATCAACGGGGGACAGCGGTCATTTGATTACTGGACCGCACTGGGGATTATCTCGATCGGTTTCCTCGCCCTCGTCTACATCTACTCCCGTCCGAAGAAGTACCCACTGCTGACGATTTCGCTCGGGGTATCGGCGGTGATGCTGCTAATCCCTGCTGTTGGTGCATTCTTCAATGGGATGATGTCGGCTTCCAATCGTTGGACACTGCTGATCTACCTGCCACTGGCATTTGCGGTCTGTCTGCTGGTCGAAAACGCCACAAGCCTCTCCCACCATGATTTGCGGATCGTGAACTGGGCGACGGCGATCTACATGGCGGTATTGGTTGCCACGTATTACTTTGAAGACGGCGATGATATGTTCATGCCCGTGATTTTCTTAGTCGTCTCCCTCTTCTCACTCTGGCTGATCAGATTGCATAAGGTCAACCACCCTAGCCGCTTATTATTGACGCTGATCCTGCTCAATGCTGGTTTTAACGCCATCTACTCTGCCTTTCCATACAAGGGGAACTTTACGAATAAGATGCTGTCACGGGGCGAATACCAGTCTATTATGGCTAATCGCTACGGTGGACTCGACCAGGACCTGAATAATGATAGCTTCTACCGGGTTTCTACGATCAGTCAAAACCAAATTATCAATAATAACGAGGACTCAGACGGCACTGGGCCAATGATTGATAACGACCTGACATCGCGTCTCTACAATATTGACTCATACTATTCACTGCAGAATAAGTATCTTGGGATTTTCAATACGTCACTGCAAAACAACCAGTATCAAGCCAATATTCCAATTCGCCAAGCCGATGACAGAAGCGTGATGAACAACTTCTTTGGGGTCAAATACCTGTTCGTTCAGTCTAATTCTGACAACTCCACCAAGATTCCAGCGGGCTACTTCATGGACAAGGCCACTGATCCAGTCATTAATTACGATGTCGGCCAGCCTAATCCGCGGAGTGTCCAACGTGGCGATGCGCAGCTGCAACCCACTCAGACGATCCGCTACAAGTCCTCACAGGCGTTCCCCCTGCTCTATTGGCAAGGAGACTACATCAGTCATAAACGCTACGAGAAGCTCTCTCCTACCGCCAAGGAGCGTGCTCTGGCAGCCGGGGTGGTCGTGGATGGATCGACTAAGGGCATGAAGGCGGCGGAACTGCACAATCAGGTTTCCGTCATCAAGAGCGTTCTGGTCTCCAACCGCCTAAACAAGGTTAACCCCCACCACCTCGTCTACACCGACAGCGACGAGAAGTACCAGCTGCAGTTCCCTGACCTCGAGAAGAAGAGCGTGGCTGCTAAGTACAAGCAAACCGAACTTCACATCGAATTCTCCAAGATCAAGTACACGCCATTCTCGATGAAGCAACAGATCAAGTACGAACTCCAGCACCTGCAAGCCATGGCGGTCAACCCCGGGAGCGTGCTCAACTCACATTTGAACTCCTACAAGTACTGGCGTTACCACGTCCTCAACGGTTCACCGGACATCAGCTTCCAGCTCAACTTCACGAGTGGATTTGGTACCGAAAGCGTCATCCAGCCAAAGCAAAACGTCCTTTCACTCTTCAAGAAAGTCACGAATTCGACGCTTAACATTGGTTACTACAAGAGCGGCCTGCCAAAGACGCTCAAGTTCCAACCATCCAAGCTCGGGACCTACGAACTACACTACAAGGTCGTGGCTGAAAAGCTCGATTCTCACTACGACGACCAGGTCAAGACGATCCAGTCGCATGCTCTGAAGAATCTCAAGCTCAGTCCCAACCAAGTCACCGGGACGATCACGACGCCGCGCGCAGGTGTGCTGACGTCATCAATCCCCTACTCCACCGGCTGGAAGGTCCAAGTCGATGGTAAGGATGCTCAGACGGTGCGGACAAACCAGGCCTTTATCGGTGTCTGGCTGCCAAAGGGTTCGCACAAGGTGAAATTTATATACCAGACCCCTGGACTTGCGGTCGGTGCGAAGGTCAGCTTGATTGGCCTGCTACTGGTCGTAATCTCCGGGATGGCAACAATCGTATATCGCAAGAAACGCGCATAAGAAAAGGCTCTGCATGAATGACATGCAGAGCCTATTTGTTTACAGATCTTCGCGGTAGAGTGGACAGGACATACATCTTGGACCACCACGGCCACGGGATAATTCGCTGGAACGGACCTCGTGAACAAGGATACCGTGTTCGCGGAGGAGCTGGTTGGAGACATAGTTACGGTCGTATGTGACTACTTCGCCGGGAGCAATCGTCAAGGTGTTTGACCCGTCGTTCCACTGTTCACGCGGTGCGACGATTGGATCACCGCCACCAGTTGTGATGATGTCGATTTCTGACAGATCGAGGGCTTCTTTCAGGACAGACATGAGGTCGGTTTCGTGGCGCATGGAGATGTCACCATCCTTGGTTGGGTGGAGAATCCAGGCATCGATTTCGCGGTCAGCTGACAGTGCTTCGGGGTGCATGGTGAACTGATCACGGTTGACCATCGTGAATACTGTGTCGAGGTGCATCATCGCATGGTTTTTTGGAATAGCGATTGTGATGACCGTGTCGAATTCACCAGCAGCGAAAATCTTCCGCGCGATATCTGTGATGCTACGTGATTGCGTCCGTTGACTGACACCGATTGCCAATACGTGATCGCTCAGTACCAGTTCGTCCCCACCTTCAATGTTATGACGGTGGTCACGACTGCGCCAGATGTTGACCTTGTCCTTGAACATTGGGTGGTAGCGGAAGATGTATTGGGAGATCAAACTTTCGGCTTGCCGTGCGGGGTATGTCATCTTGTTGACGGAGACGCCGGAGCCAATTGCTGCTTGGGGATCACGCGTGAAGTAAGCGTTAGGCAGCGGGTTGAGCAGGAATGGCCAGTCACCATCTTGAGCCGCGGACTGCAGATCAGGAATCTTTAAGTCGATATCGGTATTCCGTACACCATCAAATACCTTCTTGACCATGTCTGCAGAATCCAGGTTCTTCAAGTAATCCAGTAATGCATCATGACAGGCACCGATCCGAAAACCTGCTTCGTCCAAGAGTTCGTCTAAGAAGCGGTCACGGTAGCCTTCATCGGAAAAGACATCCGCAGCCAGGTCTTCAAAGTACAGGGTTTCGACCCCATTGTCGCGGAGGGTTTGGGCAAAGTCATCATGTTCATCAACAGCGATTGGCAAGTATGGAATGTCGTCGAAGAGCAAGTTCTCCATGCGGTCTGGCGTGATGTTTTCAATTTCACGTCCTGGACGGTGCAACATAACTCGCTTGAGCTTACCAATTTCAGAATATACGTGGATGGGTGATTCCATGTAGTAGCCTCATTTCTATAAATCCAAAGTGACCAGCAATTACCTAGGTATTAATTTTGAAGACTATTATTAGGCATTGGTCTAATCTCTGTCAACGCGTTTACAGAATTCGTTACAAATCGGTCTAATTATGTTGCGTTTGATTAAATATAGAAAGATAAAAGGTTTTGACTATTTGCCTTTCTAAAGCGTGAAAATTGGTCTATACACAAGAAAGGCCCCACACCAAGTAGTGTAGAGCCGAATTATTATCTATTTTGCGCGAGATTGTTCGAATTTTGTGACAATCCATAAGATGGCTGGTAAGAAGACGGCACCGAAGACCAGTGAACCGACTGCGAACCAGTTAGTAACCATCTGCGTACCCTTTTGAATACTGAAGACAGTGACCCAGTCGTACTTGTACAAGAGGAAGAGCGTCAGAAGAATTGACAGCACTGGAATTACCACGTCAGTAAAGGCGTTACGGGTTGCCTTTAAGATTGGTTGCTTGCTCTTGCCGAAGTAGAACTTGATGACACCCCATGGAACGACGATGAATCCGATGAAGCGTACGGTCGCACTGAGGATGATCAGGTTGTCAGTGGAGTATTGGAAGGCCATTGGGACCAAGATTGCGAGAATCAAGGTGATCGTGAACGTTCTTACTGGGAAGTCACGGCTAGTCCGCTTGGTCAGGTAATTGGAGAATTGACCTTCACGTGCCATTGCTTCCAGCACCCGTGGAGCGTGGAAACTTGATGCGACGTTGATACCAAACATTGATACCAGCGCACCGACTAAGATCAAGTTTTGGATGATCTTGTTGTTAAAGGCAGCTGCGACGGCAACAACTTGCTTGGTGTAGAAGAGTGAACGCGGGTCGATTACCATGACAATACCGACAACACCGATGTAGATCAACGCAATGATCAGGATCGCCAGCGGAATCGCACGTGGCAGGTTCTTTTCTGGTTCCAACATATCTTCAGAACCACTGGCAACGGCTTCGAACCCGGTGAAGGCATAGAAAGCTGAAACGACAGCCATTACTAACGCTGAGGTCGTGATTGGTTGGCTGTTAGGCATGCCCTTTTGCAATGCGCTCAATTCGCCAAAGTGGTTTTGACCAGTCTTCATCAGGATCACAGTCCCGGCGATGATGACCAGGCCCAGCGCCAGGAGCTTACCGATTGTTGACAGGTTCATAACGTACTTGACCGCATTTTGCCCGAAGATGTTGATGATCAGGATAATTGCCATCAAGACGATGAATCCCCAAGTAACGGTTGCAAAGTTGTTTGGATCTCCGCCGAAAATCGAGATAGTCGACTTGATCACGGCAACCGCCATTACACCCCAGGCAACACTGGCGGAGAAGTAACGGAGTACGCCGACGTAGAATCCGACGTTGTCACCAAAGGCCGCCTTACTGTAAGCGTAGGCCGCACCAGATTTTGAGACGTACTTAGCAGCGGATGCGAATGAAATCGCGAGGATGCTGGCGAAGATCGCCGCAATAATGTAGACGTATAATGCCTTGTCCCCTGCCCGCGCAACGACGCTACCAGGGGTTAAGAAGATTCCGGATCCGATGATGGAGTTGATAGCCAGTAAAACAATCGACCAGAATCCCAACTTATTCTTATTATTCATGTACTTCAGCCCTTTCGATGAGGTTTGCAAATATCTTGTTTTGAATTTCAGTCGAGCGGTGCAGCATTTCTGGGTGCCATTGAACACCGATGACGCTACCGTCTGCGCTCTCCAGGCCTTCTACTACCCCATCACTCGCAATCGCAACTGCATTTAAATCAGGTGCCACTTCATGGACGAGTTGGTGGTGGAAGGAATTAACACGGATTTCGTCTTGCCCTAAGATCTTGGCAAGGTGACTGCCCGCTTGGAGATTAACCGTATGCGTAGGCAGTGAAGTCGTGTGACCTTGACTGTGTTTGAGTGTCTTGTCCGTACGTGAAGACAGATCTTGGTAAAGACTACCTCCATGCAGGACATTGATGAGCTGGAAGCCACGACAGATGCCGAGGACAGGAATATGTTTTTCTTCTGCGATTGCTAAGAGCCGACCGTCAAAATGATCACGTGCCGGCCAAATTTGTCCTAGTGCTTGCTCAGGTTCTTCGTGATACAGTGATGGATCAACATCATGGCCACCTGACAAAATCAAAGCGTCCACATGGTCCATCTGCATCCGGATCACGTCATCGTCCTCGATAAATGGGATGATGAATGGCACACCGCCGTTTTGGACAACGGAGTCTACGTAGTCTTCGTTGACATAACTGCGACGGTATCCAGGAAATGGACCGGATTGATCGATCATTTCAGAACCGGAAATTCCAATAATTGGTTTAGGCATGTATAGGCCTCCTTTACTTACTTTTATTAAGCATTTTTATAGTATCATTTATTAACAAATTTGCAAGAAGAAAGCCATTTTTTGCAAATTGATTATCTATATACAAAAACAGTCCGACCTCAATTAAGATCGGACTGCAATTTGATTTTTTTTATCGATTATGCCTTGTGAGTAACATGTTGAGGCACATCAATTTGTTCGTACTTGTGTTGATGGATTGGAACAACACCGTACTTTTCAGCGAAGTAGCTGAATGGCTTCAAGCCTTGAGCATTGTACTTTTCAACGAAGGCCTTGTTGTCGAGGTTGTTCAATTGAGTTGAGTATGGCATCTTCTTGGTCAACTTAACGTCAATGAGCATTGGGCCATCCATCTTCTTCCATTCCTTAACAGCGGCTTCGAATTCTGCCTTGTTAGTAACGGTAACACCCTTCACGTTCATACCTTCAGCAACCTTTGCCCAGTCATCGTCGCCAGGGAAGATAACACCTGACAATGGTTGGTTGGTAACATCGGTTTGTGAAGCTTCAATAAATCCGAGTGTTTGGTTACTGAAGACGATGTTCAAGATATGGTAGTTGTAACGTGCCATCGTAATCAATTCTTGGTTCATCATAGCAAATGCACCATCACCGGCTAATGCCCAAACTTCCTTGCCTGGATTAAGTTGAGCGGCCGCAATCGCAGCTGGTGAAGCGTAGCCCATAGTTGCGAATAATCCAGAGGTTGACCACTTTTGCTTACCATTTAAGTTCATCAACCGAGTGAAGTTAATGTTAGTGTTACCAACATCAATCGCAAATGTAGCGTCATCAGCAGCGTACTTGTTGATCACGTCGAAGATAGGTTCGCTTCTTACACGTCCGTCATCCTTGATGTGATCATCCTTAAAGCTATCGAGCCATTCTTCCCAGTTCTCGCGGTCTTCGAGTCCTGCCTTGTACAGTGGTGATTCTTCACGAGCTTCACCAGCGTCAATGATAGCTTGCAAGGTCTTCTTAGCGTCAGCCAGGATTGGAAGATCTACTGAGTGACGCTTACCAAGCTTCATGCTGTCAACATCGACTTGGATAACCTTGGCGTTTGGGTGGAAGAAGAAGTTTGAGAATGGTGAGTTATTACCAATCCAAATTACCAGGTCAGCGTATGATTGAATATCGTTACTTGCCTTAGGAGCACAACGACCAATTGAACCCAGGTATGCTGGGAACTTATCTTCAACGATACCCTTGGCGATAACTGATGACATCAGAGGCATCTTGAACTTGTCGGAGAATTCCTTGAGTTCCTTACCTGCACCACGGCAACCAATACCGAAGTAAACTACAGGGTTCTTAGCTTGCTTGATCATCTTAACAGCTTGATCGATTGATTCCTTAGTAGGAGCAGCGTAGTTAGGGCCGACATGACAATTTGCGTTTACACGGAAGTTGTCATTAATTTCTTGCCAACCGAAGTCTTTTGGAACAACGACAACAGCTGGGCCTTTCTTTGCGTATGCTTGACGAATTGCGTCATCCATCAGCATTGGGAGAGCTTCCTTGGTCTTAGCTTGGTGAACCCAAACTGCGACATCTCTGAACCATGGTTGTTCATCGAATGCTTGGAAGAAGTTCATGTCTTGCTTGTCTGTTGGAACATTGGCAACGATTGCTACCATTGGAGTGCCGTCATACTTTGCGTCATACAAACCAGTCATCAAGTGAATAGCACCAGGTCCGGCAGAACCGAAACATACACCAAGCTTACCGCTGATCTTGTATTCTGAAGATGCGGCTAAACTAGCGGCTTCTTCGTGACGGATTTCGATGAGCTTGATCTTGTCCTTCATTTCATGCAGAGCATTCATCGTGGAGTCGTTGGAACCACCAGGGTAACCATATACGTGGTCAATTCCCCAGTCTACGAGAACTTGTAACATGGCATTTGCAGCTTTAATTTTTGCCATAATCAACATCTCCTTTACACCATCTGTTATAGCGCTTACAGAGATGGGATACAAATTATATACTCACAAAAAACGTTATTTTTATCGTAATATTTTAGACAGTGATCTTACCGGCTATTAACATCGCTAATGCACCGATTCCGACAAGTAGGAGAATTCCCATCACCCACTTTTCACGGGTGTTTAATGAACGATGATTTTCGATATTGCTGTGGAGGAAGACAACGAAGCCGGGGATGACACTAATCCAAACTAAGAGAACCGTGCTGAGTCCGGCTAAGAACATGCAGGCAATTTGAAAGGCAGCAGCGAAAAGTCCAATTACGAACTGCTTAATGTCCCTTTCCTTCCATGAGTACTTCATTTGGTACAGTCCGACGAATAAGTATGAGAACAGGATTGCTGATGAACAAAGTGAGTACGCAAATTCGTAGGCGTTCTTGGTGAAGAAGAGTGTAAATAAGAAGAAAGTCTCTAATATACCCGTGATTACCAGGGCCGTGGTTGGTGAACCAATCTTGTTTTCCTTGGTCCAGTACTTTGGCATCACCTTATCATCGGCTAACAAGCGTGCAGTTTCCGCTGGCAGCATTGTCCATGATAACCAAGCAATTGCTGATGAGATCACCAGACCGGCATCAATTAGGATTGAACCCCAGTGACCGACAACCTTTTCCAGGACATATCCCAGCGCTGGTTGTGGCGTACCAGCGAGTTCTGCACGTGATAAGACGCCGTATGGCAGGATTGAAATCAGGACGTAGAAGATCATCAAGAAGATCAGCGCAATGATTGTGGCCTTTTCTGCCTCGGTCCGACTCTTGGCACGGTTAGCCATGACATTAGCACTCTCGACCCCGATTGTGACCCAGATCAGCGTGAACAGACAGCTCTTCATTTGGGTAAAGACTGATCCAGACTTGTAGGTGTTCGATGCGACATGGCCCCAGAAGTCCGCTGTGAAGACGTGGGCCTTGAATGATACGACCATGATCATAATGAAGATCAAAAGCGGCAGGACCTTGAAGATCGTCGCAATTTGGTTAATCATCATTGCCCCTTCAATTCCGCGGTCGACGATAAAGGTCAATAACCAACAGAAGAAGATAGCTGTGATGATGGAGATTGTCGTATTTTTGAAGATGGGAATGAAGAAGCCCAGTGCGTCCATCATCATCGTCGCAAAGGCAATACTTCCGAGCCATGCAGAGAGCCAGTAGAACCATCCTGAGATGAATTCTCCCAGTGGTCCAAATCCAGCACCTGCGTAACTAAAGATCCCAGCATCGAGCTCTGGGCGCTTTCTAGAGAGGTTGTTAATTGATAATACTAACATCAAAAAACCGAATCCTGAAAACAGCCAGGCAAGTAAAGCTGGACCTGGTGCTGATACTGATGCCAGATTTTGAGTAATCCCGAAGACACCCGCACCGATACAGGAACTGACAATTAGCGCAACTAACTCACTCTTACTAGCTTTCTTTTCCAAACAAAACTCTCCTTTATTTATAAATATACATCTTAAAGATTATAAAGGATTATCGGACCAGTCTCAAAGGTATTTTATTGAGCACGGGCCTTTTCTTCTTGCTTATGCAGGGCTGCGGTGTGTTCAGAGAGGAAGAATCCGCTCCACTTCATCTTGCCCCGGTCCTGGTAGTAGTAACGGAAGAACTCTTGTGCCACTTGGCTTGCATCCTTATCATTGTAGAATTTCATCGGTCGACCTCCTCATATAATATGCGTCTTTCTTGTCGCGTGAATCCGGTGTAGTGGAAAGTGAATTGATATTTTGTCCGAACCGTCTTCAGAATCGCAATGAGCTGGTTGAAATTGCGGTCAGACAAGCGGGCAATCGGTACTGATCGTGTATATTCTCCTGGGCGGAGTGTATAAAAGAACATTGTATAGCCGTTAATGGGCGCAAATGACACGACAGAAATCCAGTAGCGCTGCCGGCTGAGGTTGACGAAGGCCTTGTCGATGCGCTTGATGATCAACTGACCCTCCTGCTTATTACTCAAGGCTATTGCCACCGCTATGACCTCCTACTAAATTGCTCCGTGAAATGAAAGTACCACCGCGCTTGAGACTGCTGGCGCGCATGATGGCGGTCTTTCCGTACCTGCGTCGGATCGAATCCATTGTGTCCTCGACCGTGATGACATTGTGCCGTGGCGTATCGAAGAATGATAATTGCTCACCGAAACGATCAGTCAACCGCGTGCAAGATACCCCCACATGGCGGACGGATGCTACTTCATCCCAGTACTTTTCGAATAAGTAAATCAAATTCTGGTTAATGATCTTGGTGTCAGCAGTCGAGAATGGTAGCTTGAGCGAGTGCGCAAATCCAGTCTTCCCCGCCTCATCGATGACGCCCATGGAATAACCAATGTGTAAGTAGATCCCACCTGCTTGCTTGTCGTGAGCGCGTAAACGTGAGGCTACCTGCGCCCCAATCTCTTTGATCACGACCTCGATCTCGTCCTTCTTCGTGTAATCACGTGGCAGAACCTGGGAATTACCGAGACTCTTGTCATTACGGAGAATCGTATCGTGCAGGTTTGTCCGGTCAATCCCCCATGCGGTCGCGTAGAGCTGAGTACCCATGATGCCCATCCGTGATTTGAGCTCGTACGGATCGCAGTGCGCAAGGTCGTACATGCTGTGAATACCCATCAAGGCGAGGCGTTGGGCTGTCCGGGTGTTAATACCCCAAACATCGGTGATCTCAGGGATGGTCCAGATTCGCTGGCGGACCGTCTGATTGGTGATCACACCGATGAATTCGCGGTTGTGCTTGGCGTAAATATCCAGTGCGATCTTCGCCTGCAAAGGATTGTGCCCTAACCCCACCGTTGTAATCAGCCCCAGTCGCTGTCTGACCGTATGTTGGATTAAGCGAATCACCTGCAAGAGATTGTTGCCAAATAAGTGCCAGGAATGTGTGATATCGAGAATCGACTCGTCAATCGAGTACGGCAAGAGATCATCATCGGCGACGAACTCACGGAAGATGTTGTTGACCTCAAGATTCTTCTCTATATATAAGTTCATTCGTGGCGGAACGATGATCAAGCTGTCATCACGCGGTAAGTCACGTGGACGGTTGACGTTGGAGATGTGGTAGCGTTGCTTGGCGGCCGGGGATGACGCTAATATCAGTCCCCCACCCGTGTTCGGTGCCTGCGACATTACCACCAGCGGAGTCGTCAATGGATTAAGTCCGCGCTCTGTGCACTCAACCGTCGCGTAAAATGACTTGTTATCTATTAATAAGAAAGCTCCAGCCGGCTCAGCGGAATAATCCATGCTCTCACCCCTAACACAAACATTTGTTCGATAACTATTTTAGCATCTAGAACATGTGTTCGTAAAGAGGAAATTTTATTTTGTAGGTTAACATAATCGTATTATGGTAAACCCAACTGAATTTTCACCCACAAAAAAAGAGCACGCTCATCACGTACTCTAAATCGATCTAGTTATGGCGACGCTTTACCGCACCGAGCAAGCCAAGTGGCAGAAGCAATGCAGCGAGCCATGCAGGCACTTGTGCATCCCCGGTCTGTGGCAATTTCTTCTGGTCAGTCTTCTTTCCAGCCGCAGTCGTTACCGCTGTTTGTGAAATTCCATCTTGACCTAAGACTGCATCCCCGTGTTCACTCACGCCTGTAGCAGATTCCTCACCAGATTGGCTACCAGAACCTTCACCAGAAACGTCGCCTGAACCAGTGCCTTTTTCAGTGTCAGCGTCGCCACCTTCACCTTCATCTTCACCATCCCAAGTCAGTGCATCCCCGAGCTTGTAGATTTTCGCACTCACTGGGTAGTCAATGTAGGTACCATCTTCAAACGTAATCCGAATCGTGCCTTCAGGATCATCATCAGTTGGTTCCTTGCTCCAACTAGGAACAGCACCCGCTGGAAGGTCACCCGTGACCACATCACCTGCAGCCGGCAACTTACCATCTTCATAAGTGATTTCACTTGGTACCTTGTATGGCAAGTCTTCCGGATCGAGGTCCTTGTATTCGCTCGCTTCACCATCATACGTCAATGGATCGCCGAGCTTGTAGATGTTACCAGTTACTGGGTAGTCGATGTAGGTACCATCTTCGAACGTAATCCGGATTGTACCTGCAGTATCGTCTTCGGTTGGTTCCTTTTGCCAACTTGGCACAGCACCATCAGGCAACGTACCAGTCACGACGCTTGATGCAGGTGGAAGCTGTCCTTCTTGGAACTTGACCTCACCAGGCACTTGGTAAGGCAACTGATCTGGGTCCAGGTCCTTGTACTCATCCGCCTCACCGTCTGCAGTAAGTGGATCTCCGAGACTGTAGATCTTCGCTGTCACTGGGTAGTCAATGTAACTACCATCTTCAAACGTCACACGCACAGTACCAGTTGGGTCGTCCAGACTAGGTTCCTTCGCCCAGGTAGCCTTAGCGCCTGCAGGATGATCACCCGTCACAAGCGTATCTGCTCCAGGTAACTTACCTTCTGGATACTTAACTTCGCCGGCAACTTGGTATGGCATGTCGTCAGAATCGAGATCCTTGTACATGTCAGCATCCGTACCAGTCAGCACATCCCCGAGCTTGTAGATCTTCGCGCTCACTGGGTAATCAATGTAACTACCATCATCAAACATGATACGAACAGTACCAGCAGGATCGTCTGCAGTTGGTTCCTTGCCCCAACTTGCCTTTGCGCCATCTGGAAGATCACCTGTCACAAGCGTATCCGCACTTGGAAGCTTGCCCTCTTGGAACTTAACCTCGTCTGCGACCTTGTATGGCAATTCATCGGCATCCCAGTCCTTGTATTGGCTTGCTTCATCATCGGCAGTCAGCACGTCGCCGAGACTGTATACGCGCGCAGTGACTGGGTATTCCTTACTTGTGCCGTCCGCAAAGGTTACCTTGATCGTACCAGTTGGATCTTCAGCGGTTGGCGTCTTATCCCAGCTAGGAGTTGCGCCGGTTGGTAATCCGCTGATGATCATGCTGGATGCGTCTGGAGTCTTGCCGTCTGCAAAATCGACCTTGTCCTTCACGCTGACGTTAGAGTCGTCGGCCATATTCTTCCAGGCAAACTTACCGTTCAGAGTCAGGCCGTGAGATGGGTTCGTCGCAGTTACTGTACCGTCGTCAGAGATGGTTACGTATTTGATATCAGGCTTCGTCGCGTCCTTGTAGTTGCTGGTGATGAATTCCTTGGCCTTGTCGAAGTTTTCAATCAATGCCTCGTCATTCATGTAAAGCGTTGGGTAGTTATCGTTACCGTCGTAGATAACTCTGTCAGCAAGTTTGTAGTAGTCAACCTTATCACCGGTAGCGTAAGCAGTGGATATGGTAGCGCGAGAACTATATTTAGAATTCAATTCATCAGCATCTACCACGTATTTACCTTGGGCTTCATCCCATACACCAATTGTAGAGTATACAATGCCGGCAACATTGATCTTACCTACCACAACTTTATTATCGTCGGTCAAAACAACCCACCGATCTCTGAAGGTCATTTGGCCTCGCTTTGGAACTACATCTACCTTCGTTCTAAGTGTGAACGTTTCCGGAGTCTTCTTGTAGGCCAGGCCATTCTTCTCAAGCGCAGCGTCTACGTATGACTTGATGTAGTCACTTGGATTTGCGACCGGTGCGGATAAGAGCGCTGTAACATCGACTTGAGTTTCCTTGTTATTTTTATCCACATAGACAGGCTTGCTAGGGAAAAAACTCATAACATTCACAATCTTATCTTCTGGAGCAACGACCAACAAGTTATTGGTAGATTCGAGCATACCAATATTATAAATTCCATCAGGCAGCTTGCTGAAGAAGTTTCGTAAATCTAACTGCTGCGTTTGATCTACATTTTTGGCGTAACCCCAGAACATACCGGATACGTCTGTGACTTTGCTAGTATCAAATCCGGTCACGTCCAGGTTTTGCAGCTTGTAATCTTTGTTAAACATGTAGCTCATGTTAGTTACGTTAGATGTATCGAAATTTGAAACGTCTATGTGAGTTAAGTTAGTACATCCACTAAACATCCAGTACATGTTCTTCACTTGTGATGTATTGAAGTGGCTCACATCCAGGTATTCGACAGGAATGTTTTCAAACATACGCTCCATCGTCGTAACCTTTGAGGTATCAAAGTGAGAGACATCGAGTGATTTAAGACTAGTACAATCTTTGAACATGTAGCCCATCGTGTCAACATTTGACGTATCAAAGCTACTCAAGTCAATTGACTCAAGTGAAGAACAGCCCCAGAACATCCCACCTAATCTAGTACACTGTGACGTATCAAAGTGTCTTAAATCAATTGTCTTGAGGCTCTTACATCCGAAAAACATACCGGATAAAGTAGTTACATTTGAGGTATCAAATGAACTGATATTGAGAGATGACAGTGAGCTACAGCCGTTAAACATATCAGACATAGTAGTAGCTTTGGCGGTATTAAAGTTGCTCAAATCAAGAGAAGTCAATGAGCTACAATCTGCAAATGTCCGGCTGAACTTAGTGACGTTTGATGTGTTAAAACCACTTAAATCAATTGACTTAAGTGAGCTACAACCGCGAAAAGTTTCGTACATCGAAGTTACTTTAGAACTATCAAATGCTCCCCAATTAATGGACTTCAAGTTTGAACAGTTGTAGAACGTTTGGAACATGGAATTAATGTTTTTTGTCTCAAGGTTTGTAAGATCCACTGAGACAAGTGTTTTGTTGTCTGAGAAAAGGTTGTCAAAGCTAACACTATTAAATATCAGCTTACCACCGGCGTTACTGGTTGAAACTGAAGTAATCTCATTAGTTTGACCGAGATTTTTCAGGTTCAACCAGTTAATTGAAACGCTGGTTGCATCCAATCCTAAGTTCTTTAAGTCGCCCAGGGTAGGCAAAACTACATCAGCGCCTCCGACCGTATAATCATATTGTCCAAGAGTGAAATCAGTACCGCTCTTAGTGATGGCCTTCCAGCCTTTCAGATGGGCAATACTGTCAGCGATCTTGGCCTTTTGATCATCAGTCGCATTGGACAGGTAAGCAGTTGCGGTTGCCTTGTCATTATCACTCAGATCCAGAGCATTGATCTCGTCTGCAGTTGGCGTCGTGGCAGTCGTTTCCGCGTTGGTTGAGTTACTTTCGTTTGTAACAGATGGTGTTTGATCACTAGCTACTGTCTCTGTGCTTTACGTATTCGTCGCTGCCGGGGATGTCGCGTTATTTTCATCCGTCTCCCCGCTCGTCGCATTATCCGCAACAACCGCCGCATTATTCGTAGCAGCGTCATCCGCGTGCACAACGGTAGCTTGGCTTGCGAACAGCGCCATCAGTGTGACACTACACACCCCAATCGTCAGCTTAATCAACTTGTATGTAGGTTGTGGTTTAGAGTTGTATCCCATATTACTCTCTCCCCCTCCGAAATTCTAAAATCTATTTTGTTAATTTTATCATAGTCATATAATCGTTTTCACTAAATTATGTAATGAAAATCAAAATCAGTGCATTTTCTCGTCCACTCTTCAAATAAGAAGGTCAAACTGCCAATTTACTTCACAAAAAAAGAGCACGCTCATCACGTACTCTCATTTAGCGGTTCTACAATATTCGGTAATGATGGAATGATTTTCCACCATTACCGTTTTTAGT
>JAUMUE010000031.1:0-13511 GCA_030530845.1 Limosilactobacillus sp.
TAAAAACGGTAATGGTGGAAAATCATTCCATCATTACCAAATATTGTAGAACCCATTTTCACAGCTTCGCCTCTTTCTTTAGTGCTTTGCGACGTATTCGTCAACTTCCTTCAGGTAGAGAGCCTTTTGTTCGTCACTGATCCAGCTAGATTCAAAGGAGTTCTTCACCAGCTTGATCACTTGGTCGCGGGTTAAATCAAATTTCGTTGCGATTGTGTAGTAGTTGTCACCGATGTAGCCACCAAAGTAAGCCGGGTCATCGGAGTGGATGGAGATCTTGACGCCCTTGCCGAGCAGTTCAATCACTTCTTTACCCTTCATGTCGGCGTTTAAGAAGTTGTTAGAAAGGGTACATGAGGTCAAACCGATTTCGTTCTTGACTGCGTAATCTACGAGGTCCGGATCTTCGACGATGTTGGTACCGTGGTCGACACGTTCGACACCGATGACTTCGAGCAGGTCACGGATGTGTTCGATTGATCGTGGTTGGTCAGGATCTGCGTGTGCGGTAATGTGGAATCCTTCTTCGGTCGCCTTGCAGAATTGGTTGTAGAACTTCATTGGAGGGTTGTTGTGTTCGTCAGAATCAAGGCCGACACCGAGGATCTTGTCCTTGTACTTGAGCGCTTCTTCCAAAGTTTCACGCGCAGAGTCACGGGAGAAGTCACGTAAGAAACACATGATCAAGCGGGCGTCGACGTTCAATGCGCGGGCGTCAACCGTAGCGCGGTAGAGTCCGTTGATGACGTCAGCAAATGCGACACCGCGGGAAGTGTGTGCTTGGGGGTCGAAGAAGATTTCGACGTGGCGGACATTGTTCTTAGCAGCGCGGTGAAGGTAATCCATTGCCAGGTCGTAGAAATCTTGTTCCGTTTGCAGTACGTTCATTGCTTCGTAGTAGACGTCCAAGAATGAAGCCAGGTTGTTGAACTTGAGAGTTTCCTTGACTTCTTCGATAGTGGATTGGCCGATGTTGACGTGATTGCGCTTTGCCAGCTTCAATTTCAGTTCTGGTTCCAGGGTCCCTTCGATGTGGACGTGCAATTCAGCCTTGGGCAATCCGTGAGTAAATTCCTTTGTGATTTCTTCAACCATAAAAAATACCTCCAATATAATTCGCTTTTTAAATATATTTTTAGCATTATACCACCTCAAAATTCGTTTTCAACAGTAAAATTCTATCAAAGTGGTGAAATTGTTCTATCTTAAGCCATAAACACAAACAATATCGTGATGAAATATATCCGATAGGCGTCACATATTGATACAGATGGGCATGTCTCTTGTAATCACTTGTCGTCCATGCTACAATAGTAAAGGTAAATAACTCGATGGAGTGAGCAGCGATGCTCACTCTTTTTATTGCAAACAATGGAGGTGACAATATGAGTACAGTTACTGAAACCGTTACGGATTTAGTGACACCGATTCTTGATGAACACAACTTCTACCTTTACGACCTTGAATTCGTGAAGGAAGGTAAGAGTTGGTACCTTCGAGTTTACATTGATAAAGATGGTGGCATCACCTTGGAAGATTGTGCCACTGTTAGCGACCAGCTGAGTGAAGCTCTCGATAATGTTGAGCCGGATCCAATTCCACAGGCTTATTTCTTGGAAGTTTCTTCACCTGGTGCTGAACGTCCACTGAAGAATGAAGAAGATTACAAGCGCGCGGTAAATGATTACATTAACGTGTCCTTGTACCAACAAATCGACGGTAAGAAGGTCTATGAAGGTACGTTAATCAACCTGACTGATAAGGAATTAACTTTGGATTACTTAGACAAGACCCGCCACAAGCAAGTGGTTATTGACCGCAGCAAGATCGCCAAAGCACGGTTAGCAATCAAGTTTTAATTAAAGGAGATTTCATAGTGAGCACGAAAAGTGAAAAAGCTGAATTTATTGGAGCCCTTGATTACCTCGAAAAGGAAAAGGGAATCAAGAAGGAAATCGTAATCGAAGCACTTCAACAAGCCCTCGAATCAGCTTACAAGCAAAATTATGGTGATAAGAACGTTGAAGTTGATATCGATCCTATGAAGGGTAACATCAAGGTCTTCGCTGTTAAGAAGATCACTGATGACGAAGAATTAGCCGCAGACGACAGCAACGAATACATGAGCTTAGCCGAAGCACGGAAGCTCCCTCATGGTCAAGGTTACGACGTTGACGATGAAATCCGCGAAGAAGTTACTCCACGTAATTTCGGTCGGATCGCAGCCCAAACCGCTAAGCAAGTGGTTATGCAACGTCTCCGTGAAGAAGAACGTAAGATTGTTTACGACAAGTACAAGACTTACGAAAACGAAATCATCACTGGTGAAGTTTCCCGTGAAGACAAGCGCTTCATATACATTGACTTAGGTGATGGTGTTGAAGGTGCCATGGGATTCCGCGACAAGTTGCCTAACGAATCCTACCACGTACACGACCGGATCCAAGTTTACGTTACTAAGGTAAATGACGACCGCCGTGGACCACAAATCTTCGTGAGCCGGACTGCACCAGAACTCTTGAAGCGTTTATTCGAACGTGAAGTACCTGAAATCAAGGATGGTACTGTTCTGATCGAAAACATCTCTCGTGAAGCGGGTGACCGTGCTAAAGTTGCGGTTTACTCCAACGACGAAAACATCGATCCAGTTGGTACTTGTGTCGGCCCTCGTGGTTCACGTGTTCAAGCCATCGTTAACGAACTTGACGGTGAAAACATGGACATTGTGGAATACGTGAAGGACCCAGCCAAGTTCATCGCAAACGCCTTAAACCCAGCAGATGTTCTGGATGTTATCTTCAACGAACCAGTTACTGTTGAAAAAGAAGACGGTGAAGTAGAACAAGAACGGTCATGCACTGTTGTTGTTCCTGACGATCAATTATCACTGGCAATCGGTAAGCGGGGCCAAAACGCACGGCTCGCTGCCCGTTTGACTAAGTACAAGATCGACATCAAGTCAGCTTCTGAAATGGAAGAACTTCAAGCAGAAGAAGACGACCAAGACTAATTATTGAGCAGTGGGGTGAAAATTATGCAAAAGAGAAAAGTACCAATGCGCAAAGATATCGTCACGGGTGAAATGATGCCAAAACGTCAATTGATCCGGGTCGTAAAAAACAAAGAGGATGAAGTATCCCTAGACCCAACTGGTAAGAAGGCCGGTCGTGGTGCATACATCGCTGTCGACGTTGAAATCGCCAAGCGTGCACAAAAGGAAAAGACCTTCGAAAAAGCCTTCCACGTTAAGTTGGATGATTCATTCTATGAAGAACTGATCAAGTACACCGATCACTTACAAGCACGTCAAGAATTATTTGGTAAAGATGACAAATAATGAACAACAAGTGCTTAATTTACTAGGAATTGCGCGAGCTGCGCGACAACTAGTAAGTGGGGAAGATACTGTATTAAAAAATATTCAAACTCAAAAGGCCAAGTTTGTGTTTTTAGCAAAGGACGCGGGACAAGCCACAGCTAAGAAATTCACCGACAAGTGTAATTTCTATGGCATCCCATGTTCACAAGAATTTACTAAGATCCAACTCAGCCAGGCAACGGGACAATCACGGACGATCATCGGCGTGGTTCAACCAGGATTCGCCAAGAAGTTTGAGCAATTACTGAAAATGGATTAAGGAGAGTGAGCGTATGGCCAAGGAACGAATTTATGAATTAGCTAAAGAGCTCAATATGCCTAGTAAGAAGCTTGTCGAAGTTGCTAAACAACATGGCATGGACGTTAAGAGCCACATGTCATCAGTGACTACTGACGAAGCTAACAAATTGCGTGCTATTTCCAAAGATGGTGACAAGCCAAAGAAGCAAGCACAAAAGCCTTCACAACCAGCTGCAAAGCAAGAAAAGAAGGAACAAAAGCCTAACCAAAACAAGGGTAAGGAACAAAAGAAGGTTGTTAATGCTCAACCACAAAACGATGATGACGATAACGTGCGTACTGAACACAACAACCGTCACCACGAAAAGAAGCACAACGACAACAACCAACAACGCAACCAAAACAAGGGTGGTCGTTTCGGTGGTAGCTTAAACGACGACCGTGGTGGTAAGCGTAACAAGAAGAACAAGAAAAATAAGAAGAACAAGGGTAACAACCGTATGCGTGAAGTGGCCAAGAAGCAACCTACTGAACGTAAGGATAAGCCGCTTCCAGAAGTACTTGAATACTCTGAAGGCATGAATGCCCAAGACCTTGCCAAGTTACTTCACCGCCCAACTGCGGAAATCATCAAGAAGCTCTTCATGGTCGGTGTGATGATTAACCAAAACCAATCATTGGACAAGGATACCATCGAACTCCTTGCTACTGATTACGGTATCGAAGCCAAGGAAAAGGTTGAAGTCGACGTATCTGACATTGACAAGATGTTCGAAGACGAAGCTAACAACACCGATCACCTGGTTACCCGTCCACCAGTTGTTACTGTTATGGGACACGTTGACCACGGTAAGACGACTCTGCTTGATAAGCTGCGTCACTCGCACGTTACTGAACACGAAGCCGGTGGTATCACTCAAAACATCGGTGCCTACCAAGTTCACTACAACGACAACGTCATCACATTCTTGGATACTCCAGGACATGCAGCCTTCACTGAAATGCGTGCTCGTGGTGCCAACATCACCGACATCACTGTCTTAGTTGTTGCCGCTGATGATGGTGTTATGCCTCAAACTGTTGAAGCCATCCACCACGCCCAAGCTGCCGAAACTCCAATCATTGTTGCTGTTAACAAGATTGATAAGCCTGGTGCCAACCCAGCACGTGTTACTGAAGAACTTGCTAAGTACAACCTGATCCCAGAAGACTGGGGTGGTGACACGATCTTCGTTGAAATTTCTGCCAAGTTTGGTAAGAATCTTGACGAATTGCTCGACATGATCCTCCTTCAATCAGAAGTGATGGAATTAAAGGCTAACCCAGACCAAAACGCTGCTGGTTCAGTTGTTGAAGCCCGTCTTGACCAAGGTCGTGGTTCAGTTGCCACTGTCCTCGTTCAACACGGTACTCTTCATGTCGGTGACCCAATCGTTGTCGGTAATACCTTTGGACGTGTTCGTACTATGATCAACGAACATGGTAAGGCAATCGAAGAAGCAACTCCATCTACACCAGTCGAAATCACTGGTCTTAACGATGTGCCAGAAGCCGGGGACCGTTTCGTTGTCTTTGACGATGAAAAGACTGCCCGTGCAGCCGGTGAAGAACGTGCTAAGCGTGCACAAGATCTCGAACGTCAACGTACTTCTCACGTGACATTGGACAACCTCTTCGCTACTATGAAGAAGGGTGAAATGAAGACCTTGCCAATTATTATCAAGGCCGACGTTCAAGGTTCTGTGGAAGCATTGAGCCAAAGTCTGCAAAAGATCCAAGTCGATGGTGTTCGTGTTGACATTATCCACCAAGCCGTTGGTGCAATTAGTCAATCAGATATCACCCTGGCCGAAGCATCAAACGCTGTTATCATTGGTTTCAACGTTCGTCCTACACCAGTTGCCAAGTCCATGGCTGACTCAAGCAACATCGATATCCGTCTCCACCGTGTTATCTACAACGCCATCGAAGAAGTTGAAGATGCCATGAAGGGTATGCTTGAACCAGTTTACAAGGAACAAACAATTGGTGAAGTTGAAGTTCGCCAAATTTACAAGGCTTCCAAGATCGGTACAATCGCCGGTGGTATGGTTACTTCTGGTAAGATCACTCGTAACGCCAAGGTTCGCCTTGTCCGTGACGGTGTTGTTATCTACGAAGGTGAATTGGGATCACTCAAGCGCTTCAAGGATGACGCCAAGGAAGTTAAGTCCGGCTTTGAATGTGGTTTGACCATCGAAAACTACAATGACATCAAGGAAAATGATGTTATCGAAGCATACGAAATGCAGGAAGTTCCAGTCGAATAGGAGGTTGTTTTTATGCCAAACAAACAATTCCGTGTTGATCGACTTGCACAACAAATTCAACGGGAAGTCGATGATATCCTTTTGAAGCGGGTTCGTGACCCACGTGTTCAAGGGGTTACGATTACCGACGTTGACGTGACCGGTGACTTGCAACAGGCAACGATTTTCTACAGCATCTTGTCTGACAAGGCATCAGTTGGTCAAAAGGCTCAAGAAGGGCTCGACAAGGCTACTGGCCTGATCCGGTCCGAATTGGGTGCTCGCTTAAACATCTTCAAGACTCCTGAGCTTAAGTTTGAACGGGACCCATCCGTTGCATACGGTAGTCGGATTGACGAATTAATCAACAAGCTTCACCAACAAGAGAAGTAATTATCAAAGGGAGCGGAATGCGATGTCAATCCACTCCCTTTAATATTTGGAGGAAAGATACATGGACGGAATTATTCCTTTATACAAAGAGCGGGGGATGACCAGCTTTGACTGTGTGAGCCGATTGCGCCGGATCTTAAAGACCAAGAAGATTGGCCACTCCGGTACACTCGACCCATCCGTTGACGGTGTTTTGCCAATTTGTGTCGGTTCTGCCACCAAGGTAGTCGACTTTCTGATGCAATCTGGTAAGGTTTACCAGGGTGAATTAGTGATTGGCTCTGCAACCGAAACAGAAGACTTTGATGGCAAGGTCATTGAGACTGCGCCCGTAACAGAAGCGATCCCTGACGAATTGGTGAAGGCAAAGATGGCTGACCTGACCGGTGAAATTACTCAGATTCCGCCAATGTACTCTGCGGTCAAGGTCAACGGTAAGCGCCTGTATGAATATGCTCGCGTAGGCGAAGAGGTAGAACGGCCAAAGCGTCAGGTCACGATCAAGCAATTCGACATGATCCGAAACCAATACGACGCTGAGAAGCAGGAACAACACGTCTTTTTCAAGGTCTACTGCAGCAAGGGGACTTATGTGCGGACCTTGGTAGTCGACCTCGCACGTGCACTGGGATATCCTGGCGCGATGAAGTGGTTGACCCGTCTGGAATCAGGTGGTTTTGAAATGGACCAAACATTGACCTTGGCAGATATTCAAGATGCGATGGCAAATAACACCATCAACCGCTACCTCTATCTGCTTGATTACGCACTCAAGGACTATCCACAGATGGAGTTGAGTGATAAGCAGTGGAAGGCGGTCCAAAACGGTGGCTGGCTGCGTGAAGACGAAATGACAGTGTCTGATCCAGAAGTGGTTTTAACCTATAAGAATGAAGTCAAGGCGCTCTACCACAAGGCCCCGGACAAGCACTACAAGCCAACCAAGATGTTTTCCACGAAATAGGGAGGATGCACTTTGCAACAAGTTAAATTAACATACCCGTTAAATAAGGACCAGATTCCGGATGGCCCAGTCGTTTTGGCGATGGGCTTCTTTGATGGGGTCCACCGTGGTCACAAAGCAGTGATTAATACTGCGCTGAAAATCGCCCGTGAACGTCAGCTGCCACTGGCAATCCTGACCTACAGCCATGCGCCAGGGATCGTTTACCACCAATATAAGGCTGGTTTCAAGTACCTGACGCCAGCTCCACGCAAGGCTGCGATTATGCATGAGCTAGGCGCTGATATTGTTTACATGGTCAGTTTCACATCCGCATACGCCAGCCAGGAGCCACAAGATTTCGTCGACAACTTCTTGATGGCACTTCACCCAGAAGTCGTTGTCGCTGGCTTTGACCACACATACGGCAAGAAGGATGTGGCGACGATGGAACGCCTGCCGGAATACGCGAAGGGCCGTTTCGAGGTGGTCACGGTGCCAAAATTAACTGTTGAGGACGGGGATGGCAAGGTTTCGTCCACCTACGTCCGTGAGTGCCTGACTAACCATAAGATTGAAGAGGCTAACGAAGCGCTGGGTTACACCTACACGACGACCGGTCTCGTTGTTCATGGTTTTGCGCGGGGGCGGACTTTGGGGCTCCCAACCGCTAATATCGATACACCAGAGACAGAAATCGTGCCACCAATCGGCGTTTACGTCACCGAGGTCAAGATCCAAGGTAAGTGGTACGGCGGAATGGCCAGCGTCGGCTATAACGTCACGTTCGGTAAAGCCGATGAACCAACCGTCGAGATCTACCTGTTTGACTTTGACCAAATGATCTACGGCGAAGAGGTCTCTGTGCGCTGGTACAAGTACCTGCGTGGTGAAATTAAGTTCGATTCTGCGGATGCATTGGTTGATCAAATGAAACAAGATGAGAAGGACGCGCGCGCCTTTCTCGCACAAAAATAAAATACGTCGCTTGATGAGTGATTTCATCAGGCGACGTATTTTGTTTAGTGACGACTTGCACGGTGGTTGGAGTTACCGCCGATCTTATGGACTTGTCGTTTGAATTTTGTGCCGTTTTCTGTGACCGGTTTGAAGTGGCGGAGTTTGAAATTATAAGGACGTCCGGATAGGCGAATCGTCGTCCAACGCCGCATTGCATCAGACATGGTACTCAGGTCTTTTAGCAATGCTTCATTTCCTTCTTCCTTCGCCGCATCGTGAATATCGCTACCCAGGCGGAAAACAAGGTTGTTGTGATAGGAAAGAAGGTCGGAAGTGAGCGGGGCGTTGCGATAACTATTGAAGAGTTTTTGGATGAGCTCCATCGCTTCCTTAGCGGTTTTTGGTTGAATGTAGCGTTCATGATTATTCACTAGAAAAACTCCTTACAAAAAAGTTTGACATTCCTTGACTTTTAGATAGGTGATTGGTATATTATACAGTGTGTTTAGCACTTAGCCCTAAAGAGTGCTAAAAAGGGATGTGATTAAAATGCTAACACAACGTCAAAAGAAGATCCTGCAAGCGATTGTACGTCAATATACGTCCACAGGTCAACCGGTTGGATCAAAGCACTTGGTTGAGCAGTTACCTTTCAAGGTCAGCTCAGCCACTGTCAGAAATGAGATGGCCGTGCTTGAAGATCAGGGATACGTTACCAAGGAGCACTCGAGTTCCGGTCGTGTCCCATCTAAGCTCGGTTACCGCTTCTACGTTGACCACTTGCTTGACCCGGGTGCGGTGACAGACAATGATTTGGTTGTCATCCAGAATTCCCTGGGTACCAGCTTCCAGAAGATTGATGAGATTGTGTCGCACTCGGCAGATATCTTGTCAGACCTGACTTCCTACACTGCATTCACGCTCAAGCCCGAGCAGGCCGAGGTTCACCTCAGTGGGTTCCGGGTCGTGCCACTTGGTAATCAAAAGGTGATCGCCATCCTGGTTACCGACAGCGGGGATGTGGAGAGTCAGCCATTCACGTTGCCGCGTGACTTTGATACGGAAGCTCTGCAAGCGGTCGTGCGGATGATCAATGACCAATTAGTGGGTCTGCCACTGGTTGACGTGATCAGGCGTTTGAATGACGATATACCTGCACGGATTTTGCAGTATATGCACGGTGCGGACGGCTTTCTCGAGCTGTTTGACAACGTGGTATCGCGGGCTTCTCGGGAGCGCTTCTTCGTCGGTGGTCGGCTGAATCTCCTCGGTTACTCGACTAACCAGGATCCGCAAGCCTTGCAAGCATTGTACGGTTTGCTCGACCACAATGATGAGTTGTCGCACCTGCTTTCGACCGGCTCTTCCGATGATGACACTATCAACGTCAAGATTGGTTCTGAGATTTCAAAGGACCAGATCATGGACGACTATAGCTTAATCACCGCCAAGTACAATGTCGACCAGTACGGTAAGGGAATCATTGCAGTGCTTGGTCCCACGCGGATGCCATACTCTCGGACGATTGGGATTGTGAATGCCTTTCGTCAGGAGTTGGCCAAGCGACTACTTGATTACTACCGACATTATTACGATTCATAGGAGGCGAGTTTCTTGGCAAAGAAGGAAAAAGCACAACAAGCCGATGCTGCTAAGAAGGCGGCTAAGGACACTAAGCAAGTTGCTGACGACAAGAAGGATCCAACAGCTGAATTAAAGGCTGAGATTGAAGACCTTAAGGCGCAACTGGCTGATAAAGATGATAAATATCTGCGTGCCCAAGCGGAAATTCAAAACATGACTAACCGCTTCAAGAAAGAACGCGCGCAAATACTTAAATACGACGGACAAGACCTTGCAAAGAGCGTTTTGCCTGTCTTGGATAACCTGAAGCGGGCCCTGACCATTGAAGTCACTGACGAAAATGGTGAACAGCTCAAGAAGGGTATCCAAATGGTTCACGATCACCTGATGACTGCTCTGACTGATCACGGTATTACCGAGATTCCAGCAGAAGGTCAAGCATTCAACCCCACCATGCACCAAGCAGTTCAAACTGTACCGGTTGAAGATGGGCAAGAAGCTGACACAGTTGTCCAAGTCCTCCAAGCTGGTTACCAGTTGAAGGACCGGGTTCTGCGCCCAGCGATGGTCGTTGTAGCACAATAATTTAGATTGAGAGGGAATTAAACATGGCAAGTAACAAGATTATTGGTATTGACTTAGGTACTACTAACTCCGCCGTTGCCGTTATGGAAGGTAACGAGCCGAAGATTATCACAAACCCAGAAGGTAGCAGGACTACTCCATCTGTTGTTTCATTCAAGAACGGTGAAACTCAAGTCGGTGAAGTAGCAAAGCGTCAAGCAATCACTAACCCTAACACGATTGCTTCTATCAAGAGCCACATGGGTGAAGCAGGTTACACTGTCGAAGTTGACGGCAAGAAGTACACTCCACAAGAAATCTCAGCAATGATTCTCCAATACTTGAAGAAGTACGCTGAAGACTACATTGGTGACACTGTTGACCAAGCAGTTATCACTGTTCCTGCTTACTTCAACGATGCACAACGTCAAGCTACTAAGGACGCTGGTAAGATCGCCGGCCTTGACGTTAAGCGGATCATCAACGAACCTACTGCATCATCACTTGCTTACGGTCTCGACAAGCAAGACAAGGATGAAAAGATCTTAGTTTACGACCTTGGTGGTGGTACTTTCGATGTTTCTATCCTTGAATTAGGTGACGGTGTCTTCCAAGTACTCTCTACTAACGGTGATACTCACTTGGGTGGGGACGACTTCGACCAAAAGATCATGGATTGGTTGATCGAAGGCTTCAAGGAAGAAAATGGCGTTGACCTTTCAACTGACAAGATGGCTCTTCAACGTTTGAAGGATGCTGCTGAAAAGGCTAAGAAGGACCTTTCTGGTGTTCAAGAAGCCCAAATCAGCTTGCCATTTATCTCATCTGGTGAAAATGGTCCATTACACCTTGAAAAGAGCTTAACTCGTTCTAAGTTCAACCAACTTACTAACGACCTCGTTGAACGTACTAAGCAACCAGTTCTCAACGCTTTGAAGGACGCTGGCTTATCATTCGACGACATTGATGAAGTTATCTTAAACGGTGGTTCTACTCGTATCCCAGCCGTTCAAGAAATGGTTAAGGAATTGACTGGTAAGGAACCAAACCACTCCATCAACCCTGATGAAGCCGTTGCTCTTGGTGCCGCCGTACAAGGTGGTGTTCTTACCGGTGACGTTAAGGACGTTGTTTTACTTGATGTTACTCCACTTTCACTTGGTATCGAAACCATGGGTGGTGTCTTCACTAAGTTGATCGACCGTAACACTACGATCCCAACTTCAAAGAGCCAAATCTTCTCAACTGCTGCTGATAACCAACCAGCCGTTGACATCCACGTGCTCCAAGGTGAACGTCCAATGGCAGCCGACAACAAGACTTTGGGTAACTTCCAACTGACTGACATTCCTGCTGCTCCTCGTGGTGTTCCTCAAATCAAGGTTACCTTCGATATCGACAAGAACGGTATTGTTAACGTTTCTGCCGAAGACCAAGGTACTCACAAGAAGCAAAACATCACTATCAAGTCCAACTCTGGTTTGTCCGATGAAGAAATCGAACGTATGAAGAAGGACGCTGAAGAACACGCAGAAGCCGACAAGAAGAAGAAGGAAGAAGTTGACTTGAAGAACGAAGTCGACCAAGAACTCTTCCAAGTTGACAAGACTTTGAAGGAAGTCAAGGATAAGGTACCTGCTGAAGACATCAAGAAGGCTGAAGACGCCCGTGATGAATTGAAGAAGGCCCAAGAAAGCGGCAACCTTGAAGACATGAAGGCTAAGAAGGATGCTTTGAACAAGGTTATCCAAGACCTTTCTGTAAAGCTTTACCAACAAGCTCAAGGTCAAGAAGGTGCACAAGGCGGTGCTCAACCAAACGACGGCAACGCTAACGGCAATGATGACAACACCGTAGACGGTGACTTCAAGGACGTTACTCCAGACGACGAGAAGTAATCGTCAATTGCTAGAAATGTAAAAGCCAAAGCCAATACTGCGGACTTTGGCTTTTACTTTACTTTGCCAACTGTGGTATAAAATAACAAAGCAATTGAGTTGTGAGGGATATAAATGGCACAAAAAGATTATTATGATATTTTGGGTGTTTCAAAAGACGCATCCGATGCAGATATTAAGCACGCTTACCGGCGTTTAGCTGCTAAGTACCACCCGGACGTCAACCACGAACCAGGTGCGGAAGAAAAGTTTAAGGATATCAACGAAGCTTACGAAGTCCTGAGCGATTCACAAAAGCGGTCAAACTACGACCAATTTGGTTCTGCTGACGGCCCTGCTGGTGGTGGCTTTGGTGGCGGTGCTGGCGGTTTCGGTGGCCAAGGATTTGGTGGCGGTGGCTTCGATGACATCTTCAGCCAATTCTTTGGTGGCGGTGGCCGTTCCCGTCGTGATCCAAACGCGCCACGTCCTGGTCGTGACCTCCAATACTCCATGACCCTAGAATTCATGGATGCTATCTTTGGTAAGACCACCACGATCAAGTACGACCGTGACGCACAATGTAAGACCTGTCATGGTTCTGGTGCCAAGGCCGGTAAGTCCGCAGCCACCTGTTCTCGCTGTGGCGGTAGTGGGGTAGTTGTGACCGTTCGCCAAACTCCACTGGGTAACATGCAAACCCAAACGACATGTCCTGACTGTCAAGGTGCTGGTAAGATCTTGAAGCCGGAAGACCGCTGTGACACTTGTCATGGTTCTGGTCACGTTCACGAAAAGCACGAACTCGAAGTAAAGGTTCCTGCAGGTGTCGATGATGGCCAACAAATGCGTCTGCAAGGTCAAGGTGATGCCGGTGAAAACGGTGGACCTGCTGGTGACTTGTACATTGTCTTCCGCGTTACGCCTAGTCGTGAATTCCGTCGTGATGGGACCACGATCTACGTTGACCAAGACATTAGCTTCTCACAAGCGGCTCTCGGGGATGAAATCAAGGTGAAGACCGTGCACGGGGATGTTTCTCTGAAGGTTCCTGCTGGTACGCAATCAGAAACTAACTTCCGTCTCCGTGGCAAGGGTGTACCTTACATCAACGGTAACGGTACTGGTGACGAACACGTGACGATCCACGTCAAGACACCAAAGAGCCTCAACAAGCAGCAACGTGAAGCTATGTACGCATTCGCAGCTGCCAGTGGTGAAAATGTTAAGGGTGTCAAGAAGTCTGTTTTGGACAAACTTAAGGATGCCTTTGAAGACTTATA
>JAUMUE010000031.1:13611-17381 GCA_030530845.1 Limosilactobacillus sp.
CGCTATTTTTGTATGGAAAGGGTAATTTATCATCAAAAATGTGAAAAGTTATAATAAAACGAGTCTGAAAATTAGAAAAATCTATCTGAAAGTTATGAGATCAACCGCTGTAGAATATAACGTTTTACCTATGCCAATTATCGATTTTATTAAAGAAATCTCATGAAAATCTTATATTTCCCTTGACCTACCAATCGACATCACGTAAACCGTAAACATTATTTTTATTAAATAATATAAATTTTGCAATTATTGTCGGAGGGATCATATGAGTAAAGAGAAAGATTTCGACACGGCATTCTTTGGTCAGCCACGTGGGATTTCCACACTGTTCTATACGGAAACGTGGGAACGGTTTAGCTACTATGGAATGCGTGCCATCCTGTTGTTCTACATGTACTACGCTGTCAAAGATGGTGGGTTAGGTATTAACGAAACCACTGCGGCATCAATCATGTCCATCTACGGTTCCTTGGTATACCTTTCTGGTGTGCTGGGCGGTTGGTTATCTGACCGGATTTGGGGACCTCGTAAGGCTGTGCTGAGTGGTGGTATCTTGATCATGTTTGGTCACATTGCCTTGTCACTTCCATTTGGAATGCCAGCCTTGTTTGCATCCATCGCTTTGATCATCATCGGTACTGGTTTGATGAAGCCAAACATTTCTGAAATGGTCGGTGAACTCTACAGCCCAGAAGACCGTCGCCGTAATGCAGGTTTCTCAATGTTTGTCTTCGGTGCTAACCTGGGTGCAGTAGTTGCGCCATGGGCAGTGCCTGCTGCTTCTGCCGGATTTGGTTTGAACCTCTGGCACGGTAATAACTTCCACGCTGGTTTCTCACTGGCCGCTATCGGGATGTTCTTCGCCTTGGTTCAATACGTATACGGTGGTCACAAGTACTTGACTAACACCAGTTCAGAACCACAAGATCCAATTTCTTCTGAAGAACTTCACAAGTTGATTGTGCGGACTGTGATTGCAGTTGTAGTAGTCGCCGTTATCCTCGGTGGCCTTGCTGCAATGGGTCAATTGAACATCGCAAACGTCATCAACTTGATCACCGTTATCGCAATCGGTCTGCCAGTATACTACTTCGTTCGGATGCTTAAGTCTGACAAGGTTACTAAGACCGAAAAGTCACGGGTTGCCGCATACATTCCATTGTTCATCGCTGCCGCTATCTTCTGGGGCATCGAAGAATCTGGTTCCGTTATCCTTGCGCTCTTTGCGGAACAAAGAACCGTTCTGCATATCGGTGGTTGGCATTTCGCTGCCGCTAACTTCCAGACGTTGAACCCACTGTTCATCATGATCTTGACGCCAGTGTTCGTTACTCTCTGGAGCCGTTGGAAGAACCAACCAAGCTCACCAGCTAAGTTTGCTGCAGGTTTGGTATTCGCCGGTCTGTCATATGTATTCATGGCATTGCCAGCCTTGATTCACGGTACAACTTCCGGTCGAGTATCACCATTCTGGCTTGTCGGCTCATGGTTCATCGTGGAAATCGGGGAAATGCTGATTTCACCAATCGGTATCTCTGTGACTACTCGCTTGGCACCAAACGCCTTTAAGTCACAAATGATGAGTATGTGGTTCATGACTGATGCCGCAGGGCAAGCTGTGAACGCACAAATCGTTAAGTACTACTCATCCGCTACAGAAGTTCCTTACTTCCTCTCGGTAGGGGTTGTAAGTATCATCTTCGGGATAGTCTTGATGTTTATGGTCAAGAAGATTCACAGCTTGATGAGCGGAATTGATTAAATAATTTTAGGTCGTGGAGTAATTTCCATGGCCTTTTTTCGTGAAAAGGGCGTTTGTCTGTTATACTATAAGAAGTGTATTTTCGCAGAAAGTAGTGAATTAAAATGACAATGAGTCTCGATGAAATGAAGGAACGCCAAAAGCGAATTCGTAACTTCTCAATTGTGGCCCATATTGACCACGGGAAGTCGACTCTGGCGGACCGAATCTTGGAAATGACCGATTCCATTAGTAAACGTGAAATGAAGGACCAGATCCTCGATGATATGCCTCTGGAACGTGAACGGGGAATTACTATCAAGCTGAACGCGGTGGCTTTGACATATCACGCCGATGATGGCCAAGACTACATTTTCCACCTGATCGATACACCAGGACACGTCGACTTCTCCTATGAAGTTTCACGGTCTCTGGCTGCCTGTGAAGGGGCGATCCTCGTGGTTGATGCGACCCAGGGTGTAGAAGCACAAACTCTCGCCAATGTTTACCTGGCACTGGATAACGACCTCGAAATCCTGCCAGTTATTAACAAGGTCGACTTGCCATCAGCTGATGTGGAAGGTACGAAGAAGCAGATTGAAGATGAAATCGGCCTCGATACTGAAGAAGCTGTTGACGTCAGTGCTAAGACTGGTCTGAACGTCGAACAAGTCCTCGAAAAGATCGTTAAGGAAGTGCCAGCGCCAACTGGTGATTTGACTGCGCCACTGAAGGCCTTGATTTTCGACTCCAAGTACGATGATTACCGCGGGGTTGTGCTCTCCGTCCGTGTATACGAAGGGACAGTTAAGAAGGGTGATAAGATCCGTCTGATGAACTCCGGTACCGAATATGAAGTTGCCGAAGTCGGTATCAACTCACCAAAGCCACTCGCGCGTGATGTGCTGATGGCCGGGGATGTAGGTTACATTACCGCATCAATCAAGGACATCAAGGATACCCGGGTCGGTGATACAGTGACGAGCGCTGCCAACCCAACCGACAAGCCATTGGAAGGTTACCGTTCAATGACGCCAATGGTATACGCCGGTCTGTACCCAACTGACAACGCTAAATTTAACGATCTCCGTGAAGCCTTAGAAAAGCTCCAATTGAACGATGCTGCGCTGGTATTTGAACCAGAAAGCTCACAGGCCCTCGGTTTTGGTTTCCGTTGTGGTTTCTTAGGCCTCTTACACATGGATGTTGTGCAAGAACGGTTGGAACGTGAATTCAACCTTGACCTGATCACAACTGCGCCTTCCGTAACCTACCACGTCGACCTGGCTGATGGTACAACGGTAGAAGTGGAAAACCCGGCTGAAATGCCCGATGCATCATCAATCAAGGACATCAAGGAACCGTACGTAAAGGCTTCAATCATGGTGCCAAATGACTATGTCGGTGCTGTGATGGAATTGTGCCAACGCAAGCGGGGAATTTTCGAAACCATGGAATACCTTTCTGACACCCGTGTTAACGTGATCTACCATGTTCCATTGTCAGAAATCATCTTTGACTTCTTCGACAAACTGAAGAGTTCCACCCGTGGTTATGCTTCCATGGATTACGAAATTGACGACTACAAGCCAAGTTCTCTGGTGAAGATCGATATTCTCTTGAATGGGGATAAGGTCGATGCCTTGAGTTTCATCGCTCATAAGGACTTCGCTGCTGAACGTGGTCGTGACATCACTTCGAAGCTTAAGACCATTATCCCACGGCAAAACTTCGAAATTCCTATCCAGGCTGCGATTGGTTCTAAGATCATCGCCCGGACTAACATCAAAGCCTACCGGAAGGACGTTACCGCTCGTATCCACACCGGTGATCCTGACCGTCGTGCTAAGCTTCTCGATAAGCAAAAGCGTGGTAAGAAGCGTATGAAGGCCGTTGGTAGAGTCGACATCCCTCAAGAAGCATTCATGGCCGTATTGAAGACCGATGAAGAAGTAGAGGGTAAATAAAAAAAGGCTCTTTGTCAAATCGTATTGGTGAAGAGTTATAGCTACCTCCAAAATGGAGG
>JAUMUE010000032.1 GCA_030530845.1 Limosilactobacillus sp.
GAATCCAATTTGGATTCACGCCTTTTTCTTATTCTTTAATATCTACGCCAACCAGACCAGCTAAGACGTGCCAATATTCGAGCAGCATCTTGAAATCTGGCAGTGTGAAGAATTCGATGTCTAATTTATCGAATTCACGGAGTTGTTGGCTTAAACGGAATGGGAAGTCGTTAATCTTCACAACCGTCTTATCAATGTCAACTTCCGGAAGGTGTGCCTTCACATCAGTTGCGTATTCTTCGGAAAGTTCCATGTAAAATGTTGCAAGTTCGATCTTAGGGCCTAATTGTGGCTTGCGGATCTCTTCCTTGGACTTTTCGAAGATCTCGTACCAGTGGTTCATACCTTCCCAGTACTTTTCAGCAATGACCTGACTTCGTTCTTCTGCCCAACTCATTGGGTAACAGTTCATTGCCTTCCATTGGTGAAGAATTTCTGCATACAGTGACTGGTATGGACCGAGTTCTTCTTCGTGATTTTCAGTTACAAATTTTTCTAATCCTTTAATTAACCGATCAGGTGTCATCTATTTCTGGCTCCTTACTTGTGGCTAAAATATTGTGCAGCTTTGATTGCTTGTTGCCAACCGGCGTAGATCTTGTCAGCGTCGTCTTCACTCATGATTGGAGCAAATTCGTCACCGATCTTAGATAAGCGGCGTAATTCATCCTGGTCTTCCCAGAAATCAACGGCAAGTCCCGCTAAGAACGCTGCACCTAGCGCGGTAGTCTCTTCCATGGCAGCCCGCTTAATTGGCGTCTGCAGGATGTCGGCTTGGAATTGCATCAAGAAGTCGTTACGTGATGCGCCCCCATTGACCGTCAGAGATGTTAGTGGCAACTTAGTATCCTTGATCATCGTGTCAACAACGTCACGGGTCTGCAGCGCAATTGATTCGAGTGTTGCCCGAACCAGGTGCTTCCTGCTGGTACCGCGGGTCAGACCGAATATCGCACCACGGACTTCTTGATCCCAGTATGGTGCACCCAACCCTGTGAATGATGGGACAACGTAAACCCCACCAGTAGATTCGGCTTCAACCGCCATTCGTTCAGATTCACTGGCGTGTTGGAATAATTGCAATCCGTCACGTAGCCACTGAACGGCGGACCCAGCAACGAAGATACTACCTTCGAGTGCGTAGTGCGTCTGGCCGTCGAGACCGTATGCGATAGTGGTAAGCAGGCCGTTGTCAGATAAGGTTGGCTTTAATCCCGTGTTCATGACGATAAAGGCTCCGGTACCGTATGTATTCTTCACAGAACCTTCGTCGTATGCGGCTTGTCCAAACAAGGCAGCTTGTTGGTCCCCAGCCATCCCCGCAATCGGAATTTGGACACCGTAGAAATGATAATCACCGGTATAGCCAAAGATTGCCGAGCTTGGCTTGACAGTTGGCAACATTGATCGTGGAATATCGAGGAGATCGAGAATATCTTGATCCCAATCAAGGTCGTGGATGTTGAACAGCATCGTCCGGCTGGCGTTGGTAACGTCGGTCGCGTGGACGCGCTGTCCGCTCAAGTTCCAAAGTAACCAGGTATCAATTGTACCGAAGAGCAGATCACCCTTAGCGGCCTTCTCACGAGCTCCTGGCACCTTATCGAGAATCCACTTGATCTTGGTAGCGGCGAAGTAAGAATCGATCACCAGCCCCGTCTTGGAGTGGATCATATCCTTGTAGCCGTCCTTGATCAATTGTTCTGCAATCTCACTCGTCTGCTTTGATTGCCAAACAATCGCGTGGTAGATCGGCTTTCCAGTATTCTTATCCCAGATCACAGTGGTTTCACGTTGGTTCGTGATCCCGATGGCTGCGATCTTGTAAGGCTTGATCTGAGTCTTAATCATGACGTCTGAGATCACTGCTTGGACACTGTCCCAGATCTCAGTCGCATCATGCTCGACCCAACCAGGCTGTGGGAAGATTTGTGTAAATTCTTTTTGGCTCATCCCCACCTTATTACCTGAGTGGTCGAAGATGATGGCGCGGGCGCTCGTGGTACCCTCGTCAATCGCCATAATATATTGTTGGTCAGTCAACTTATTTCACCCTTTCGAGAATAAAAAAACCACCTAGCAATCTAGGTGGTCAATTTAGATTACTTGTCGCTAACCATCTTACCGGCAACGCTGTAACGGTCCTTACGCATTTCATTTAAGACAATGTGAACACGTTCTGCAGGAACATTAGCATTCTTAGAAATAGCTTCTGTAACGTCCTTAACCAGACCCTTAAGTTGTTCGTCGGTACGACCTTCAATTAAATCAATATGTACTAAAGGCATAATTCATTCCCCCTCGATTGTACTTTAATCATATTAACATAAAACGTAAAAATAAGAAATTACTTTTAGCGCCGGCGCCGCAATTGACGTCGAGCTTCTTCCGCGGCAGTCCGTTCACCGGTAAAGAGGATGTGATCTCCTTCTTCAAGCACAGTGTCCCCATGTGGAGAGATCGCCTTGTGGTTGCGGTAGATCCGTGAAACTGTGATTGAGTCGATGAATGGTAAGTTGTGTAATTCCATTCCCACAAGATTTGGATTGCGGACAACGGATTCGAACAGCCCAGCTTCCGTATCCATCAGCATATCGAGCACGGATGGCGTTTCGATTAATGCACGCAGGACGGAGGTGTGGACGTTGAAGTGGTTGTATACTTCAATCCCCTGTTCATAGAGGTCACCGAACTTCTTGTGGTTACCGGCCGGGTTACTTTGGCTGGCGATGACACGTGGGACCCCATTTGCCTTGGCAATCTTTGCAATCCGCGCATTCTTGGTATCGCTTTGGTAGAAGACGATCAAGATATCGGTATCAAAGAAATTACCGGCACGCATGGATTCTTCGTCGATCGTTGGCATGTAAGTGAGGTCAGCAACTTCACTGTTAAAGGTCTTGTAGTTATCTTCCTTATCAGTGACCATCCGCACCTCGTACCAGTTCTTCGACAATTGTTGGGAGACTGGGACTGAAAATGTGTTGGTACCGATGAAAACGACCCGTTGCTTAATCAGGTCTGCCTTTTCGAGCTTGTAGAATGTGTTGAAGATGATTGGTGAAATCAAACATACAATCACCGCCGCCAGCGTGAAGTCGTCTGATTGTGATGACGTAATCGCGTGGAGTTCACGAGCAACCGCCAGTGAAGGAAGCACCAGCGTAATCGTCGTCACAATCAAGAATGATCCAGCAAAGGAATTTCGCATGGAGAAGCGCCGGTGGAAAATCGCCATGATCGGTAACTTCGCTAAGATGAAGCAGAAGACCAGAACTGGGATCAACGCCAGCGATTGAGGATTAGAAAGCAGTGTCTTCAAATTCAACTTGACCCCGGTCAGGATGAAGAAGAACGGAATTAAGAATCCATAACCAATTGAAGTCAGCTTATCCTTCGTCGCCTCGGTTGGTTGTAAGAGCTTCATAACCATCCCCGCTAAGAAGGCACCCAGAATGTTTTCAGCACCAACCGTTTCGGCAATTGTCACCAAAACGAAGATCAGGCAAAAGGCTAGTCGGATATCGAGCTGAGTCGTCGCCTTTGAGATCCGGTTGAACCACACGTATGGCTGTCTGAACCGGTGCAAGAGCACGATTGCAGCCACAAACAAGAGCGTGATCAGCCACAGACGCCCAGCGTTACCACCGTTGATAGAAGCGTAGATGGTCAATGACAACATCGGAATGACTTCACCAAGTACGGCCGTGAGCAGAATTGTCTGGCCCGCGGGACGACCCAGGATTTCCTTTTCCTTTAATGTAGCAATCACCACACCCAGCGCCACGGTGGAGAAGACAATAGTGGCTAAGAAGATGTCGGAGAAGAGTCCGAGCACCTTCAACAGTGTTCCCATCAAGACTGAACAGACGATCACAACTGCAAAGGCCTGCACAGCAAGCTTGACGGGTGATTTACCATCTTGCTTTTGCCCCTTATGTCCTCGGAAAAGATCGAAGTCAATTTCCATCCCCGACAGAAACATCAGCATGATCACACCAAACGTCGACATCATAGTCAGTGTCTGGTTGGGGATAACAATATTGAACGCACTCTTACCTAAGATAATCCCGGCGATGATTTCAGCCACCGCTGTTGGGATTGTAGAAACTTTGAAGCGTGCCATTACGATCGGAATAATCAACGCCGCAACGACAACAATCAGAATTGAAGCTTGCTCCATAATAATATCTCCTAATAAAATATATCTCCTAAATTATAGAGATTGTACTAGGTCATTGCAAATTATTATTAAATTGATAAGCAAAACTATCGACTTTATGCGCAATTGGGCGTAAAATCATATTTTGCGAAATATTACGATATAAAAAAGGAGCATGATGGTTTTGACTAACAAATTAACTGCGTGTACTAGCATATTGATTGGGAAGAAGGCTAGTATCGACGGCACTATCATGATTGGACGAAACGAAGATTGCAAGGCATCCTGGCCTAAGCACATGATCGTACACAAGCGCGACGAAATTAATCCCCTCTTCATTTCTAAAGATACCAAGCTGACCTTGGAATTGCCAAAGCACAGCTACCGTTACACTTGTACCCCAGAATGGACAGACAAGGACGGCTTATTTGAAGAAGATGGTATTAACGAATTTAACGTTGCCATGAGTGCTACCGAAAGTGCTTACGCTAACCCACTCGTCCTTGGATACGATCCCCTGGTGGAAAAAGGTCTCAACGAAGAAGCGATGATCACCGTGGTATTGCCTTACGTGAAGACCGCCCGTGAAGGTGTTCAGCGTCTCGGTGATTTGATTGCCAAGCACGGTACTGGTGAAACAAACGGGATTTTATTTGCCGACAACGACGAAGCTTGGTACTTCGAAACTGGTAGTGGCCACTACTGGGTCGCACAACGGATTCCAGATGATTGCTATGCGGTCGTTGCAAACCAACTGGCCATCCAAGAAGTCGACTTTAATGATCCTGACAACTTCATGTTCCACCCCGGCATCCAAGAGTTCGTGGAAGAAAACCACTTAAACCCTGCTGAATCCGGATTTAACTTCCGTAAGATCTTCGGTACCGCTACTCGCTCCGATGCAGTATATAGCGAACCACGTGTCTGGATCGGCCACCAAATGTTTAGCCCACTCGCTGCCAAGGATGAAACTCCTGAGAGCACCGAGCTGCCATTTTTGATGAAGCCGGAACGTAAGCTGTCAATCTTTGACGCCCAAGCCTACCTGAGTAACCACTACGAAGGCACTGAATTTGATCCACTGGGCAAGTCAGCTAATGCTCACAAGTTCCGTCCAATCTCACTTGCCAAGACGCAAGAATCACACGTCCTGCAAATGAACCGCAAGTCCGGAGCCAACATCCACTGGTTAGCACTCGGTGTATCTGCACAAAGCACCTTCGTACCATTCTTCAGTGAGATTGCTGACGTGCCAGCTGCTTACAAACGTGGTAAGCTTCCCGCTCAGCTCAACTCCGCCTACTGGATCTTCAAGCATGCTTCTGTCTTAGTTGACAGCCACCTGCACGACTTCTTGCCACTGCTCGAAGATGTGCAAAAGGAACGGAACGCTGCAGCTATCCGAATGATTCACGAAACAGACGCTGAATTGGCTAATATGTCTGACAAGAACCGCGAAAATTACCTGACCACACAAAGCAATAATTTCGCCATGGACACGCTGAATGCATACAAGAACCTGTCACTTGAGTTAATCACCAAGATGACTGACTACTCCGCCCTGAATTTTAATACTGACGAAAATCTATAAATGAAAAAGAGCTAATGTCTGCACGACATTAGCTCTTTTGTGTGTTAATGGTATTTTTCTACTGCTTCAACTAATTGTTCTAAGGTTTGGCTACCAAAGATCACAGGTGAATCGTCAATCATGGTTGCAGGTACCGACATAATCTTCTTTTCAGTTCGTAAAGCAGGATCATGTTGGAGATCAATCATGGTGGCGGTAATTCCTGGGTTCAATGATGCCATCCGTTGACATGCAGCGACGACGTCAGGACAGAAGTGACAGGTCAGAGAAACCCCGATCCGGATATTCGCGGCCGGAAGCTTCTTGATCCGTTCTTCCATCGCTGGATCGATTGTTTGACCAGGGCCGGCAACGTTGTAGATACCGAGGACTAGTGAGTTCAACTCGTGCCCGGTAGGAATACCAGCATAATGTAATCCAGTATCATTGCCATCCGCGTCCAGCAACTTCAATGTCGGAATCTTCAGGTCATTATCGTCCGTTTGTGAAACCTTCATATGGGCGTCTAAACCGGAGAATTCAGTCACGAAGCCCAAAAGTTGTTGCCCAAGGTCAGAGCCGTTCAAGTTAACTTCCAAGGTAACGTTCTTGGTCAAGCGTTGGAAAATTGGTTGGAGTTGGTTTGTGATATCAGCACTTAACCAGTTGCCTTCGTGTGGAGTAACTTGTTCTTGTTGGTCCAAGTCTGATGTTTGGCCAATCGTCTGTGCGACCTTCTTTTCGACGTTGGCGTGAATTGGCACACCTTGTCGTTGCTTTTGTGCGGTCACGTATTGTTCTGCGGAAGTTGCTGCCACCGCGCCGTCGGAAGCTGCCGTGATGATCTGACGTAAGTTCTTCACGATCACATCACCGGCTGCGTATACACCGTCGACGTTGGTCTTGCAATCTTCATCCGCTTCGATGTAACCACGGTCATCGAGGTCAACAATCCCGTGCAGCTTTTGCGTTGCGGGCTGAGTTCCGACGTAAATGAAGACACCGAATGTATTGTCGCCTTCATCCACGTGGTAGACACGTTCTTCGCCAGTCTTGTTGTTGACTAACTTAGCGGCCGTCACATAGTCATCCCCGGTAACTTCCATGAGTTCCGTGTTGTATTCGACGGAAACTTTTGGATTATTGAGCGCCCTAGCAGCGACCAGTGGAGGGCAAGAGAACTTATCCCCACGGACGAGGACAGTCACGTGCTTACCGAAGCGACTGAGGTAGTCAGCTTCTTCAGCAGCGGCATAACCCCCACCGATGACGAAGATTTGCAGGCCAGTGAAGAGTTCACCATCACAGGTAGAACAATATGCAATCCCGCGTCCACGGAATTCGTCTTCACCTGGAAAACCGACCTTGCGAGGTTGCGCACCAGTAGCGATCACGATGCTTCGTGCGTGATACTTCTTACCACTCTTGCCGACGAGGACTTTAACTTCGTCGTCTAATTGGTATTCGTCCACTTGGTCATGTTCGATGGTGACACCGAAATCTGCGACCTGTTGCTGCATCTGATTCATCAACTTGGTCCCATCAACCTTTTCGACTGCAGGATAATTGTAGACGACTGAGGTGGTGGTAACCTGACCGCCGACCGTGTCCCCTTCTAAGATCAAGGTGTCCAGAGTCGCGCGACCAGCGTACAATCCGGCAGACAGTCCTGCTGGCCCGGCACCGACGATGATCAGGTCATATAAGTGTTCATCTGCCATATCGATCACCTAGATATTAGAGCTTACCAACGAGGTCCAAGCTTGGTTGAATTGAGTCTTGGCCTGGCTTCCAGTTAGCTGGGCAGACGCGGTCACCGTGTTCGCGAACGAATTGGGCAGCTTGGAGAGTACGAAGAATTTCGTCAGCACTCCGACCAATACCCATGTTGTTGATGGTGTATGATTGGATCTTACCATCTGGGTCAACGATGAAGACACCACGGTATGCTTGACCGACTTCTTCATCGAGAACGTCAAACATCTTAGCAAGCTTACCTGCTGGATCGGCTAACATGGTGTATTCAATCTTGCCAATCTTGTCGGAAGCTTCAGCCCAAGCCTTGTGTACGAATTCAGTATCTTCTGAAACAGAGTAGATTTCTGCATCAGCGGCCTTGAATTCTTCGTACTTGTCTTGAAGAGCTTCCAATTCAGTTGGGCAAACAAATGAGAAGTCAGCTGGGTAGAAGAAGAAGATGCTCCACTTACCGAGAACGTCGGCCTTAGTAACTTCCTTAGTGTCACCGTCTTGGTATGCGTTTACCTTAAAGTCTTCAATTTCGTGTCCAACAAAATTCATGATATCGTCTCCTTAAATTAGAATCATTATTAACTACAATCATTATTATAGACAAATTGATTTGTAATTCAACCCTATTTTTAGAATGTTTCTAGATAATCCAATGTAAAAATCTGTGTTGTGCCTACCATAACAACACTTTTTGGCATAACCTTGAATATAATATTCTTTTTCTATATAAAAAAGGCAAGCAGATTCGCTCGCCTTTTGCTTATTTCAGTACAATCTTTTGGTAGATCTTGACTGTGATTATGTAGTAGATGGCGTAAAGAACCCAGAAGATCAACGCTTGTCCCCAGAGGTCACGCCATGGGTTGTCGAATACCTTGGCAAACATGTAGAGGCCGCAGATGACGTTGATGGTTCCCATAATCCCCGGAACGAGGAATGTCACCGCCAGCTCATTGCGAACCGAGGCCTTCATCATCTTGCGGTCAGCACCAATTCGGTAAAGCATGTTGTAGCGTTGCTTGTCTTGCAGTGCACCGGAAAGGACCTTGAACATCAAGGTTGATGCTAGCATCGTCAGGAATGCCAGTGACAGGAAGTATCCCATGAATTGGAAGGCACCGGTCATCATGGAAGCCTGCTTGTAGTTCATGTATCCGGACAGCTGGAAGATGGGGTCCTTGGCTTCGACCAGCTTTTCGATCTTCGCCAGCGTCTTCTTGTCCTGTCGCAGGCTGTGAACCCGGATGTAGCGGATGTGACTCTCCATCCCCGCCACGCCATTAAACTGGTCCTGACTGACAAAGTGGAGTTTCTTTTCCTGGTACCGCGTCAGCATCAAGAATGGCAGGGTTTCGCCGACCCGGTTACTCTTGATCACGTCCATCGTCACCCGCTTGTTTTCAATCTTATTTCCGTTATCGGTGACCTTGGTGTAATACATTGGGTGCTTTTCAAAGTCGCCGAGGTTAACGTAGACGTCGCCCGTTTGCGTCATCTTGTAGCCGTACTCGTTGTCACTTTCCACGTGCAGTTTCTTGACTTGTGCGTCGATCTGCTTGCTGTGGGTGGAGAGAACGACTGAGTAGTAGTTAGCCACGACCTTGTTGTTGAGCTTGTGGAATTGTTGCCCCACTGACATCGCACCGAGGGCCAGAGCAAACATAATACTCGTGACCGACAGCACCGTGGTCAGGCTGTTGATGCGGAATTTGATTTGCCCAAACGTAAACAGACGGAGCTTCTTATATGACATCCCCCGCTTGCTCATCAGGAAGTTGAAGAGCACCGTGAAGAATGAGTGGAAAAACAGCACCGTCCCAATCAGGATACCGAAGAAAATCACCGACAGACGGACCTTGATGTTGTCAGTTTGGAAGTCCTTCAATTGGTAGTACGCCACTGCCAAGAGCGCGATCCCCAGGGCTGCCTGGATTCCGCGGACGATTGGGTTTTGACCGTACAGTTTCGATGGCCGGTCGTTTTCCTTCAGCAGCTTAATCGCCGACGTCCGCAAGAGCTTTTGGGTATTGTACGTGCTGGCAATGAAGAAGAGGACGAAGAAGAACAGGATCGTCCACAGAATCGCCTTTGGTACAAAGCCCGTCATCGTTGGAATATCCAAGTCGAGGTTCTTGATCAAAACATTGCCGACGATCTTGGTCAGGAAAATCCCGATCACGATACCCAGGACCGTTGAGAGGCTACCGAGGATCATGGTTTCGGAATAGATCAACTCGACCAGCTTGCGGCGTTTGGCCCCCAGCGTCAGGAACATCCCGTATTCCTTCTGTCGCATGTTCAATAAGAAGGTGTTGGCGTAGATCAGGTAGAAGAATGTCACGACGCCTAAGAAGACAGCGCCGACCATGAAGACTGCCGATAAGAGCTTGAGTGACAGCGAAACGGAATCCTTGTAGATCTCGGGGTTGACCGTCACCGCGAGGAACATGTAGAAGATCGTCGCTGCAACGACCAAGCCAGAAAAGAGAACGATGTAGTCGCGCCACTGCTTCTTCACACCGTTGAGTGATAGTTTGAGAATCATTTTAGGCCTCCGTTTCTAGCCGCTGAATCAGTTCGTGGTAGAACTCTTGCTGGCTCTTGTCTGCCTTCTTGATTTCTTCGCTGATTAAACCGTCCTTGATGAAGAGGATCCGGTTGGCATAACTGGCGGAGTACAGGTCGTGGGTTACCATCAGGATCGTCACGCCTTGTTCATTTAAGTCACTCATCAACTTGAGCATTTCCCGTGAGCTGTTGGAATCCAATGCCCCGGTTGGTTCGTCGGCTAATATGATTGATGGGTCGTGAACGAGCGCGCGGGCTGCTGCGACACGTTGCTTTTGACCACCAGAAACCGCAGTTGGGTACTTGTCCAGAATTTCCTTGATTCCGAGTCGTTCAGCGATGGCTTCAATCTTGCCGTCGATCTCCTTGGCCTTCACACCTTGCAGAGTCAGTGGTAAGGCGATATTTTCACGGTTGGTCAAGCTCCCCAGCAAGTTGAAGTCCTGGAAGATAAAGCCAATTTCCTTGCCCCGAAAATACGTCAGCTTCTTGTTCTTGAGCGTAGTCAGATCACGGTCAGCTACTTTGATGGTCCCGGAAGTTGGCTTGTCTAAAGTCGACAGGCAGTTGAGAAGTGTACTCTTCCCGGATCCTGACGCACCCATGACAGCCACAAACTCCCCAGATTCGATATCAAAGCTAATTCCCTTGAGTACTTTATACTGCTTTTCGCGTTTGCTTCCGTAAGTCTTTGTAATGTCACTTACCTGTACGATTTTGCTCATGAGTTTGCTCCTTTGCTTAGTAAACTTAATTTAGTTGTTTCATGATTACACACCACTTCCCTTTCTGTCAATGGAATTTGTCGCACAAAAAAACAGCCCAGGCGCTTGCCTGAACTGTCTTGATCCTACCAGCTTGCCTTGCGCACACCAGGGATCTGACCCTTGTGCGCGAGGTTGCGGAAGTTAATTCTCGACATACCGAACTTGCGCATGTATGCGTGGGGACGGCCGTCGTATTGGTCACGGTTGTGTAAACGGACCGGGGCGGAATTACGGGGCAGCTTGGATAAACCAATGTAGTCGCCCTTTTCCTTTAATTCACGGCGCTTGGCTGCGTACTTTGCGACCAGCGCTTGTTGATGATGTAATTTAGCAATCTTGGACTTCTTTGCCATGTAGTGCACGTTCTCCTTTATTGTTACCTAGCGACAGCGATTACATCTGAACGAGCTATTCGAAAAGATTATCTTATATCCCCGCCGTTTTTGCAATCAATAAGACTTAGAGGAGCTTGTCGGCGAACTCACGGTACTCCTGAGCATAACCGTATTTATCATTGAATTGCGTCAAGATGTCGTCATCATGGGTGTATGCCAGTCCGGTTTTCATCATTTTTTTGTATAGATCTGCGTACGGGAATCCTGCGACGTCTGCACGTGCGGATTCAGTATCCCGGTCATATGCGACGTGGCGGTAGGAAATCTCGGACAGTCCATGATCGTCGACTTCTAAGATCATGTAATGTGCACGAAGGTCGGATTGAAGGGTCTTCCAGCGGTTGAATGGCTCACCGACTGCACCAGGGTTGAGGATGATCCGTTCGTCGTGTCCATACCGGAGTAATTGGTGGTGGACATGGGCGTAGATTGCCACGTCAACGGGCCGGTCAGTGTCGACGTCAAACAAGCGGTCGAAGTTTTCCGTCACCTGGGTTGGGAAGAGGTCCTGGCCCATATTGAGATCTGGCAGGTTGTGTGAAATACCGAAATTCAGTGGTCCTACCCGCTTGGTCGTGTGTAATGGCCAACTGGCGAGTGTGTCCACCATCCCCGCCGGCGCAAGTCCTGCAATGTATTGAGCTAGCCGCGCAAAGTAAATGTGTGACGGCTTATCTAGATCCATCTTGCCCCGCGCTCCACGGACGACCAGGTCATCCCAATTCCCGCGGACAATCACTGCGGGGTTGATCTTTTGAAAAATTTCCCAAATCTCCTTCACGCTTGGCCCTGGCATCAGGAGGTCACCGATGAACCAGTACTCGTCAATCTGTTGGTCCAAGCTATCCCGATACATCGCTTCAAATGCGGTCAGGTTGCTGTGGACGTCTGAAAAAACTGCAATTCTTGTTTTCACGCCATCATCCCCTTTTATCTTTTACTACTATACCAAAGTTTACTCAAATCCGTTAAGCAACATAGTAAGCAAATCGAATTTTTGCTAGAATAGTAGTTACAACTATCAAGGAGATGAAAAATTTAATGGACTCTGAGGAAAAATATCCTGCGGGTTGGCGCCTTACTTTCTACACTCTCTGGTTAGGTGCCTTTATTACTGGTTGTGGGTATTCGATGACGATGCCCTTTATCTCACTGTTTATCAATGAATTAGGAAATTTCTCGCATTTCCAATTAAACATCTACTCTGGTCTGGCATTCGGTGCCACCTTTGTCAGCCAGGCAATTGTCTCTCCGATTTGGGGTAATTTGGCTGATCAAAAAGGACGGAAGCTCATGTGTATGCGGGCCGCCGGGGTAATGTCTTGTACAATCTTTTTAGTTGGGCTGGCACAAAATGTCTGGTGGATCATTGGGCTTAGGTTCCTACAGGGTGCATTCTCCGGTTATATCAACAACGCCACTGCTTTGATGGCCGGCGAGACGCCTCACTCCCACTCTGGCTGGGTAATGTCTGCGATGACGACTGCCGGTGTGGCGGGTAACTTGGTCGGTCCGTTGCTCGGTGGTGCCCTCTCTGGTGCATTTGGTTACCGGATTCCATTCTTCATCACCGGTGGATTGATGTTTATAACCTTCCTTGGCACGACCTTCTTGGTAAAGGAACACTTCACCCCAATCAAGAAGGAGAAGATGAAGCCGCTCGGTCAAATCTTCAATGAGCTCGACAATCCTGGTACGATCATCATGATGTTTTTCACCACCATGGTTGTAATCTCATCATCAATGTCAATCACTCCAATCATCAGTCTGTACGTCAAGTCGCTGATGCACGATCATGGTAACATCGCCCTGGTCGCTGGGATCGTGGCTGCAACACCTGGTTTGGGGACGCTGATCGCCGCATCCAAGGTCGGACATACGATGGATAAGATTGGGCCAAAAGTTGTCTTGCGGACGGGTCTGATGGTCGCATTCATTCTCTTCATTCCGATGATCTTCACCAAGTCGCCATGGGAATTAGCCTTCTGGCGCTTCTTGCTCGGATTAGCAAACTCCGCATTAACCCCTGCAGTTCAGACGATTCTGACACTCGATGTTCCCGCCGAAGCGTTTGGCCGGATCTTCAGTGTGAACCAGTCATTCCAGGCTGCCGGTGCGGTTCTCGGTTCGATCATTGGTTCCGTAATTTCCGGTCTGTTCGGCTACCAGATGGTCTTCGCCGTGACCGGTTTGACACTCTTATTGAATATGATTGCGGTCTGGATTGTACTCCGGCCCCGCAAAGCAAAAATCGCATAGTTGAGGAATACTATTATGAATATTGATGATTACCTTTTTACTTACTTTTCGATCCTCGAGAAGACGGCGGGGATGATTCCTACTTATGACCAAGTTGTTTTGGCTGACCTGCAAAAGCACAACCAGAAATTCGTAGACGTAGCCAAGAAGTACGATCAAGAAGTTTTTGACCGCACTGTCCACCAAATCTTCGTGGAACTCGTCAACGAAGTGGTCTTCAAGGGAAACATTGGCAAGGACGACATTATTATTTCTAATAACACCCCAATGTCCTTCGAAATCCTGCAACACATCGGTGACCAACAAATCTGGGAAGCCATGAAAGCCACCCAAGATCAATGGGACAGCACCCCGCTGACGCAGTTCGTAAAGAAGTACATTTTGAACCTATAAAACGAAAGCCATCTAGTATCGGAGGTCGATGCTGGATGGCTTTTTTGGTGTGTGGGTAGAACTAATATTGAATCTTCTTGTATTTGCTCAAAGCGACAATGTAAAGGATCACAAAGTAAACAATAAACAAAACCAATTCAATCAAAATACAATTAGCGAATGACATATGGCCAAAGATGTTTGCGTAACCATTTGGAAATATGTATTTCAAAGAGTTAAGGCTAGGCGCGATAAATGATACTAATGCAAACAAAATCCCTACCAGAATCGTGAATCCGTTTGTGAGAGTAATGGAAGCCAATGTGGTTACCATCATACATAAGATAAAGACTAGTATAGTACCAACACTGCTTACAATTGAATACTGCAAATCAGAAATTCTTGGTGAAAGGAATTGCCCGGAAGCAATTGATTGGTGCACTAGATATACATAGTAAGTAAACAAGGAAGATAAGAAAGTTAGTGCAAGATAAATAAATTGGAAAATAACAATCGAACCAATTTTGGCATTAAGGATCGTCATTCTGCTTACATCCTTGTACAGATAGATAATTCCAGAAGAGAACTCTTCTCTAAACAAAGTAGTCACGATGTATATAAAGACAATCAAAGGCAAAGTCATTTGGTATTGAGTTGAGATAACTGAATCTACAAAGTCAGAAAAACTCAGAGCAACTTTCCCCAATGTATTCAACTGCATGAAATTAGTATCAAATAATCCGGCGACAATTAAGATTAATGGATATAAACTGAAAGCTAAGGCGATTTTAGCTTCCTTTTTCTTAAGAAGCGCCTTAAGAAAAGGTATGGTTAAGTAATTCATAATTAATCCTCCACAAATAATCTCTCGATACTGTCTTTCTTGGACAATACATTTTTAATCAATCCAGCTTTAGCAAGTTGTTCGAAAATGTCATTCAGATGATTGTTGTCAATAGAACTATCGACTTCCAATCCCAATTCCACTTTAGACACCCCATATTTTTCAACTAGCTGATCTACCAACTTTGAATGATCTTCGTTGAGTTCATTCAATTCAATCACTAAGCTATTTTGATCTGTACTAATATGGTCATTGATAAACCCTGATTCAATAAACAGGTAACGGGTACAAATGTCTTCGAGCTCAGACAATTGGTGACTGGAGATAATCATTGATGTGTTGTTGGTTTCTGACCACTTTTTAAGTATTGCCAAAAGATTCTTAACACCAATTGGATCCAGCCCGACAAACGGCTCATCCAATAGTACAAATTGTGGCTCAGTAACCAAGGCGATTGCCAAAGCAGTTCTTTGTTTCATACCAAATGAAAAATCACGAGGCTTTCTATCCTTTGCTTGCCACAATCCGACCAGTTTTAATGTTGGTTCAATGTTGCTTAAATATTGTTCTTTTTTATGTATCTTGAGATATAATTTGAGATTTTCTTCTACACTGATTTGTGGATAGAATACCGGTTCAATCATGATCCCAAAATCTTGTAAAATGTTGTCTTCACTGAAGATATCCTTCCCCTTGTATAAAACGGTACCTTCAGTAGGTCTTTGCGATTTGGCAATGATTTTCAAGAGCGTACTCTTACCAGATCCGTTCTTACCAACTAAACCAACGATATCCCCTTTTTCGATTTTAAAATTAGCGTCCTTTAAGGAGTAGAATTCATTCCCCTTATACTTTTTACTAAGTCCTTGTACTTCAATAATTGGCATTTTTTATCACCTTACGTTCTATAATTCTCGCAACGTCATATTCCAATATAAACGGCTGGCAGAAGAGCTACTCTTCAACCAGCCGCAGCTCCTCACTACTAACGATTTGTTATTCTGTATCCGTTTTCACCTCTTATTACATATATATATATATATATATGAATTTGCCAAATATAACGATTTATAGGAGAATTTTGTGCACAAAAAAAGAACCCTTGTTTACACAGGGGTTCTTTGATATAACGGCACTACACTTTCTGGTAGTGGTGAAAACCAATGCCAGATTTTTTGTATACAAAAAAGGACTATAAGTAGCCCC
>JAUMUE010000001.1:0-25062 GCA_030530845.1 Limosilactobacillus sp.
ATTTAAAAATTGATGTTAAAAAAATTAGTTTTCTTGTCTTTAGCTCATTAATATATAATTTAGACATTCTTGAAACAAGTACCTATCAGTTGTAAACTTAGAGTGTGATTAGCAATTATTGATGTTATGACAAATTTTGGTTTTACTGGAGGGGATTAACAATGGATATTGTTAGTTTGGCTCGATTCCAGTTCGCAATGACGACGATTTATCACTTCTTCTTTGTTCCATTCTCAATTGGGACTGCTTTCGTTGTTGCAACTATGGAAACGATTTACGTTCGCACTAAGGACGAGTCATACAAGAAGATGACTAAGTTCTGGGCAAATATTTTCTTACTTAGTTTTGCCGTTGGTGTTGTTACTGGTTTGATTCAAGAATTCCAATTTGGTATGAACTGGTCTGACTACTCACGGTTCATGGGTGACATTTTCGGTGCCCCATTAGCCTTTGAAGCGCTCCTTTCATTCTTCATTGAATCAACTTTTATCGGTCTTTGGATGTTTACCTGGGACCGTGTTAAGAAGGGATTGCACCTCTTCTTCGCTTGGATGATTGTGTTTGGTACGATGACATCTGCATTGTGGATTTTGACTGCCAACTCATTCATGCAACACCCAGTTGGTTTTACTATCCGGAACGGCCGTGCAGAAATGGCTGACTTCGGTGCATTGCTGACTAACCCACAAGTTCCACTTGAATGGGGTCACGTTATTGCCGGCGCACTTTTGACTGGTGCGACTGCCTTTGCTGGTATGGCCGCTTTCCAATTACTCAAGAAGCGTTCAATCACTGACGAAGACAAGAAGATCTACCAAAAGACTATGCGTGTAGGTCTCTGGATGATGCTGATTTTCTCATTGAGTTCTATTGCTATCGGGGATGTGCAAATGCAATACCTGATCAAGGAACAACCAATGAAGTTCGCTGCTACTGAAGCTGTTTACAAGACCACCAAGAGCCCAGCTCCATGGACTGTTGTTGGTATCGCCGACTCTAAGACTCATGAAGTTAAGGGTAAGGTCGAAATTCCTGTTATGCTTAGTGTGCTCTCATACCACAAGACTACTGGTTCTGTTAAGGGTATGGAAGAAATCAACGCTCAACTCGAAAAGAAGTACGGTACAAAGATTGCTGGTCACAAGATGAGTTACTATGTTCCGGTTAACACTCTGTTCTGGAGCTTCCGTGTCATGGCCGGCTTCGGTGCATTGATGTTCTTGGTATCAGTTGTTGGCCTGTTCTTAACTCGAAAGGGCAAGCAAACACTTTACGAAAAGCGGTGGATGCTTTGGGTAATGGGTCTGATGACATTTACACCATTCCTGGCAAACACTGCTGGTTGGTTGATTACTGAATTGGGTCGTGTTCCTTGGACTGTTTACGGTCTCTTCACAATCCAACAAAGTGTTTCACCATCCGTATCTGTTGCGTCACTCCTGACGTCTAACATTGTTTACTTCATCGTCTTTACTGGTTTGGCAATTGTCTTCCTTTACTTGGTTGTACGGTTCTTACGCAACGACCCAGTAAGTTTTGACAATGCTCAAGCTGATAAGAAGGCTACAGATCCATTTGCAAAGGGGGCCTTCTAAATGTCAATCTTACAAACACTGTGGTTCGTTTTGATCGGTGTTCTGTTCTCCGGATTCTTCTTCCTTGACGGATTTGACTACGGGGTCGGAATGGCCGTGGGTAGTTTAGCTCACAACGAAGGCGAACGTACTCAAATTATTAAGACAATTGGTCCTGTTTGGGATGGTAACGAAGTATGGTTGATCACTGCTGGTGGTGCCATGTTCGCTTCATTCCCATACTGGTATGCTACTTTGTTCTCAGGCTACTACCTTGTTCTCTTGTTCATCTTGGTAGGCTTGATCATGCGTGGGGTTTCATTCGAATTCCGTGCGCAAAGTCCTGAAAAGCACGTTCCTGTATGGAGCAAGTGCTTGGCTATTAGTAGCTTAGTTGTACCATTCCTCTTTGGTACTGTGTTCATCTCAATGATCAAGGGTATGCCAATTGACGCCCAAGGTAACATTCACGCTCACTTCTTTGACTACTTCAACTGGTTCTCAATCGTCGGCGGTGTTGCTTTGACTCTTCTGACTTACCTTCACGGTTTGAACTACATCACATTAAAGACTAAGGGTGCTGTTTCTGAACGTGCACAAAACTACGCACAAGCACTTTACTGGGTACTTTACGCTGGTGAAGTTGTCTTCGCGCTCTTGCTCTTGTTCCAAACTGATTTCATCAAGGTTCACCCAATCGCAACTTTGCTTTGCCTTGTATTAATCGTTGGTTTCTCTGTATGGGCACACGTTGCTACTTTCAAGAACAAGCAAGGTCATGCATTCCTTGCTAGTGGTTTGACTCTGGTATCACTGGTTGCATTAATCTTCTGTGGTCTTTTCCCACGAGTAATGATTTCTTCAATCAGTCCTAAGTTCGACCTCATGATCAAGAGTGCATCATCATCAAATTACACTTTGATTATTATGACTATCGCAACTGTTGTCTTGGTACCATGTGTTCTTGCATACACTGCTTGGGCATACTGGATTTTCCGGAAGCGGATTGAAATGCCAAGAATCGGGGAGGCTAACTATTAATGATTGATAAAGAGCTGTTTCAATTAGCAGGATCTCGATCAATCAGTAGAAAGCTTGCGGGACTCGATGTTCTGCAAGCTTTTTTGATTATTGGACAGGCCCTTTCAATGAGTATGGTTATTACGAAATTGTGGGATGGTAAAGCCATGGACTGGATGCTGTTGTTGGCGTTCATTGCATGCTTTACACTGCGCCAACTACTGACTTTATTGAGCAATAACTGGCTAGATGAATATGCAGGTACCGCGTCACTAGAATTACGTCGGAACTTGCTAGAAAAGATGTTTAAATTAGGCCCCGCCTTAGTGCAAAAACAAGGGACGGGGAGTTTAATCACAATGGTCGTTGATGGGATTGGCGAAGTTGACGAATACATCAAGCTGACCTTCTCGAAGGTGATGACAATGATGATTGTTCCTGTCATCATCTTCATTGCGACTTTTTTTCTCGACTTGCGTTCCGCAATTATTCTTTTGCTGATGTACCCACTGATCGTTCTTTTCATGATTATCCTGGGTCTGGCTGCGCAAGCTAATGCTGATAAGCAATTCAGTAACTTCCAAAAATTGTCAAACAACTTTATTGACTCGCTCCGTGGTATCGACACACTGAAGTACCTGGGGTTAAGTAAACGGTACTCAACTAGCATCTTTAATTCCAGCGAAACTTTCCGTGAACGGACAATGAAGGTTTTGAAGATTGCGATGCTTTCAACCTTCGCTCTGGACTTCTTTACGACCTTGTCAATCGCCGTGATTGCGGTGTACCTCGGTCTTGGTTTGATTAACGGTACGATCGACTTGTTCCCAGCCTTAGCCGTTTTGGTTTTGGCACCAGAATACTTCTTACCAATTCGAAACTTTGCTGGTGATTACCATGCTACTTTGAACGGTAAGAATGCCTTCAAGAAGGTTCGCAAGCTGATCAATGAACCTGGTGAACCAAGCGAAGATCTCTCTCTTCACGCATGGCAAGACGATGATGAATTTTCAATCGACCAAATGCAATTTAAGTATCCAAACGGGAGTGACATCAAGCCATTCTCACTGGACTTGAAGGGGTATCAAAAGGTCGGGATCATCGGTATGAGTGGTTCTGGTAAGACTACTTTGATCAATCTCTTGAGTGGTTTTCTGGCACCAACTGGCGGGAAGATCACAATTCAGGGTCACGAAGCTTCTACGATGGATATCCCAGAATGGCGGAAGCAACTGCTCTACATTCCACAGAACCCATATGTCTTCACGGCAACTTTGCGTGAAAACATTGCCTTCTACACGCCAAACGTGAGCGACGAACAAGTCAAGAAGGCCATTCACGTGGTTGGTTTGGATGATCTCTTAGAAGACCTCCCAGAAGGATTGGACACTGTAATCGGTAACGGTCGCCGTGTTCTCTCTGGTGGTCAAGCACAACGAATCGCATTGGCACGTGCATTCTTGGATTCAGGCCGACGCGTCATGATTTTTGATGAACCAACTGCCCACCTGGATATTGAAACCGAGTTGGATTTGAAGAAGCGGATGTTGCCACTGATGGAAAATCGTCTCGTCTTCTTCGCCACACACCGTTTGCACTGGATTAAGCAAATGGATTACATCCTGGTTATGAACCATGGTGAATTAGTAGAGCAGGGGACATACGACGAACTGCTCGCAAAGGATGGTTACTTCACGAAACTGATGAAAGAAATGCGGGGTGAAAAGTAAATGTTAAACAAAGTACCCTTGTTAAAAGCACTCAAGAATGACAACTGGGTTCGCCCATTCCTGCGCCATTATCGGAAGACTTTGATTTTGGCGATTAGCCTGGGGATCTTAACCTTTGTCTGTGGTGCTGGTTTAATGTTTGTTGCCGGATACCTGATTTCTAAGTCCGCAACACACCCTGACAACATTTTGTTAGTTTACGTTCCAATCGTCTTAACCCGTGCATTCGGGATTGGCCGGCCAGCCTTTCGTTACTTTGAACGGCTCGTTAGTCACAACTGGGTTCTCCGTATGACTTCACGTCTGCGCCAAAAACTCTATGACACTTTGGAATTTGACGCAACAAAGCTTAACAGTAAGTACCAATTAGGTGACATCTTGGGACTCTTGTCTGACGATATTCACCATATCCAAAACCTTTACTTACGGACCATGTTCCCAATGTTCGTTAGCTGGGGCCTGTACACAATTATCGTTGTCGGTATCGGCTACCTCTCCATTTGGATGGGCCTTTGGATGCTAGTCGTTTTTGGTTTGATGATCTTCGCAATTCCACTGTGGTCCGTGCTGATCAATGGTGCGCGCCAAGAATTACAAAAGCAGGTTAAGGATGACCTTTACGTTAACTTAACCGATAACGTGATGGGTGTTGGTGACTGGGTTCTTTCCGGTCGTTCTGATGCTTACATGTCACTTCACAACGATAACGAAAAGCAATTTGCTGAATCTGAAAAGGCAATGAATCGCTTTGAACGGTGGCGTGATTTCTTGATCCAAATGTTGATTCTGGTTGTCGCTGTCAGCCTGATTATCTGGGGTGCCAGCGAATTTGGTGGACAACATGGTGGTGCGGCTAACTGGATCGCTGCCTTCGTACTGGCGGTCTTCCCATTAGTCGATGCATTTGCTCCACTGCCAGCTGCAGCGCAAGAAACCAACGTCTACACTGATTCTCTGGTCCGTTTGAACAACCTCGACGATCATGCTGACCGGATCCAAGAAGAAGTTGAATCCGCGGAGGGACCATATTCCCTGGCAGTTGAAGACGTTCATTACACGTATCCAAATACGACCAAGGAAGTGCTTAAAGGTGTCAGTCTGAAGGTTAACGCTGGCGAAAAGCTGGCAATCCTTGGTAAGAGTGGGGCGGGGAAGAGTACCCTGGCTGCACTCTTGCGTGGTGACCGCACTCCAACCTCTGGGAGCATTGAATTAAACGGTATCGACACCAGCAAGTTTGGCGATCACATCTCCAACTACATCAGTGTCATCAACCAATCTCCATACCTGTTCAATACCACGATCGCAAACAACATTCGCTTAGGTAATGAAGATGCGACTGACGAACAGATTTGGGATGTCTTACGCCGTGTTGGTTTGGAAAAGATGGTTAAGGCATTACCCGACGGAATCGAAACGATGGTGGATGAAGCCGGTCTTCGTTTCTCTGGTGGTGAACGTCACCGGATGTCATTAGCACGGATTCTGCTGAAGGATTCACCAATCGTCATTTTGGATGAACCAACTGTCGGACTGGACCCAATCACGGAACAATCTGTAATTAACACGATTTTCGAGCAACTGGATGGCAAGACCCTGATCTGGATCACCCACCACTTGCAAGGAATCGATGAAGTTGACCAAGTAATCTTTATTGAAGACGGTCAAATCGAGATGCATGGTACACCTGCAGAACTGTGGGCAAACAACCAACGCTATCAAGAATTAAAAAAGGCTGATCAAGGACTTTAATCCTGATCAACCTGCTTAGATCGTACGTTTAAGTAATTTCTTTGTCATCTTCGTAAGGAAACGATTATATTTGTTGTCTGGAAGCGCTGAGAGGCTTTCTAAGGCTTCTTGGGTGAACTTTCCAGCTAACTCCCGGCTCTGTTCTACAGCGCCGGATTCGATAACCAGCTGGCGAATTTGATTCATATCATTTTCGTCGAGCTGGTTTCCTTTTGCCAAGATGGATTCGAGGGTCGTTGACTGTGGGCTATCAGCTTGCAGCGCCATTAGCAGAGGCAGTGAGTAAACCCCGGTGGAGAGGTCTTCCATCACCGGCTTGTTTAACTGATCATCCCCGGTATAGTCCAGGATGTCGTCAAGCATCTGGAAGGCAATACCGAGCTTTTGCCCAAATTCTGCGGCGTGTTGAACGGCATCTTCGTCTCCACCGGCAAAGTGTGCGCCTTCTTGGGCTGCCAGTTGGAAGAGGGCTGCAGTCTTGCCGTTAACGTCATCCAGGTAGTCATCGAGACTCTGCTTGGTGTTAAAGCGCTGGTTCATTTGGCCAAGCTCACCATCAAGAATTTTGCGCATCGCATGGGCGTTGACTTCCAGGTATTTTGAACCGTGAATTGCTTCAAGCAGGAGGTCAAAGAATGCTGTAAACAAGAGGTCACCCGCGTATACGGCGATGTCCTTGCCAAAGCGAGATTGGATGCTGACTGCACCGCGACGTTTGGGCGAATCATCAACGATATCGTCGTGAACCAATGTCGCCATGTGGAGAATTTCGATTGAAGCCGCTAATTTAATCAGCTGATCGTTATCATCTTTGGCTCCGCAGACCTGCCCGATCGTTAATAAGATGGCTGGACGGAGGTATTTTCCACCATTCGTTGCCATCGTGACCAGCGCATCTTGTAGCTCCTGGTTACTACATTTGAGCTTCTCTTGGATGCACTGATTGACGCTATTCAGTTGTGTGCTAATGAAAGGGTAGCTTTGCCATTGATTATTCATTGTACTTGTTTCCTTATTTATGTTATCTAGTTATAATTATACCGAAAGGAAGTGTCTTGGTGTCATTAAATGTATTTTTAGAGCTGGTTGAAATCAAAGCCAAGACAGCCAGCGTTATTCCATTCTTTCTCGGAATGGCCTTTAGTGAGTTTTATTACCATTCAATTAATTGGCCACACGCAATTGTCTTCTTCATCGCGATGTTCTTATTCAACATGGCGGTCGATATGATGGACAATTACAATGACTATAACCATGCAATTGACGAAGAAGACTATAAGCAAAATACTAACATTATTGGGAGAGAAAATATATCCCCACGTCTAGTATTAGGATTACTGGTCGCATTCTCAGTAATTGCTGGTGTGATGGGACTCTGGTTAGTGTATACTGCTGGACTCCCCGTATTATGGATGGGGATGTTTTGCTTTGCAATCGGAATCTTGTATTCATCTGGTCCATACCCAATCTCCAATCTGCCATTTGGTGAATTGGCTGCTGGGTTCACGATGGGTGTGATGATCGTTCTCTTGAGTGTTTACATCAATTCATACCAATACTTCACATGGACCTGGTCGACACTCTGGCCAATCTTGGTTATTTCATTGCCAGATGAATTATGGATTTCCAATCTCTTGTTAGCTAACAACATCTGTGACGAACAAGAAGACGAAGATAACCAACGCAAGACGATTGTCCACTACATTGGTAAACGAAACGCATTAATTGCTTTTTCGGTAAAGAACGTGTTAGCCTTTATATTGATTATTATCTCACCACTGCTTGGCGTTGCGCCCTGGACGGTGTTAATATCATTAGTTATTTTACCGTTTACTTACCACCAGAACAAGTTGCTAATGGAGAAACAAGTTAAGCGTGAAACCTTTATCTGCGCGGTAAAGATTCTCCTGGTTGGTTCGTTAACACAGATGCTGACATACTGGCTTGGTGTTTTATTGTAAACGTTGAATGGAGGAAAAATGATGAAAAAAGTTGTTGTACTCGGTGCCGGATATGCCGGTTTGAAGACTGTTGTTGAATTACAAAAGAAGCTCCACGGTAAAGTAGAAGTTACCCTGGTAGATCAAAACGACTACCACTACGAAGCTACTGACCTTCACGAAGTTGCTTCAGGTAACCTGCCAACCAGCAAGATTACCTTCCCAATCGCTGATGTATTAGACCCATCAATGACTACTTTCATTGTTGACCGCGTTGAAAAGGTAGACGAAGAAAACAAGAAGGTTGAATTAGCAAACCACGAACCACTGTCATATGACTACTGTGTATTTGCTTTGGGATTCGTCTCCGAAACATTCGGTATCAAGGGTGCGGTTGAAAACAGTCTCCCAATGACCAACATTGTAGAATCTGAAGCTATCCGTGATCACATCGAAGCACAAATGAAGAACTACCAATCCAGCAAGAACCCTGAAGACTTGAAGATTGTTGTCTGTGGTGCTGGATTTACTGGGATCGAATTGGCTGGTGCCTTGGCAGATGCTCGTCCACGTTACGCTAAGTGGGCCGGTGTCACTCCAGACCAAATCAAGATTCACGTTATCGATGCTTCTAATCGGATTTTGCCAATGTTCAATGACAACCTGGCTAACTACTGCTTGAAGTTGTTGGACAAGCTTGACATTGAATTGACGCAAAGTGCTTTGATTCAAGAAATTCAACCAAATACTGTGCTCTACAAGGGTGCTGACGATGCAGAAGGTACTCCTCTCCATGAAGTAAAGGCTGGTACCATCATTTGGACAACCGGTGTTTCTGGTAGCCCAGTGGTTGCTGAATCTGGGTTACAAGCGCGCCGTGGACGTGTCATGGATAGCGAACACCTGACTGTACCTGAAGACGATGATATGTACATGATCGGGGATGTCGCTGCGGTTATGCCACCTGATGGCGATCGTCCATACCCAACCACTGCACAAATTGCCCTCAAGATGGCCCGTTACGTTGCCAAGGATATCGAAGCACGTGTGAACGGTACTAAGCGTCCAGGAGCTTACACATTCAGCTCACTTGGTACTGTAGCTTCAGTTGGTAACACCCGTGCATTCGGTGAATCAAAGGGAATCACAATGAAGGGTTACCCAGCTTCTGTTGTTAAGAAGATGATTATGAACAAGTCACTCTTCGTTCAAGGTGGCTTAAAGGAACTCATCGCCAAGGGTCGTTTCGATCTTTACCACTAGAATTTAACTAAGCAAAGTGATTATTGGTCGCTTTGCTTTTTTATTAGCTAAAAATAGACGTATGTATTGAATTAAGACAAATATGTACTTATGAACCTGATCAGAACGAAGATAGAATTATACAATAAATGTGTAAAGATTAATCAAATGAATCGGGGGAGGTAAGTAATATGTTATTCCAAGTTTATGGGAATGATTCGAGCTGGCAATTGCTGGGGTGGTTGCTAGTATTCGTTTGTTTAGTTATCACTAATGAAATTGCGCGACGGTCAAAAGCTGGTGGGGTGCTCTTCTTCATCGTCTTGCCGATTGTTCTGACAATATACTTTACAGCAATCTATATCAGCGCAGCGCAGGGACAAGCGTGGGCACTTCATAATCCAACATATGTGCACATGAATAGCTGGTTCCACTACGCTAAGCTTTACGCTGCAACGTTTGGCTGTATTGGTTTTATGGTTCTTAAGTACCACTGGGGTCGCTTGGGTAAAGCATATTGGTTCAAGGTTTTTCCATTTGCAATTGTTGCTATTAATATTTTCATCGCGGTCGGCAGCGATTTTGAATCTGCAATTCGGGGTATGAATGCTTTAGCAACTACCGGTAGTCAATGGTGGCTTTCATCAGAAGGTGTTTGGCTCTACGGTGGTTGGTGGAACGTCCTTAACGGGATTGCTGGAATCATCAACGTCTTCTGTATGACTGGCTGGTTCGGTATTTACTCTTCCAAGAACGAACAGGATATGCTTTGGCCTGACATGACCTGGCTTTTCATCCTGGCTTACGATGTTTGGAACTTCGAATACACGTACAACAACTTGCCTACTCACTCATGGTACTGCGGTTTTGCACTGCTGCTAGCTCCAACATTCGCAGTGGCCATCTGGAACAAGGGTGGCTGGATTCAAAACCGTGCAAATACTTTAGCCATTTGGTGTATGTTTGCCCAAATCTTCCCATTATTCCAAGATCAAGGTAAGTTTGCGGTTCTCCCAGTCCTCTACAAGGACGGTGTTATGAACCCAGCAGTTCACCCAACTGCAGCTGATCCTCACATGATGGGAATCATCGCCATTGCATCACTTATGATTAACGTGGTAGTCTTTGCAATCATCTGGAAGCGTGCTCGTCAAATGCAAATCAACCCTTACATGCAACCTGTATTTGTTGGCACCAAAGATTACGAAGAAGCAATGTCACGCCGTTAAAACAGCAAAAGCGACCTATATCCATAGGCCGCTTTTTGTATACACAAATTTAGTTTTATTTCTTCAGCAATTCAGCGATTTCCTTTAAGTACTTCACTTCATCACTTGGTTCTACAGGCTTAGCATCTTCCTTCTTTTGGAACTTGTTGATGACCTTGACGATGATGAATACCACGAAGGCGATAATCAAGAAGTTGATTACAGCGTTTAAGAAGAGTCCATACTTGAATGTTGCGTCACCGACCTTCAAAATCAGGTTTGAGAGGTCAATTTTACCCAGAAAAATCCCAATCAAAGGGTTGATCAGGTTGTTTACCAGAGAGGTGACGATTGCGGTAAATGCAGAACCGATAATAATACCAACAGCCATATCGATCACGTTACCACGTGCGATAAAGTTCTTGAATTCTTGAATCATAATATCCTCCAAATAATTACAAACTTATACTATTGTACCAAAAAAGCAGTTGTAAGAGGAGGGGTATCTTACAACTGCTTTTGGGATATGTTATGACTGTTTTAATTATTTATCTTCAACGCCAGTACCGTTGTAGCAACGTTCAAGTAATTCCTTGAGTTGACTCACTAATGGTTCAACTGGGTTGGTAGTAGTACATTGATCTTCGTATGCACGAACGGCTAATTCATCAACAACCTTGTCGAATTGTTCACGGGTAACACCGTTTGCCTTCAAGCTCAGGGTTACACCACATTCGTGAGCAACGTCGATGTACTTTTGTGCGTATGCTTCAGCTAATTCTTCATCAGTGTTACCCTTCAGTCCGATGAAGCGAGCCAAGTCAGCGTAGTCCTTAGTTGCGTGGTAAGTTTCGTAGTGTGGCCAAAGAGCTAACTTTTGTGGGCGCTTGGCGTTGAAACGAACAACTTGAGGGAATGCGATGGCGATCAGAAGACCGTGAGGAAGTCCGAATGCACCACCCATCTTGTGGGCGAGTGAGTGGTTGATACCAAGGAAGGCTTGACCGAATGCCATACCTGCCATAGTTGAGAAGTCGTGCATCTTACGACGAGCAACCAGATCACCTTTAACTGACTTAGGAAGGTATTCCATAGCACCCTTGACAGTTTGCAGTGACCAACCACGGGTGTAGTCAGTAGCCATTACAGATACGTATGATTCTGTAGCGTGACAAAGAACATCCAAACCAGTGTAGGCAGTAGTCTTTGCAGGAACAGTTTCAACGAATTGTGGATCAACGATAGCAATGTTTGGAGTCAATGCGTAGTCGGCCAGAGGGTACTTAACGTGGGTCTTGGAATCAGTGATAACCGCAAATGGGGTAACTTCTGAACCAGTACCTGAAGTAGTTGGGATAGCAACGAATTGTGACTTAGTAGGCTTCTTGATTTGGTAAGCACGCTTACGGATATCAAGGTACTTTTGCATAACACCGTACCATGAAGTTTCTGGGTGTTCATAAAACATCCACATAGCCTTGGCAGCGTCCATTGGTGAACCACCACCGAGGGCGATAATAGTGTCAGGCTTGAAGTCGTTCATCATTGCGACACCCTTTTCAACAGTGTTTGTTGATGGGTCTTCTTCAACATCGTCAAATACTAAGAATGCAGTTTCCTTTTGACGGAGGCGCAATTGGTCGATAACACGTTGAACGTAACCACGCTTGCTCATACCAGGACCGGTAACGATGAAGGCACGATCAATGTTTGGAATATCGCGCAGTTCTTTCAGCGAGTTGCGCTGAAAGTATACTTTTGGGGGAATCTTAACCCATTGACGGTTTTCACGACGCTTGGCGATAACCTTGATGTTTAAGAGATCCCAGTCGGTAACGTTGTGAGAAATTGAGTTACCACCGTATGAACCGGTACCAAGAGTAAGTGATGGAGTCATGTTGTTGTAGATGTTACCAATACCACCAATACCAGATGGTGAGTTAACAATGATACGTGAAGCACGCATTTCGAGACCGTACTTAGTAGCTAAGTCGTCATCGAGAGTGTGGATAGATGCAGTGTGACCTTCACCACCGTAGTGCAAGAGTTGACGACAGATATCAAATGCATCTTCGTGTGAGCTTGCACGGTACATAGTCAGAACTGGAGAAAGCTTTTCAGCTGACAGTGGGTAATCATCCCCAACACCGTCGATTTCAGCGATCAGTACCTTTGTGTTTTCTGGGACGTTCTTCAAACCACACATGTCAGCAATGGCGTTTGCGGAACGACCAGCGATTGGACCACGAACTTGGTGACGATCTGGGTCGATGAATCCATCTGAGAAGGTTTGCATTTCGTTCTTCTTAACAAAGTAACAGTTCCACTTCTTGAATTCGTCCTTAACTTGGTCGTAGATTTCGTCATCAACAACGACTGAGTTTTCAGTGGCACAAATCATACCGTTATCGAAAGTCTTTGATAATACGATGTCGTATACAGAACGTTCGATGTTAGCAGTCTTTTCGATGTAAGCAGGGCCGTTACCAGGTCCAACACCGAGGGCAGGGTTACCAGATGAGTAAGCGGCCTTAACTAAGCCAGGGCCACCAGTAGCCAAAATAGTGGCAATATCTGGGTTTTGCAGCAATGCAAGAGTGTTTTCACGGCTGCAAGTTGGAATCCATTGAATCATGTTCTTTGGAGCACCCGCTTTTTCAGCAGCTTCTTGAAGAATCTTTGCAGTCTTGATTGAGGCTTGAAGAGCTTGTGGGTGGAATGAGAAGATGATCGTGTTACGAGTCTTTGCACAAATGATTGACTTGAAGATTGTAGTTGAGGTTGGGTTAGTAACAGGAACAACCCCTGCGATGATACCCAGTGGGTCAGCGATCTTGATAGTTTGATCTTCGTCGTTGTCTTCGATGATACCAACAGTCTTGTCGTGACGAATGTTGTTCCAGATGTATTCACTGGCGTAGATGTTCTTGATTGCCTTATCTTCGGCAACACCACGACCAGTTTCTTCAGCAGCGGCAACGGCCAAGTCCATGTGGTGATCTTCGGCAGCTAATGCCATCGCTTGACAGATGTTATCAACTTGTTCTTGTGTATAATTGCGCAATTGTTCAAAGGCTTCTTGACTCTTTTCAACTAATCCTTTGATCAGTTCTTGAGCCGCTTGATCCTTTTGTTCTTGCGTAGGTTCTTGCTTGACTTGCTTAGTCTTTGAAGTAGCCATAATCAAATATCCCCTTTTCCAATGGATTGTTTGTTAACTATTGAACAAGGTTTATATTAAACCTGTTGTTTTTATTTTTCAATACCTTTGTGAGGAAATTAACAATGGTTATTTTTGTGAATGCGCTTACATCTAATTAACTGTAAGAGCGCATGGCTGTAGAAAAAGATTGGTATAAATTTTGAAAATTTAATTAATCGTGCAATCGCTTGCCCAGATGATAGTGATCACTTATTCACAAAGGGGAGTACAAAAAAGCGCTAAGGCAGACAATTGCTGCGCTTAGCACTTGATAGTGAATGATTAGTCACGTGAGTTAATATCCTTCTTGGCGTTAGGATCCAAGATGTGGTAATCATCATCGTTCATGGCTTCAACTTCACCGAGACGGTAACCATTACCAACTTGACTGAAGAAGTCATGGTTAACAGTTGAAGTAGAGATACCGTTCATAACAACTGGGTTAACATCAGCTGCGGTATCAGGGAAGAGTGGATCTTGACCCAAGTTCATAAGGGCCTTGTTGGCGTTGTAACGGATGAATGTCAATACATCATCAGTCCAGCCAAGGTTGTCGTACAAGAGGTGGGTGTAACGTTCTTCGTTGTCGTAGAGTTCGTACAAGAAGTTGTACAGCCAATCCTTCATGTCTTGTTGCTTCTTTTCGCTCAATTGACGGAGACCAACTTGGAACTTGTAACCAATGAAGGTACCGTGAACTGATTCATCACGTAAGATCAACTTGATGATTTCGGCAACGTTATTCAACTTGTTGTGACCTAAGTAGTACAAAGGAGTGTAGAAACCTGAATAGAACAGGAATGTTTCGAGGAAGACGTTGGCAACCTTCTTCTTCAAAGGATCTACGGTAGGGTCCAAGTACATGTTAGAGATCTTCGTAGCCTTGTTTTGAAGGAATTCTTCGGAGTCAGACCATGAGAAGATTTCGTTGATTTGATCTGGAGTGTTCAAAGTAGAGAAGATAGTAGAGTAACTCTTTGCGTGAACTGATTCCATGAATTGAATGTTGTTCAATACGGCAGTTTCGTGTTGAGTCTTTACGTCTTCCTTTAATGAAGTCAAACCAGCTTCGGATTGGACAGTATCCAAGAGAGTCAATCCCCCGAAAACGTGGCTGACAGTCCAGCGTTCGTCATCGTTTAATTCACGCCAGTCATCCAAGTCGTTGGAAACTGGAATACGGGTATCTAACCAGAATTGTTCGGTCAACTTTTCCCAGGTAGCCTTGTCGATCATATCGGAAACGGCATTCCAGTTGATTGCTTTGTATTCTTCTAATGGTGTGAATTCGAAATCTTCAAGTTTCATTAGTTGCCTGCTCCTTCAAAATTTGTTCGTTCGAAAATTAGTCAAATATAATCTTACCATATATTGACAAACTTAATAAGTATAAATTAAATACTGCAGCTTTCACATTGGTTTGCACCAATTTCATCACTGTCGTCTGTAAATGTCCGGATGTAGTAGATGGACTTGATACCGCGTTGGAAGGCGTAGTGACGGAGAATGTTGAGGTCACGAGTAGACATCTTTTCTGTCCGACCGTCCTTCCATTCATAGAGTCCTGCCGGGATTGTAGAACGCATGAACAGGGTCATGGACATTGATTGGTCAACGTGTTGTTGTGCAGCTGCGTAAGTGTCGATTACCTTACGCATATCAATGTCGTAAGCGGATTGGTAGTAACCCATTGTGTCATTTGAAAGGTATGGTGCTGGGTAGTAAATCTTACCGATCATCTTTTCTTGACGTTCTTCAATCTTGTTGATGATTGGAGTCAAGCTTGCGGTAGAGTCGTTGATGTATGAAGTAGAACCGTTTGGAGCAACGGCAAGACGGTATTGGTTGTAAAGACCGTCCTTCATAATATCTTCCTTAAGCTTCCTCCAGTCATCTGGACCAGGGATGAAGACACCCTTGAAGAGGTCCTTAACTACATCAGACTTAGGACCCCAATCCTTTTCGATGTACTTATCGAAGTATGAACCATCAGCGTAAGTACTCTTGTCAAAGTCGTAGAAAGTAGCCTTGCGTTCGCGAGCAATTTCGTTTGAGGCAACCAATGACCAGTAGTTTAACAGCATGAAGTAAACACCGGTAAATTCAATTGCGACAGGGCTACCGTATTGGATTTGGTTCTTCGCAAGGTAACTGTGCAGACCCATGGCACCAAGACCAACTGAGTGAGCCAATTCGTTACCGCGCTTGATACTAGGAACAACGTCGAGGTTTTCAACGTCACTGATGTGGGTAAGTCCACGCATCATGGCACGGATTGAACGGCCAAAGTCAGGACTTTCCATCATGTTAGCGATGTTGGTAGAACCCAGGTTACAACTAATATCAGTACCAAGAGTTTCGTATGATTGGTCGTCAGCAACCTTTGATGGTACTTGCACTTGGGCAATTTCAGAACAGAGGTTACTCATGACGATCTTACCATCGATTGGGTTGTCGCGGTTTTCGGTATCGATGTTGACGATGTATGGGTAACCTGATTCTTGTTGAAGCTTACTGATTTCATCTTCCAGGTCACGAGCGTTAACCTTCTTCTTGGTGATTTCATCGTTTGCGACCATGTTGTCGTATTCAGCGGTGATATCAACGTATGAGAATGGCACGCCGTATACACGTTGGACATCGTATGGACTGAAGAGGTAGAGATCCTCATCCTTTTCTACTAATTCATAGAACTTGTCGGGAACGGTGATACCGAGGGAAAGGGTCTTCAGACGGATCTTTTCATCGGCGTTTTCCTTTTTGGCACCCAAGAATTCGATGATATCTGGGTGGAAGACGCTCAGGTAAACAACACCGGCACCTTGACGTTGACCAAGTTGGTTGGAGTATGAGAAGGAATCTTCCAATAACTTCATAACTGGAACAACACCACTAGCGGCACCCTTGATCTTCTTGATTGGTGCACCGGCTTCACGAAGGTTGCTCAGGTTGATACCAACACCACCACCGATCTTGGACAATTGAAGGGCAGAGTTGATGGTCCGACCGATTGTGTTCATGTCATCGGTAGTTTGAATAGCGAAACATGAAACGAATTCACCACGGCGCTTCCGACCAACATTCAAGAAAGTAGGGGTTGCTGGTTGGTAACGTTGGTGGACGATTTCGTCAGCCAGGTCCATAGCCAGGTCTTGGTCGCCATTAGCCAGGTACAATGCGTTCATTGCAACACGGTCAATGTAGTTTTCCAGGTAGTATTCCTTATCATTAGTCCGCAAAGCATATTGAGCGTAGAACTTGTATGCAGCCATGAATGAATGGAAGTGGAAATTTTGGTCCTTCAAGTAGTCGTACAACTTTTCGATGAATTCAATGCCGTACTTGTCTACAAAGCCTGATTCAATGTAGTCATTATCTTCTAACCAGCTGAAACGTTCTGCTAAAGAGTTGAACTTCTTAGTGTTAGGACGAACGTTGCTTTCTAAAAAGTCATCCAGTGCTTGTTGATCCTTTTCAAGTTGAATCTTACCGTCGCGCGGAATATTGAGTTCGTTGTTGAGGTTGAAGTACTTTACTTTATTCAGATCAATATCGGATAAGGCCATAATAAATCTCTCTTTCTTGAAATCGATTAATTCAATAAATAAACCAGGCTAGACGTAATAGTTACGTGGTAGCCTGGTTCTTAAAACATACAATTTGATGTAGCTAGGCAAGTTGTTGAAGTCGGTCTGGGCGGAAACCAGAGAAGGCATTTCCGTTTGGCAACTTTACAACTGGGGTAGCTAAGAAACCATCAGCTTTCAGTTGATCAATGTATTCAGGTTGTTCATCAATATTGTGTTCAATGAAGCTAATTTCATGTTGTTGAAGAAATTTCTTAGTCATCTTACATTGGATGCAGTTGTTTTTTGAAAAAATGGTTACCATATTCTCAAAACCTCCCTCACTCGATTAAACGTATTTGATGTATTTAAGTATAGGCTAATGAGTCAAAAAAGCAACAAAAAAATACCACATATTGTGTAAATTTTTGAGTCGAACCACAACATGTAGTATTAGCCTGGCGGATTAAGCCAATTTAATTTTTTTTATTTTTGTTACCGGATTTATTTTAAGAACCAAGATAATATTATACACTTAAAATTGAATCTTGAGAAAAGAAAATGGAGAAAAATTTTGCGAAGTAATGACCAGGAAAAATTTATGAAAGCTGCAATCGCTGAAGCTAAGCTAGCTAAATCGATTGACGAGGTTCCGATCGGTGCGGTGATTGTTAAGGACGGGAAAATTATCGGTCGCGGACATAATATGAGAGAGCATTTTCAGGACGTGACTTACCATGCAGAAATGCTCGCAATTATGGAAGCCTGCGAGTACCTGCACAGCTGGCGACTGGAGGACTGTGACCTCTACGTGACGCTCGAGCCCTGCATTATGTGTAGTGGTGCTATCGTCCATGCACGTATTAAAAACGTCTACTACGGTGCCACTGACCCTAAAGCTGGTGCGGTCGAAAGTTTGTACACCCTATTAGAAGACGACCGGTTAAATCACCAAGTCACCGTTCACAAGGGCCTCATGCAAGAGCAGTGCAGTAAATTATTAAAGGACTTTTTCCGCGCGGTACGTAAGCGTAGGAAGGCCGAGAAGAAAAAACGTCGCAACAAAGACTAGCATTTAATATTAATTTAGTGTAAACTACTATTTGCCGTAAGGCCTTAGGGCAAGGGTGTGCTTACGAACCGTGTCAGGTCCGGAAGGAAGCAGCACTAAGTTTGATATGCCTTGTGTCCTAAGTTTGGATAAAAACAACAGGGCGTGGTTTTTTCGACCGCGTCCTTTAATTATATTTTGGGCTGGGTGAGAGAAAAATTAACTTCTCTTTCCCAGTTTTTAATTTCGAAAATCGGAAGAAAGCTAGTATAATATAATTACTTATGTAGATTTTTTCAAAGAAAGGAAGCGACGTGATGAGTTACCAAGCACTGTATCGGGTTTGGCGGCCCCAACGATTTGAAGATCTAGTCGGTCAGCAAGTCGTTACGCAGACATTAAAAAATGCGATTGTTACTCACCAAATTAGTCACGCCTACCTTTTTGCAGGTCCGCGGGGGACAGGTAAGACATCCGCCGCTAAGATTTTCGCTAAGGCAGTCAATTGCCACAACTTGCAAGATGGTGAGCCATGCAACGAGTGTGATATCTGTAAGGCGATCACCAGCGGACAATTAAATGATGTAATCGAAATCGATGCAGCCTCTAACAACGGGGTGGAAGAAATTCGTGATATCAGAGACAAGGCCAAGTACGCGCCAACTCAAGCTGATTACAAAGTCTACATCATTGATGAAGTTCATATGCTGTCCACGGGAGCGTTCAATGCGTTATTGAAAACATTGGAAGAACCGCCAGCAAATGTCATTTTCATCTTAGCTACGACTGAGCCACACAAGATTCCATTAACGATCATTTCACGGGTTCAACGCTTCGACTTCCGCCGTATTTCTACACAGGATGCGTTTGGTCGGATGAAGTTTATCCTCGATCAAAAGGGTGTTGAATACGATGAAAAGGCCTTGTGGGTGATCGCCAACGCCGCTGAAGGTGGGATGCGTGACGCACTCAGTATCCTGGACCAGGTTATTTCATTTAGTGACAACCAGGTACGCTTAGACGATGCCCTGACAGTGACGGGGAGTGTGACCAAGCAGCTGCTCGAGAAGTACTATTTCGAAGTTGCCGAACACAAGAGCGCCGAAGCATTGGATACCATGAAAGATATTCTCGGAGAAGGTAAGGACGGCCAACGTTTCATTGAAGATCTGATTTCATTCATTAGAGACGTTCTCTTGTACCAAGAATCGCCGGAATTAATAATGGTAGAAAGTACTGGATTAAAGGAAGAAGACTTCCAGAAAATGAGCACGGCAGCCCCTGCGACCGTCCTCTACCAGATGATTGATGAGTTAAACACGATTCAAGACGAGATGCGCTTTACCACTCACCCTGACGTCTACCTGGAAGTCCTGACCGTCAAGCTTTCGCAAATTGATGGGCAAGCGGTCACGGCACAAAACCAGGAGCCAGCGTCTAGTTCCGTCGACCTTGATACACAACGGACGATTGAACAGCTCCAAGCGACCGTCCGCAACCTGCAGGAAACGGTGAAGCAGCTGCAAGCACAACCAGCACCAGCTGCGAGTGCCCAACCTGCCAAGGCGCCAAGCCAACCACGGGTGCAACGGCAAAATGTCGACGTCAACCTCAGCCAGATCAACCCAATCTTGGGAGCTGCCAGCCGGCAAGCACTGGTATTCGTCCAAGATCTCTGGCAAGAATTATTGTCGAAGTTGAGCGTGCCACAGCGGTCACTCTTACACGTCTCTAAGCCGGTAGCGGCGAGTGCAGATGGCGTGATCGTAGCCTTCAACTACGACTTCTTGTACCAACAGGCGGCCAACAGCGCGGAATTAACCGCAAGCATTGACCAAGCCTTACAAGAGCTGACGGGCAAGCAGATCCGGGTCGTCTTCGTGCCAAAAGACAAGTGGCCAGACATCCGGGCGGAATATATTAAGCAACACGGACTGGGTAAGAAGTCACAACAAACACCCCAATCCGTGAACACCAACGCCCAGCCAGCACCATCTGAGGTTTCACAACCGACACCGGTAACGGAAGAGGAAGCGCCAACCCCAGATGCTCAACCAGCCGAAACAGACGCAGTCAAGAAGGCCCAAGAGCTGTTCGGCGATGCAGTAAAAGTAGAAGATAATTAATAGAAAAGGATGATGAACAATATGATGCGCGGAATGAACATGCAACAAATGATGAAGCAAGCTAAGGCCATGCAAAAGAAAATGATGGAAGAACACGAAGAACTTGCCAAGCAAGAATTCGTTGGTAAGGCACCAGACGACATGGTAGTAGCCACTTTCAACGGTGACAAGACCCTCTTAGACTTGAAGATCAAGCCAGAAGCTGTCGACCCAGATGACGTGGACATGCTCCAAGACCTGCTCGTGGCCGCACTCAACGACGGTATGAAGCAAGTCGACGAAGCAACCCAAGCCAAGATGGGTAAGTACACTCGCGGTATGGGGTTGTAATCCATGCAATACCCAGAGCCACTGGCAAAGCTGATTGAAAGCTACACAAAATTACCAGGGATCGGCCAAAAGACAGCGACACGGCTCGCTTTTTACACTCTGACGATGCAAGAAGACACCGTCACTAATTTTGCTAAGTCACTTATTTCAGCCAAGCGTGACTTACACAATTGCAGCATCTGCGGTAACATTACCGAAGATGATCCATGCCCAATCTGCCGTGACAAGACGCGTGATCACTCACAAATACTGGTTGTCGAACAATCACAAGACGTCATGGCAATCGAGCGGATGCGTGAATACCACGGTCTGTATCACGTGCTCAACGGTGTTATTTCACCCGTGACCGGGACTGTGGCTGATGATATCAACATCGCGAGCCTCTTGAAGCGCCTGCAAAAGGACGAGGAGGTCAAGGAAGTTATCATCGCAACGAACGCTTCTTCAGACGGTGAATTGACGGCGGGGTACTTGGCACGATTAATTAAGCCGGCCCACATCAAGGTAACACGCCTGGCCCATGGTTTATCTGTGGGATCAGACATTGATTATGCAGACGAAATGACCCTGTTTAAGGCGGTTCAAGGACGAACGGAGATGTAAGTCAATGCTATTTAGTCGTAATAACCATCGCGTTGAAAAAGAACGCAACCAACACCTGCTGGACACGATTTACGACACGAAGGCAAGTTGGGACCACGCCAAGGAAACTGAGCGTGCCGTATACGAAGCAAACGTAAGTACCGAGCTTCGTGACCGTTGCAAAATGCAGGAACAAAAGTACTTATACCTGTATAAGATTGCCCGCAAATACAATGTACACGGTCAATTAAACAAGGGCGTTATTAGTCAATAGGAGTAAGAAGATGCAAGGGAAGTTTATTTCATTTGAAGGTCCGGACGGCGCTGGAAAGACCAGTGTGATGGCCGCCATCCAATCCGAGCTGGAGCAGCAATTAGGCACAGAGCAAGTGATTTATACTCGTGAGCCGGGTGGCAATCACATCTCTGAACAAATCCGCCAAGTGCTGTTTAACTCAGAAAACACCGATATGGATGGACGGACAGAAGCCTTGCTGTTTGCGGCAGCCCGTCGCCAACACATCGTTTCTGAGATCCTGCCGGGGATGGAAGCTGGCAAGGTGATCCTGTGTGACCGCTACGTCGACAGTTCGATTGCCTACCAAGGAGCGGGTCGTCACCTGGGCGAAGAGGCGATTTGGCAGATGAACCAATTTGCCATCGACGGACTTCTTCCCGACCTGACCATCTACCTGGACGTGGAATCAGAGATTGGCTTAAAGCGGATCGCTGAGCACCGTTCTGACCAGGTCAACCGTCTGGACAAGGAAAAACTTGCCTTCCATCAGACAGTTCGTCAATCTTACCTTCGACTTTATGAGGCCCACCCTGATAGAATTAAGTTAATCGACGCAAGCCAACCATTGGATCAAGTGGTCGCAGACGTGAAGACCGCCATCCACGCACGGTTTGCAGAGTTGTTTTAAAAATAAGAGGTGATAGTTATGAAGATGATCGTAGCAATTGTTCAATCAAAGGACAGCAATCGTTTAAGAAAAGCATTTAACAAGACGGAAATCCGAGTAACACAATTATCAACTACTGGTGGTTTCCTCCGTGAAGGTAACGCAACCTTTCTGATCGGGGTTCAAGACGAACAAGTCGATCAAGTATTAGAAATCATCAAGAAGAACGCCGAATCACGCGAACAATACGTCACATCTCAAATGCACGTTGACGTTGAAGGTGGTTCCGCATTCCCTGTTAACGTAAAGATTGGTGGGGCAACTGTCTTTGTATTGCCAATCGAACAATTCTTGAAGTTTTAAGCGGGGGTTGAAGCTTGGAAGCAAATCAAGCAGAACAATTACAGCCAGTCCTGATTGACCGTTTGAAGCGGATCATCGACAAACAAGAGCTGGCCCATGCCTACCTGTTAGTGGGGCCGAATGGATCTGGCAAGAGCGAAGTGGCACAATGGTTAGCATTGCGCCTTTTTTGCCTGCACCCAGAAAATGACGAGCCGGACATGACCTGTGACGAGTGCCAACGGATTTTGACCGGTAACCACCCCGATATCGTGGTCGCCGAACCGGATGGCAGACAGATCAAGGTCGACCGGATCCGCTACCTCAAGAGTGAGTTCACCAAGAGTGCGATGGAGGGGAGCCAAAAACTCTTCATTATTAAGGACGCCGAAAAGATGACTACCAGCGCGGCCAACAGCTTACTGAAGTTCATAGAAGAACCGGGCCCCGGCATCTACATCCTGATGCTGACGTCCAACAAGAGTGCCGTGCTGCCAACGATTCAGTCACGGACCCAGGTACTGGAAATGGCGCCGCTTAATCAAGAAAACGTCATCCAGTCATTTATCGACAATGGTGTCAGCGAAAAGCAGGCCAAAATCGCGTCTGGAATTACCGATTCGTACGAGGAATACGCTACGTGGAACGGTGAAGACAACTGGTTTGGTGATGCTGTCAAAGGGATTTTACAATGGTACACCCACGTCAGTAGCGGTAACATGATGGGATTTGTCGACGTCACGACCGACCTGACCAAGCTGGCCAACCGTGACCGCCAACGTCAACAAGTTATGCTCGACCTGATTACCCTGGTATGGCGTGACACCCTGATCACCGCCAGCGGAGTCGATGCAGCTAAGCGGATTCACTACCTGGATAGCCAGGAACTAATCACTAAGGTCAGCCAACACTACCGCCTATCACAACTGCTCGCGGTCAGTCAGCTGACGTTAAATACCCGGCATGAATTGGAGCAAAACATCAGCTTCCAAAATGTCGTTGAGCAGCTAACAATCAAAATCATCAAAGCGTTGGCTGGAAAAATGGAGGTACGGTCATGAACGAAGACGAACAACGCAACAGCATTTACGACAATCTCAACAAGTTTTCTCATGACTTGACGGAAATGACCAGCGTCTTAGAATCCTTGAAGAGTCAACTGAATACGGTGCTGGCCCAAAACGCAGAGTTGACGATTGAAAACCGCCACCTGCAAGAAGCAATCAAGAAGTTGCGGGGACAAAACGGCGAACAGGAACTGTCAACCGGGCGCAAGACGCTCAAGGAACTGTACCAACAGGGCTTCCACGTTTGCCGCAAGCACTTTGGCGAACGGCTCGATGCCAACGAAAGCTGTATTTTCTGCGACGAAGCGATTTTCTCAGGAATGGACAATTAGTAGGAGTTAGATATGCAACAAACGAGTAGTTTCAACAATGAAGAGGGCGGCTGCCTGTACCTGGTGCCCACCCCAATCGGTAATTTGGACGATATGACATTCCGTGCGATCAAGACCTTGGAAGAGGTGGACCTGATTGCGGCCGAGGATACCCGTCATACCCAACAATTGCTGAATCATTTTGAAATCGAAACCAAGCAAATTAGCTTTCACGAGCACAACACCGAACAGCGGATTCCGGAACTGATCGCTAAGCTCAAGGACGGGGTCAAGATTGCGCAGTGTAGTGATGCGGGGATGCCATCGATTTCCGATCCCGGCAAGGAACTGGTCGCAGCCGCGGTAGCAGAGGGGATTCCCGTCGTGCCACTGCCGGGTGCAAACGCTGGGCTGACAGCGTTAATCGCATCTGGACTGGTACCGCAACCGTTTTATTTCTACGGCTTCTTGGAACGCAAACACCAGCAACAAATCAGTGAGCTGTCGGAAATGGTTAACCGCCCCGAAACTATGATTTTTTACGAAGCACCACACCGGTTGAAGAAGACCCTGGCTGCGATGGCAGAAGTCTTTGGTGACGACCGGAAAGCCGTCCTCGCGCGGGAACTGACCAAGCGTTACGAAGAATTCAGCCGCGGTACTCTGGGTGAACTCCGTGATTACTTTGACCAAAACCAACCACGGGGTGAATTTGTTGTCCTCGTCGCCGGCAATGATCATCCGGAAGCAGAAGAACAAGAAGAACTCGGCACGCCACTGGAACAGATCGAGCAAGAAATCGCCAATGGTGCCTCACCAAACGCTGCGATCAAGGCCGTGGCTAAGCGCAACAAGCTCAACCGGCAAGAACTCTACCGCCAGTACCACAACATAGGAGATTAGATTTGGCAGAATTAACACAAAACGCGAATAGCTATGAAATGACGCACACGCTGACCTATTACGAGTGCACCGACAACGGCCATCCCAGCATGAGTATGTTGCTGAGCATGATGACGATGAGCTCGGACGTTCACTCAATTTTCGTCGGCCTCGACCGTGATGCGATTGAGCAAAGCGGTGGCGCCTGGGTCGTGATCGGCTACGAAGGTGA
>JAUMUE010000001.1:25162-98399 GCA_030530845.1 Limosilactobacillus sp.
GTGATGCGATTGAGCAAAGCGGTGGCGCCTGGGTCGTGATCGGCTACGAAGGTGAATTCTCACCAGAACAGCCAAGTGTCGGGGATGAAGTGATCCTCGGTACCCGTGCCATTGAATATAATAGCTTCTTTGCCCTGCGTGAATTCTGGCTGACCGACCTGGATCACAAGCATGAGTACGCACGGATCAAGGCGATGTTTGTGATGATGAACTTAGAAAAACGCCGGCTGATGCGGATCCCCAACGAACTGATCACGCCGTACAAATCCACGTTGAACAAGCGCCTGGCACAATTGAAGGCACCAAGCAAGCTGCCGGACGACTTCCAGGAAAAGGAATACCAGGTCCGTTACTTTGACATCGACCTCAACCACCACGTCAATAATGCCCGCTACTTCGACTGGATGCTGGATCCACTGGGCGCCGAATTCTTGCGGACCCACTACCCAGCCTACCTGACGATCAAGTACGAAAATGAGGTCAAAGAAGAGTCGACCGTCCAAAGCCGTGTTCACATCGACCGCGACGGTGACCAAGTGAAGACCATCCACGAAATCTGGTCACACGGCGAATTATGCACGATGGCCGAAATGACATGGAACCATATCTAACATCAACAATCCACGCGCGACGTGGGTTGTTTTTATTTACTCTGAATCGGACTTTTTGCATCACAGATCATGGTCTATAATTAACGGTAAGTAAAACTTTTGTATATGTGGAGGAGGGGTATCGTGAATAAATCCATAACGGCAGTAATCTTTCTTGAACCAGACCAAGTGTGCTTGCGGATCCTGGAATTACCGAGCCAGAAAGTGTTGGATGACGTGCATTCATCACCGCTGATGGTCGGGACGGACAAAATCGCTAACTACGCGGAAAATATGCCTGCGATCGTAAACAACATCGCCGGATTTAAGCAACTGACCAAGGACTACCAGGTGGACAAGATCGCCTTTTATGGTGCGCTGGAAGACCTGGATTCAGTCACCGCCCAATACGTTGCTGACCAGCTGGAAGTACGGACGGACTTAAAGATCAAGTGGCTCAATAACAGCCAACTGATGGCGCAAACCACCAGCTGTGTTGTCACCAAGCTCGACCGGTTCGCGGAGCTCAGCAAGCACTGCCTTTACCTTGTGAGCCTGGGTCTGAACACGATGACCCTGGCCTTTTTCCACCACGGCAATTTCGAAACCTTGTGGGAACTCGACCTGGGGAGTGAACGGATCAGTCAACTGGTCGAACGGCTGCGCCAAACCACGACCAACCCGCAAGAAATTATTCAAGATTACATCAATAGTAAGTTTGGCTATATCGCGCCTGAACTGACCCAGAAGAAAAAGACGGTTCTCCTCGTCCAAAATGCCCAAACGATCGGACGGCGCTTCATCAAACAGGGCGAACGCTTAGCTGAGGTTCCAACCGACTTCTTCAAGCAAAAATTTACTATGGAATCACTGCAGAACCGGGCCTCGGAAATCTGGAGTGATACGCCAATTGAAGACCGGCACCGCGCATGGCTGGCACCAAACTACCTGGTCGTTTCTCGGGCCCAAGAGCTGATCAATCCGATGAACGTTTTCGTCACCAACATCTCCGTAATGGACGGCTTGACGAACGGAATTGCGGTTCGCAACGAGCAATCACAAAAGCAGATCGACGACATGATTCGGACTTCCGCAGACGACCTGGCACAACGCTATGGTATCGACACCAAGCACATGGAATTCGTCTCCAAACTGGCCCTGCAACTATTCGACCAGCTGCAACCAATCCACCGCCTGGGCGACCACGAACGCTTGCTGCTGGAGATTGCCACCAAGGTCGATGATATCGGAAACTTCATCAACCAACGCGGCCACTACCGCCACTCTGCCTACATCCTGCGGGCAAACCCCATGATCGGACTGTCCGACGAAGATAACCGGATCATCGCAGAAGTTGCGCGCTACCACAGTACGGAATCACCAACTGCCATGCAGGCTCACTACCGCCACTTGGACGACGACATCCAACTGACGATTGCCAAGCTGGCGGCCATTCTCCGTGTCGTGGATGCCCTCGATGATTCACGACAACAAAAGATCAAGAAGATTGACCTCAAACTCACCGATGACGGCAAATTAAAGATCCGGGCCACGGCGACTGACGACCTGGTTCTTGAAAAGTGGTCATTCGGCTTGAAGGCCAGTCTGTTTAAGGATGTTTACGGCATCGAACCCATCCTCGTTGAAAGGGGCGATTAATACATGTATAAGGATTTTTACAAGGCAAAAAATTACGTTAACCGTGAGCTGAGTTGGATTGGCTTTAACGGCCGGGTCCTTGGCGAAGCAACCGACAAGACTAATCCGCTGTTGGAACGTGCCAACTTCTTAGGAATCACGCAGAGTAACGTCGACGAATTCTTCATGGTCCGGGTGGCGTCACTGCACAAGCTGGCCGCTGCCAACGTGACCACGACTGACGCTTCTGGTTTGACCCCGGAAGAACAGCTGAATAAGGTCAACGAAAAGGAACACGAGATGGTCGAGGAACGTTACAAGATCTACAACCAACAGATCATCCCCGAACTGGCCCAACACCACATCAACATCCTTTCCATCGGTGACCTCGACGCCAAACAATACGAGTTCGTCCGCCGCTACTTCAACGACGACCTGATGCCAGTGTTGACACCAATGGCCGATGACAGTTCACGCCCATTCCCATTCATCGCCAACAGTTCACTCAACATCGCCATTAGTTTGCGCCGTGACCCTAATGCCAAGAGTGCGGTCAAGCATGAGGTTTTGGAAGGGGACCAAGAAGTTAAGCGCCAGGAAAGCGAACGCGACACCCCGGATATGAAGTTTGCGACTGTCCGTGTACCTGACATCTACAAGCGCCTGGTTCGTCTGCCGGGTGAAAATAACTTCATCCTGCTTGACGACGTGATTAAGGAATACCTCGGCCTGCTGTTCCCTGGTTACGAAATTTTGGACACCGCAACGTACCGTGTCATGCGGGACATGGACTTGGACGTGGCCGACGAAGATACTTCGGACCTCTTGCGGGCGGTCAAGCACCAACTCCGCGAACGTGAACACGGGGAAGTGATGCGGCTCGAAGTCCAACACGACATCCACCCCTGGCTAGAAGAACAGCTGATTGACAACCTCCATGTCGGTGAACGATCCATTTACCGGATCAAGGGGCCAGTTGATTTGACCTTCCTGAAGAAGCTGGCGGGGATGGTTGATGGACACGACGACCTGCGCTTCAAGCCATACAAGTCCTACCTGAACCCCGCTTTGGACATGGAACACAACATTTTTGAAGCGATCCGCAAGAAGGACTACCTGGTCCAACACCCATACGATGATTTCGCGTCCGTCGTTAACTTCATCCACCAAGCAGCCACCGATCCGGCCGTCTTGGCAATCAAGATGACGCTGTACCGGGTTTCCGGGAATTCACCAATCATCAAGTACCTCGGAATGGCGGCACAGCAGGGGAAGCAAGTGACTGTCCTGGTCGAAGTTAAGGCCCGTTTCGACGAGCAAAACAACGTCCGCTGGGCACAACGCCTGGAACAAATGGGCTGTCACGTTATCTACGGTCTGGCCGGCTTGAAGACCCACTGTAAGGTTGCCCTGGTAATTCGCCGGGACGAAGACGGACTCCGCAGATACATGCACCTGGGGACTGGTAACTACAACGATGTCACCGCCCACTTCTACACCGACCTGGGGATGTTCACTTGTGACCATGACCTCGGTGTCGACATGACGAACCTCTTCAACATGCTGTCTGGGTTTGCCCGTCCGCCATACTTCAACAAGCTCCGGGTTTCACCAGACGGGATCAGAAATTTCATCAACGAAAAGATCGACGAACAAATCGAAGTCGCCAAGTCCGGTAGTCCGGCAATGATCCGGATGAAGATGAATTCGCTCTCCGACAAGCAGATCATCGCCCACCTCTATGAAGCAGCGGCTGCCGGGGTCAAGATTAAGCTCCTGGTCCGCGGTATCACTTGTCTGCGCAATGACCTGCCAGAACTCCACGGCAACATCGAAGTTCACTCCATTGTTGGACGGTTCCTGGAACACTCCCGTATCTACCACTTTGTCAGCGATGGCCAGGATGGAATTTTCCTCGCCAGTGCCGACATGATGACGCGGAACCTCAATCGGCGGGTGGAAGAACTGTACCCAGTTACCCAAGCAGATACGAAGGCCCGTGCAATCGAAATTTTCGATAAGATGTGGGAAGATAATGTTAAGGCCCGGGTCCTCGTTGGTGATCACTACGAACCAATCGACCGTGGGGACCAACCTGCCTTCAATTCACAAGAGTACTTTGTGAAGCGGGCAACCAAGCTACGCAAAGAACACACGAAAGAACAAAAGGCCCGTCGAAACTTCCCCGGGGTATTCGAAACTCTGACAAAGCACGTTTCCAAGCTGCATTTAAAAGAAAGGGATGGTAATGATGGCGAAGACAAATAATTTAGCGATCATCGACCTTGGTTCTAATTCAGTTCGCTTGAAGATTTCAGAAATCAAGGAAAACGGTGAAACTGAGACTAAGCAATACGTGAAAAATTTCGTCCGCCTGTCCTCTGAAATGGGCCCTGAAAAGGTGCTGAAGGAAGAACCGATGCAACGGACGATTGACGCACTTCATGAATTCCGTGAAATCGTTGATGGTTATGACAAGATCAAGGAAATTGCGGTGGCCACAGCGGCAGTTCGCCAAGCGCAAAACCAGCGTGAATTCCTCGACCGGGTTAAGAATGAAGCCGGGTTTGATATCAAGGTGATCTCCGGAGCCCAAGAAGCCTACCTGGATTACGTCGGCGTTAGCCACACTCTGGATATGGAACACGGATTGATCATTGATACTGGTGGTGCCAGCATGGAAATCATCGGTGTCGACAACGGGGCTGCGGAAGAAACTATTAGTATTCCCATGGGTTCTGTTATCTTGTCACAACGCCACAAGCTCGGTGACAAGATCGACCCAGCGGACCTCTTTGATGCGATGGTCGAAGTCGACGAAGCTTTGTCACACCAGCGCTGGTTGGCTCGCTTCCGTCGTTCCAACATCGTCGCACTTGGTGGCTGCAACCGTGCGTTAGCCAAGATCTTTCGGTGGCGCAATGCGGTCGACGGCAAACCTGCGCCGATTCACGGACTGACCTTAACCGCCGACGAAGCATTCGAAATCATGCACGAACTCCTCGAAACAGACAAGGAGGGCCGTGCAGCGATCCGTGGTATCAACAAGGAACGCGCAGACGTGATCGTCGGGGGACTGCTGCCATTGTTGGCCCTGATGCGGCAGTTGGCGATCGACGAGGTCCAATTTAGTAACAGCGGATTGCGTGAGGGTTTGCTATACAAATTCCGTGAACACTCATTGGATTTCGACTGATTTACTCAATTTTACTTAAATTTACTAATTTACCATAATAGAGTGTGGTAAAATTACATTCGTAAAAACATCATTGCATTGATGGTATTACTTAGGAGGAAACAACATGGCTATTTTAGTTGCTGGTGGGGCCGGATACATCGGTTCACACATGGTAAAAGATTTGATTGAACACGGTGAAGACGTTGTTGTAGCTGACAACCTCTCAACTGGTCACCGCGCTGCTGTAGATCCAAAGGCAAAGTTCTACGAAGGTGACATCCGTGATCGGAAGTTCTTGGACAAGTTGTTCGACAGCGAAGACATCACTGCCATCGTGCACTTCGCAGCCTTCTCAATCGTGCCAGAATCAATGACTAAGCCACTCAAGTACTTCGACAACAACACTGGTGGTATGATCACTCTGCTCGAAGCCATGAAGGACCACGGCATCAAGCACATCGTCTTCAGCTCTACCGCAGCTACTTACGGTACTCCTGAACACATGCCAATCAAGGAAACTGACCCACAAAAGCCAATCAACCCATACGGCCTTTCTAAGCTGATGATGGAACAAATGATGGCTTGGGCTGACCGCTCATACGGTATCAAGTTCGTCGCATTGCGTTACTTCAACGTTGCCGGTGCAGCTGTTGATGGTTCCATCGGTGAAGACCACGGTCCAGAAACCCACTTGGTACCAATCATCATGCAAGTCGCACAAGGTAAGCGTGACGAATTGAGCATCTTCGGTAACGACTACAACACCCCAGATGGTACCAACGTTCGCGATTACGTTCACGTGATGGACTTAGCTGACGCCCACATGTTGGCATTGAAGTACTTGGCAGAAGGTAACGAAAGTGCAGCCTTCAACCTTGGTTCATCCACTGGTTTCTCCAACATGCAAATGCTCGAAGCTGCCCGTGAAGTAACCGGCAAGCCAATTCCTGCTAAGATGGCTCCTCGTCGTGGTGGTGACCCTGACTCACTGATTGCCGCTAGTGACAAGGCACGGAAGGTTCTCGGTTGGAAGCCTAAGTTCGACGATGTTCACGACATTATCGCAACTGCTTGGAAGTGGCACTCCACTCATCCAAATGGTTTTGACGACCGCGACTAATTAATGAATTTAAATTTGATCAGACTGACACTGTCAGCTGGTCTTTTTTTATTTCCGGGAGCCAATAATGCGTCTTGTGTGATAAGATTGTTATTGACTGAAAGGATGATCGGAAATGAAAGTACTGGCCATTGATAGCTCCAACCACCCATTGAGCGTGGCACTGGTTGAAGATTCGCAACTCTTAGCGACGACAACATTAAATATGGTCCGCAACCACAGTATTTACCTGATGCCAGAGATTGACCGCCTCTGTAAGCTCGTCTCCTGGACACCAGCAGATATTGACCGGGTGGTAGTAGCGAAGGGCCCTGGTTCATACACGGGTATTCGGATCGCGGTGACGACTGCTAAGGTCTTAGCGGATACGCTGAAAATTGACCTGGCGGCGGTTTCCAGCTTGGAAGTTATCGCACACAACGTCATCCCCGGCAGCGACCGCGTCATCGTACCATTCTTTGACGCACGTCGGGGTAACGTCTTCGCTGGCGCATACCAATGGCAAGACGGCAAGCTAACCAACGTTATCGCTGACCAGCACCTTGCGATCACTGACTTATTGACCCAGCTGGAATCTGTCAAACGCCCGGTAGTATTAGTAGGTGAAATGACCGCTAAGCTCCAAGATCAGATTGACAAGTTACCAGACAATGTCGCCCTCGCACCGCAAGAATACAGTATTCCATCCACGTATCATTTGGCCTTGGCCGGTGAAACCCGTGAGACTGTCGAAGATATTGATTCATTCGTACCGGAATACTTGCGGATCACTGAGGCAGAAGCAAATTGGCAAAAACTTCACCCAGGAGAATCTAATGGAAGCTATGTTCGAGAAGTTTAGACTTTGGTGTGAGCAGACGATTTCGCACCAACAACCAGAGACAATGGAATACCGTCCGCGACTCGTGAGTTTTAATGGCAACCACTACACCCTGCGTCAAGCGCGGTGTAGCAGTCACGACATCGACCAGATCATCGCAATTGAACAACGGATCTACGGCGAATTACCATGGTCACCAACGACTTTCCGTTTAGAATTGAGTCGGCACATTGACCGGGTCTATATTGTGATGGAACATGAAGAGAAAATCGTGGGTTTCATGGGATTGGGAGCAGATTGGTTCTTGCGTGACCTGCATATTACGAATATCGGGGTTGATCCGGAATGGCAAAACCGTGGAATTGGTACATACCTGATCAGCGCTGGTTTTTCCTATGCCAAGGCCAATGAGATGAAGTCCATGAGTCTGGAAGTCCGCGTCAATAACGACCGTGCCCGCCGCCTGTACGAGCGGATGGGCTTTGAGACGAGTCGGACGCGCAAGGGCTATTACAGAGATAACCATGAAGACGCGCTGGAGATGACGGCGAGCCTGATCAACAGAGGAGAGTAATCAATGGCAGAACGAAACTTAATTCTTGCGTTTGAGAGCAGTTGTGACGAGACCAGTGTCGCAGTGGTCGAAAATGGCGAAAAGATTTTGAGTAACATTGTGGCGACTCAGATCAAAAGTCACCAACGTTTCGGTGGGGTCGTACCTGAAGTTGCCAGTCGTCACCATATCGAATGGATCAACCGCTGTATTGACGAAGCTTTAGCTGAAGCAAATGTGACATACGATGACCTGGCTGCCGTGGCGATCACGTACGGACCGGGATTAGTTGGTTCACTCTTGGTTGGTGTGACTGCTGCCAAGGTCGTTGCCTGGACACATGGTTTACCACTGATTCCAGTTAACCACATGGCGGGGCACATCTACGCAGCTCGTTATGTCGGTGAATTCAAGTACCCTCAAATGGCACTCCTGGTTTCCGGGGGGCACACCGAGTTGGTCTACATGCCAAAGGAACACGAATACCAAATTATTGGTGAAACCCGTGACGACGCAGCCGGAGAAGCATATGACAAGGTCGGCCGGGTGCTTGGCGTCAACTACCCAGCCGGTAAGACAATCGACGAATGGGCGGCGCAGGGTCAGGATACCTTCCACTTCCCACGGGCGATGGAAAAGGAAGACAACTTCGACTTTAGCTTTAGTGGTTTGAAGAGTGCATTCATCAATACCGTTCACAACGCCGACCAACGTGGTGAAGAACTCGACAAATACGACCTGGCTGCTAGCTTCCAACAAAGCGTGGTCGACGTTTTGGCCGAAAAGACGATCCGTGCTTTGGATGAATATCCAGTTAAGCAATTGATCCTGGCTGGTGGTGTGGCCGCCAACCACGGACTCCGTAGCCGGTTAGAACACGATATGCAAAAGTTCCACCCAGAAGTAGGAATGTTACAAGCACCGCTCAAGCTTTGTGGTGATAACGCCGCAATGATTGGCGCTGCCGGATACATCAACTTCATCAACGGTGACCGGGCACAAATGGACTTAAACGCCGTGCCGGGACTCAATTTTGAACGCATGAAATAGAAAAAGATCAAGATCATACCCACTGATTTTAGCGGGTGAGATCTTGATCTTTTTTGTTAGTCGTTAGCCTTGTTTACTGCATCGATAACGGCATAGCGGAAGCCGTTCTTTTCAAGCGCTTCGACACCACGGATGGTTGTGCCGGCCGGGGATGTCACTTGGTCGCGAAGAGCTGCAGGCGAGAGTTTCGTTTCGTAGGCGAGGGCACCGCTACCCTTGACCATGCTGGCGATCAGTTGGTAGGCGGTTTGGCGGTTGAGGCTGTACTTGACGGAAGCATCACTGAGCGCATCCATGAAGACATCGACAAATGCGGGACCACAGCCACCGACCACCCCGACGATTCCGAGCTTGTCTTCGGGGACGAGGATGATGTCACCGAGTTGGGACAGGACGTGTTCGATCTTATCCTTGTCGGTGTCGTCTTCTAATGCCAGGCCAATTGTTCCGGCATTTACGGCAACTGGGGTGTTAGGGATGATCGCTGCGATCGTGTTGTGAGGCAGGACCTCCTTCAGTTCAGCGATTGTTACCCCGGCAGCTGCGGAGATGATGACGGCCTTTGAGTCCAGACCAGTCAGTTTTTTTGCCATGTCGACAGTGATTGGTGCAGGAGTTGTCATGATCACCACGTCCGGTTGGTATGCGACCAGGTCTTCGTATTGGTTGAAAAGGGTGAAACCTAATTCGTCCGCCAAGGCAGTCACACGTGGGTTAGATGGATTCATCCCCGCCACCTCATCATTGCCGGAAGCGACGAGTCCCTTGATCATTGCAGCGCCCATGTTTCCGACACCGATTATAGAAATTTTCATTTTCGAACCTCCTTAATTATCTTAATTATACGGAATTATTTACGAAAATTTGATTAGAAAAATTGACATTACATTAAAAATGAATTAGAATTCTGGCAAATAAAAGTTTGTGCATAAGAGGTGAGTACCCTGCTTGGAGGTATGACAGAGAGTTTCAAGAGCTGAGAAGAAACTGCCGGGGCAAGGGAAGATGGCCGATTAGTAGCCTGTTGGTGAGCGTGAGTAAGCCAACGCGGAATAGTCCCGTTACGACTTTGGTGAGACCGCTGGAAATTATGGCGGTGAATTAAGGTGGTACCACGGGTCAACCTCGTCCTTTAACTGGGCGGGGTTATTTTTTTAGAGGTGATTATTGTGAAAATTAAAGTGGCACTTGCACAATTTGATATTAAGTTTGGTGATCCCAAGGCTAACGAAAAGCGGGTTGAGGAATTGACTAAGGAAGCGGCTGATGGGAATGCGGATGTCGTTGTTTTTCCAGAAATGTGGAACACTGGCTATGCACTCGATAAGTTAGACCAGCTGGCGGATGAAAAGGGTGAAGAGACTAAGCAACTTTTCTACAAGCTCGCACGTCAGTACCAAATCGGAATTGTCGGTGGATCCGTCGCGGTCAAAGAAAATGGAAAGTTCTATAACCGGACGCTGGTTGTCGATCCGGTCGGTGAAGTGGTTGGCCAATACGACAAGGTTCACCTCTTCCGGCTGATGCACGAGCACAAGTTCTTGACAGCTGGTGAGCAGGAAAGCTACTTCCGGATCGCCGGAGTACCTTCCGCAAGTTTCATCTGCTACGACCTGCGTTTCCCAGAATGGATCCGGACTGTCGCATTGCATGGTGCGGCCGTACTCTACTTCCCAGCTGAATGGCCAAGCGCACGGATTGAGCAGTGGGAGATTATGCTCAAGGCACGGGCAGTGGAAAACCAAACTTTCGTCGTCGCTGTCAACCGTGTCGGCAAAGATCCCGATAACCAGTACAATGGTCACTCCCTGGTGATCGACCCGCTTGGACACGTGATCGCTGACGCTGGGGACAAGGACGGTATTACATTTGCCGATATTGACCTCGACCAACTCAATCAAGTTCGCGGACCAATCCCAGTCTTTGCGGACAGAAAGCCGAAATTATACAAATAAGAAAGATAGGTGGATGCTATGGAATTTCAACAATCTAGATTACTCGACACCCTTCCAACACAGTTTTTTGCCACATTGGTTGCTAAAGTCCAAAAGAAGATTGCTTCCGGCGTTGACGTGATTAACCTGGGGCAGGGGAACCCGGACAAGCCAACTCCTGACTATATCGTCAAGTCTACGCAAAAGTGGGTGGCTGATCCCGCTACGCACAAGTATTCACCTTTCCAAGGATTGACTGAATTTAAGCAGGCCGCCGCAGATTTCTATCAGGAAAAATACGGAGCAGAGATTGACCCCAACACAGAAGTCACGATTCTCGGCGGGTCCAAGATCGGGTTAGTGGAATTGCCATGGGCCTTGATGAACCCGGGCGACACCCTGTTGTTGCCGGATCCTGGATACCCCGATTACTTATCCGGTGCAGCTTTAGGTGACGTCAAGTTCGAAACCGTGCCATTGCTGGAAGAAAATGACTTCTTGCCTGACCTGGACGCAATCCCAGAAGACGTGGCTAAGCGGGCAAAGTTCTTCTACCTAAACTACCCAAACAACCCCACCGGCGCGGTCGCAACCAAGGAATTCTACGCAGACCTGGTCGCATGGGCAAAGAAATACCAAGTCGGCATTATTAGTGACTTTGCATATGGTGCGATTGGCTTTGATGGCCAGGCACCGGTTAGCTTCATGGAAACACCGGGTGCCAAGGAAGTTGGGATTGAGTTTTACACCTACTCCAAGACTTTCAACATGGCTGGTTGGCGAATCGCCTTTGCGGTAGGTAACGCGGACATTATTCACGCCCTCAACCTGATCCAAGACCACCTCTTCGTGAGCCTTTTCCCAGCACTCCAATACGCTGCGATTGACGCGCTTAAGGACCCAGCTCGCGATGAAGAAATTGCCAAGATCGTGGGTCGCTACGAAGAACGCCGTGACGCCTTTGTGACCGCGGCCGAAAAGATCGGCTGGCATGCATTTGTGCCAAAGGGAACCTTCTACGCCTGGATGCCTGTTCCAGCAGGTTACACGAGTGAATCATTCGCGGACCTGTTGCTGGACAAGGCGGGCGTCGTGGTTGCTCCCGGAAACGGGTTTGGTGAGCATGGTGAAGGCTACGTCCGGATCGGATTGTTGATTGAACCCGACCGCTTGCGTGAAGCTGTTGACCGCATTGATAAACTGCACTTATTTGAATAGGAGACCAAAATTATGACATTGAAATATACTGTACTCGGCGTTGGTGCCATGGGATTACGTTTCGGCGTGTTGTTGCAAGAATTAGCAGGTGCACAAGTTGACTTTGTTGATAACTGGGCACCTCAAGTTGAAACAATTAAAGAACAGGGTGGGGTATACGTCTCACGTGACCACGAAAACCGCCATCTGGTACCAGTCAATATTTATTCCCCAGAAGAATACAATGGCGACCCGGACGTCTTCATCGTCTTTGCCAAGCAGATGACACTGGCCGAACTCTTAGAGCGCAGTGCACACTTCTTCCATCCAGAACGCCAATACGTTTTCTCTGGTATGAATGGAATGGGGCACATCGAAAAGATCAACAAGTACTTCCCTAAGGAACACGTGGTTGCCGGGACCTGCTTAATCGGGACAGTGTTGAACAAGGCCGGGGATGTCGACTTCATCGGTAAGTCTGGTGCGGGTTCCATCAACCTGGCACCACAAGTCGGCGAACCTGATGAACGTGTGAAGGAAATTGTGGCCGACTTTGAAGTTGCCAACATTAACCCACACTTGAACGACAATTTCTACGGAACATTGATGACAAAGGTAGTCTTCAACTCTGTTATCAACACCATCTGTACCCTGTTTGAAATCCAAATGGGTCAATTCATTGACTACGATGGCGCAGAAAAGTTAGGTAAGCAATTGATCAACGAAGCCTTTGACGTTGCGGAACGTGCCGGCATCCAGCTCTTGAGTACCCGTGAAGAAGAATGGCAAACGATCAAGTACGTCAGTGAAGTTTCTAACCCACTGCACTACCCATCTATGTACCAAGATATGAGCAAGAATCGTCCAACCGAAGTCGATTACATCAACGGATACATCTATGACCTCGGTAAGAAGTACAACTACGAAGCATCAACACACGACTTCTTGCGTAACTTGGTCCACTTGGCAGAAAACACTCGTAAGTTTAGACAATAAAAAAAGAAGCGGATTTTCCGCTTCTTTTTAGTTCTCCTGGTCAAATGTTTCCAGCTGTTCGGCAGCTTCGGTCCAGGCGAGTTCGACTTCTTCTGATTTTTCCGTCAGTGCATCGAGTTCCTTTTGCAGGTCAGTCAGCTTGCCAATATCAGTAGCAACTTCTGGCTGGCTCATTTCGGCTTCGATCGCCGACTTCTTTTCTTCTAATGCGCCCATTTCTTCTTCCAGACGGTCAACTTCACGTTGGATCTTTCGGCGGGCACGTTGTTGTTCTTTGCTTTCCTGGTAGGATTTCTTTGCTTGTGACACGGCAGGCTTAGCGGTGGCAGTTTCGGTTTCTGCCGGAGCGTTCTTGGCCACTTCAGCCAGGTAGTCGTCATAGTCACCTTCGTAGTGAGTGATGCCGTCCTTGCGCATGTATAAGATGTCAGTGGCGACCTGGTTGATGAAGTACCGGTCGTGTGAAACGAAGAGGACGGTTCCCGGAAATTCATTGATCGCACTTTCCAACACTTCCCGGCTGTCGATGTCCAAGTGGTTCGTTGGTTCATCCAAGATCAAGAAGTTGATTGGTTCAAATGAAAGCTTGGTTAATTCTAACCGGGCTTTTTCACCACCGGAAAGTTCCTTAACTGTTTTGTACACGTCATCCCCGACGAAGAGGAAGGAGCCCAGCAGTGAACGAATGTCTTTTTCCAATACCTCAGGGTGGTCGTCCCAAACTTCATTTAAGACGCTCTTTTCGGGATGGAGTTGTTGCTGTTCCTGGTCGTAGTAACCGATGTCAAGGTTGGCGCCGAGCTTAACCGTACCAGAGATTGCTGGAATCTTGTCGAGCAGGGTCTTCAGCAGGGTAGACTTACCAATCCCGTTTGGCCCGATGATCCCAATTCGTTCTGGCTTACGCACGGCAAAGGAGAGGGGGCCAGCGAGAATCTGGTCGTTGTAACCCACCCTGAGATTTTCAACGTCGAGGACTTCATTCCCACTTTCTTTTTCGCTGTGGAAACTAAAGTGGATCGATTGGTCGTCGCTCATTGGTCGTTCCATCCGGTCCATCTTCTCTAATTGCTTACGCCGGGCCTGTGCACGCTTAGTTGTGGATGCACGGACGATGTTGCGGTTCACGAAGTCTTCAAGCTTAGCGATTTCCTTTTGTTGCTGGTCGTAGTGCTTCATTTCTGCCTTGAGACGTTCTTGCTTGTGTTGGACGAACTGGGTGTAGTTACCTGTGTAGTGGAGCAGGGTCCGGTTGTCCAGGTCGTATACATCCTTGACGACGTGGTCTAAGAAGTACCGGTCGTGGGAAACGATCAAAAGTGCGCCGGAGTAACTCTTGAGGTAGTCTTCCAACCACGCTAAGACGCCCATGTCCAGGTGGTTGGTCGGTTCATCCAAGATCAGCAAGTTCGGTTCTTGAAGCAAGATCTTGGCCAGTGCCAGCTTCGTCTTTTGTCCACCAGACAGCGCATTGACGGGGGTGTCGTAGTATTCCTCACCAAAACCAAATCCGGTTAAGATCCCGCGCATCCGTGACTCGTATTCAAAACCGCCACGCTTCTTGAAGTCGCTTTGCAACCGGTCGTATTTATCGAGTACTTGTTGGTACTGGGGAGTGGTTGAGTCCAGAGTTGCCAATTGTTCTTCGAGATCGTGAATTTCACGTTCTTCTTCGTGAAGAGGCGTGAATACTGTGTCGAGCTCAGACCAGATGGTATTTTGACTATCCAAACCCTGGTCCTGGGCGAGGTAGCCAATCGTCAGGTTCTTGGCCTTACTGATGGTCCCTTCGTCCGGCTCGGTAATTCCCGCGATCATCTTGAGCAGGGTCGTCTTACCCGCACCGTTGCGTCCAACGAGTGCAGTCCGGCCGTGCTCTTGGATCTGCATATTAATATCATGGAATAATACATCGGCACCGAATCGCCGTTGTACATTATTTGTTTGCAAAAGTATCATTTTGAAACCTCGTTCGATCAATGTTATCTCTAGGAATCCATTTTATCAGATTTTAAAAGGGTATGAAAAATTAAAAAATTATTTTGTAGGTGACTTCACAAATAGGGCGTAAATTGCTAGAATTAAAGTTGATTGAAATTCACAAGCGCCGTTTTTGCTACTGGTTAAACGATTAGCAGTTATACACGACGGCCTATTATGTAGACTGAAATAGGGGGATTATAATGCCATCGAATAAAATTCCACGTGCGACTGCTCGGCGGCTGCCAATTTATTACCGTTATTTAACGGCCTTAAAAAACAATAAAAAGGAACGCGTTTCCTCAACAGAATTGTCACAGGCAGTGCAAGTCGACTCCGCTACGATCCGGCGTGACTTCTCCTACTTTGGTGAACTTGGTAAGCGTGGATATGGTTATGATGTTGAAAGTTTGTTGAAGTTCTTCATGAGCATCTTACACCAAGACTCACTGGTTAGCGTTGCCCTGGTTGGGGTTGGTAGTTTAGGTAGCGCCTTGCTCAACTTCAACTTCCGACAAGATGCTAACTTGCGGATTGGTGCCGCCTTTGACTCAAAGCCTGAATATGCTAATACTGTCATGAGTGGTATTCCAATTTATCCATCTGAAGAATTGGAAAAGCAATTAAAGGAACAACAAATCAACATCGCCATCTTGACGGTGCAAGGTGAACACGCCCAAGAAGTTACTGACCGATTAGTAGACGCTGGCGTGAAGGGGATTATGAACTTTACTCCGGTTCGCCTCTCAGTTCCAGAAGGTGTCCAAGTTCAAAATATTGACTTGACCAATGAATTACAAACTCTGATCTACTTCATCAAGAATTACTCAGACGAAGACTAATATACAGCCTTGCTAGACCCGCATCTGGCAAGGCTTTTTCTTTGGGTGGATTTCAAAAGTCAAAATTAGTCAAACTTTTGTGTTGCTTTTTGAAGACATGATGGTATAGTAGAAAATGTAATTAGCACTTAGCGACTGAGAGTGCTAAAAATATGATTAACAAGATGGAGGGATTAACGTGTTAAGACCATTAGGAGACCGCGTTGTTCTTAAAGCTGAAACTGAAGAAGAAAAGACAGTTGGTGGAATTGTCCTTGCTTCCAATGTAAAGGAAAAGCCAACTACTGGTAAAGTTATTGCTGTCGGCGAGGGTCGGACTCTCGATAACGGTGAAAAGCTTACTCCAGCTGTTAAAGAAGGCGACCGGGTACTGTTCGACAAGTACGCTGGTAATGAAGTTGAATATGACGGTGAAAAGTACTTGGTAGTTCACGAAAAGGACTTAGTTGCCGTAATCGACTAATTAATAAATACGTGAAAAATTTCGAATTAAATTATTTTTTGAGGTGACAATACAATGGCAAAAGATATTAAGTTTGCTGAAGATGCTCGCTCTGCAATGCTTGCTGGTGTCGACAAGTTAGCAAATACTGTTAAGACAACTATGGGTCCTAAGGGTCGTAATGTTGTTTTAGGCCAAACTTATGGCAGCCCTACAATCACTAACGATGGTGTTACTATCGCTAAGAACATTGAATTAGAAGATCCATTCGAAAACATGGGTGCTAAGTTGGTCTCTGAAGTTGCTTCTAAGACTAACGACATTGCCGGTGACGGTACTACTACTGCTACTGTTTTGACCCAAGCAATCGTTAATGCTGGTATGAAGAACGTTACTTCTGGTGCAAACCCAGTTGGTATCCGTCGCGGTATCGACAAGGCTACTAAGGCCGCTGTTGAAGCATTGAAGAAGATGTCACACGACGTTAAGACCAAGAGTGACATTGCTCAAATCGCTTCTATTTCAGCTGCTAACCCAGAAGTTGGTGAATTGATCGCCGACGCTATGGAAAAGGTTGGTAACGACGGTGTTATCACTATTGAAGATTCACGTGGTGTGGACACTAGCGTTGACGTTGTTGAAGGTATGAGTTTCGACCGCGGTTACATGTCACAATACATGGTAACTGATAACGACAAGATGGAAGCTGACCTCGACAACCCATACATTTTGATCACTGACAAGAAGATCAGCAACATCCAAGACATCTTGCCATTGCTCCAAAGTGTGGTTCAACAAGGTCGTGCTCTTCTGATTATCGCCGATGACATTACCGGTGAAGCATTGCCAACTCTTGTATTGAACAAGATTCGTGGTACTTTCAACGTTTGTGCTGTTAAGGCTCCTGGCTTTGGTGACCGTCGTAAGGCTCAATTACAAGATATCGCCGTATTAACTGGTGGTACTGTGATTTCTGACGACCTTGGCATGAACTTGAAGGACGTCACTGTTGATCAATTAGGTCAAGCAAACAAGGTTACTGTTACCAAGGACGCTACTACTATCGTTGACGGTGCCGGTGCCAAGGATGCCATCGCTGACCGTGTTGACCAAATCAAGCAAGCAATCGCAAAGACTTCTTCAGACTTCGACAAGGAAAAGCTTCAAGAACGTCTTGCTAAGCTTTCTGGTGGTGTTGCCGTTGTTAAGGTCGGTGCCGCTACTGAAACTGAATTGAAGGAAAAGAAGTACCGTATCGAAGACGCCTTGAACGCTACTCGTGCAGCCGTTCAAGAAGGTTTCGTTCCTGGTGGTGGTACTGCTCTTGTAAACGTCATCCCCGCATTGGAAGACGTTGAAGCTACAGGTGACGAATTGACTGGTGTAAACATCGTCAAGGACGCCTTGGAAGCTCCTGTACGTCAAATCGCTGAAAACGCCGGTGTTGAAGGTTCAGTTATCGTTAACAAATTGAAGAGCCAAAAGCCTGGTATTGGTTACAACGCTGCTGTCGACAAGTTCGAAGACATGGTTGAAGCAGGTATCGTTGACCCAACAATGGTTACCCGTTCAGCACTGCAAAACGCTGCTTCTGTATCAGCATTGCTCTTAACTACTGAAGCGGTTGTTGCTGACAAGCCATCTGATAACCAAACTCCTGCACCTGCCGGCCAACCTGGTCCAGCAATGATGTAATTTAATTTTCAAAGAGGCTGAGTAATCAGCCTCTTTTTTTGCTTTAAAAGGAATTCCTGCAAAATTCTGGGATTTAATTTACAAATCTTATTTGAAAAGTAGTCTGAGAAGTTGTAACATAATTCAATCGTAGAGAAAAAATAAAACTTATTACAATAAATAAGTAGGAGGATAATCATGTGGCGTTATCTTAAGCGCGTGCTGATTGGTAAACCATTAAAGACATTGGATGAAGGTCAATCACACCTGACAAAGTTCAAGGCGTTGGCCATGCTCTCATCAGATGCTATTTCATCAGTTGCATATGGTCCTGAACAAATTACCACTGTTTTGGTTACCTTATCAGCAGCAGCGTTGTGGTACTCAATTCCAATCGCGTTGATTGTGTTGGTACTGTTACTCGCAATTACACTGTCATATCAACAAATTATTCGGGCATACCCATCTGGTGGGGGTGCTTACCTGGTCGCTACCGATACTTGGGGTGGCTTTGGGGGACTCTTCGCCGGTGGATCACTGCTGGTCGACTACATGCTGACCGTGGCCGTTTCTACGACTTCTGGTGTTGAAGCCATCACGTCGGCGGTTCCAGCTTTGTACCACTTCTCGATTCCGATTGCGATCATCATCGTTTTGGGGATTATGTTTATGAACTTGCGGGGGATGAGCGAAAGTGCCAACTTCTTGACAGTTCCTGTTTACTTCTTCGTGGTCATGATTTTCGTGATGATTGCTTGGGGATTTGTTAATGTCTACACCGGCCGCATCCACTACCACGCTCCTGCAAACTACGGGACACCGGTATTAGGTATGTCAGCAGTGCTCTTTATCCGGGCATTCTCAGCTGGTTCTTCATCACTGACTGGTGTGGAAGCCGTAAGTAACGCGGTGCCAAACTTCAACGAACCAAAGGAAAAGAACGCGGCGACAACTTTGGCCATCATGAGTGCCATCTTGGCCTTCTACTTCACCGCTATCATCTTCTTCAGTTTCTACCTCGGAATTGTGCCAGATAAGCGGACCACCGTTCTGTCACAAATCGCCTACACAATTTTCGGCGGACACGGATTGGGATTCTACCTTGTACAACTGTCAACGGCAATGATCCTGGCAGTTGCAGCCAACACCGGTTTCTCCGCCTTCCCAATTCTGGCCTACAACATGGCTAAGGATAAGTACATGCCACACGCCTTCATGGACCGTGGTGACCGTCTGGGTTATTCCAACGGTATCATCTCACTGGCCATCGGTGCGATTATTCTGATTTTGATCTTCCACGGTCAAACTAACAGCTTAATCCCACTTTATGCGGTCGGTGTGTTCGTGCCATTTACGTTGTCACAATCAGGGATGATTATTCACTGGTTCAGAGAACGTGAAGGTTTCTGGCTCGGTAAGTCATTCATCAACTTGGTCGGGGCAGTTATTTCATTATCACTGGTTGTCTTCTTATTCTGGCAACACTTTGACAATGTTTGGCCATACCTGATCATCATGCCATTGCTCTTATTTGCCTTCCGTTCAATTCACAGCCACTACGTTAAGGTTGCGGCTCAATTACGGGTGGCAGAAAAGACCAAGGTGCAACTTCACGATTACGACGGTGCCACAGTTATCGTGCTGGTCGGTAACGTTACTCGTGTGACCCGGGGTGCAATTAACTATGCACGTTCTATCGGTGATTATGTGATCGCCATGCACGTGTCATTTGATGAAAACCCTGGTAAGGAACACAAGACGGCTAACGAATTCAAGGCGGAATACCCTGACGTTCGTTTCGTTGATATCCACTCTTCATACCGGTCCATCGCTAAGCCAACTCTGCGTTTCGTTGACGTGATTGCTAAGCGGGCCGAAGAACGGAACTACTCAACGACTGTTCTGGTTCCACAATTTATTCCAAAGCACCCATGGCAATTGGCACTGCATAACCAAACCAGTGTCCGTCTCCGTGCGGTCCTGAACTCTCGTGAAAACATCATTGTTGCTAGTTACAACTACCACTTGCACGAATAGGCGAGGGTATTATGGACAAGAAACAATTATCTCTCGGGAGTGCCTTTGCAATCGGACTCTTCATGGTGGCGGGATTTTCGATTGATAGTCACGGCTTTCACTCGGGAATCTACGGCATCATTGGCTGTGTCCTGCTGCTAGGTTCATATCTTGGCCTTTATTGGGACAAGATCAAGAGCGGTGACCTCCGCATTAAGCGCCTGTCATATTTACTTGGCGGACTGCTGTTGCTGGTGGTCATCCTCGATGTTATTGAAATGATCATATAGAAAAAAGCTCAGGAATTTTCCTGGGCTTTTTATTCTGGCTGGTACGCAATTTCGTGGAAGTGCGTGCCGGCTTTTTCGATTGTCAGTTGGTCGTTGAAGCGGGTGGTCAAATTTGCGATTACTTGATCGGCCTCGTCCTCGTTCACGAAGATGCTGGTGATGACGTTGACACCGTATTGTTCACCGTCGATGGCAATTTGTTCTTCGTTCAAGTAGTAAACAAAGGAATCATGCAAGCTGTAGGAGACTGTGACGTCAAGCTTGAGTTGGCTGACGCGTTGGATAATTCCGGCATCACGAATCGCTTCGGTCGTGGTGTTGCTGTAAGCACGGATTAAACCACCGGCGCCAAGTTTGATCCCACCGAAGTAACGGGTGACAACCGCAACAACATTGTGGAGATTGGCCATCTTCAGTGATTCGAGGATTGGCACTCCGGCAGTCCCGCTTGGCTCACCATTGTCGCTTTCTCGTTGGATCTGATCCTTATCACCGACCATGTAGGCAAAGCAGTTGTGAGTGGCCTTGCGATTTTCGTCTTGGATCTTTTTGATGAATTCTTGGGCCTCTTCGTCGCTCGTGGCCCGTGCAATCGAGCAGATGAAGCGTGACTTCTTGATGACTACTTCGGTTGCACTAGATTTTGCAATCATTAAAAATGGTTCGTCCATGAAAATTTCCTTTCGTGCAATTTGATTTGTTTGCCGTATTTAATATTAGGGAGGCGAACAAAAGTGAATTCAGATTTTTACGGTCGGCAGGTCCTTGTACCTCGGGATCAGCCGTCGATTGAAAACGTACAGACATTCCCCACGATGGAGGTGCGATCCACGGAAGTTCGATGCTGTCGATGCAACAAATCTACCCTCAAAGAACAGGCAGCGCTCCCTAATGAAGAATATTATTGCCCGCAGTGTTTGAACCTCGGGCGTGTTTCAACTCTATGCAAATTTTATCATGTTCCTGAGCCAAATTCATTCCAGGTTCCAGATCGGGTGCTGACGTGGGAAGGACAGTTGTCACCACTCCAACACCAGGCGGCAGAGAGCGTTAAGGCGGGGATGCTTGCTCATCAGCGACAGTTGCTCTGGGCGGTCACTGGTGCCGGAAAGACCGAGATGATGTTTCAAGGGATCGCAGCTTGCTTGGAAAAGGGCGAGCGGGTGGCGGTGGCCTCACCACGGGTCGATGTCTGTATCGAGCTCTTTCCCCGCTTTCAAAAGGCCTTTGAAAATATCGATATTGTCCTCCTTCACGGTCGCAGTGACGAGCCATATCGCTATGCTCAGCTGACAATCTGCACGACTCACCAGCTACTCCGCTTTTACCACGCATTCGACAACTTGGTGATCGATGAGGTTGACGCCTTTCCCTTTGCGGCGAATCCTCAACTCTTTTACGCTGCCAACCGGTCAATCAAGGAGACGGGTGGACAGTTGTTCCTGACAGCGACCCCAGGCGGTTACCTGCTACGGGAGTCCAAGGCCAAACGGTTAAAGACAACCTACCTGCCACTGCGCTTCCACGGATTTTTGTTGCCAACGATCCGACTGAACCTAGCGCGGAACTGGCGGACTAACCTGGCGAAGGGACGACTGCCTTCAAGCCTTATCCAGCAAATGCGGCGGAGTCTTAAGGAGGGCCTGCGCTTCTTGCTTTTTGCGCCCCACGTCAAGGATTTGCCGGGAGTGGAGCAGGCGTGCAAAAGAGCGTTCCCAGACGTCGACTTTACTACCGTCCATGCCAGTGATCCCGACCGCCTTGATAAAGTCCAAAAAATGCGTGACCACGAGTACCAATTTCTGATTACGACCTCGATTTTGGAGCGGGGTGTTACTTTTCCTGAGATCGACGTCTTTGTCCTTGGTGCCGACGATGGGGTCTTTTCTACGGCTGCTTTGGTGCAAATTGCTGGGCGTGCGGGGAGATCAGCATCTCGTCCAGTGGGTCGGGTTGGCTTTTGGATCGATGCCCATTCCAAGGTCGTCAACGAAGCGGTGCGGCAGGTACGTTACATGAACATGAAAGGAAAACAGTGCGGTGGCAAAGTGTCTTCTGTGTAACAGCCAGCTCGGGTTTTCATTAACCATCAAGGGACTCCTCTGGCCGACTAAGCTACAGTCACCGGTGATCTGTCCACTCTGCATGAAGGGCTTTGAAAAAATCCCGGTCAAGTTATCCTGTCCTGTGTGTTCACGACCTCAGCCCAGCGGTGAAGTCTGCGGGGATTGCCAACGCTGGCAAAAGGTTTACCCCTGGAAGATTCAGCATCACGGACTCTACCGTTACAACGATGCGATGAAGGCTTATATCCAAAGCTACAAGTTCTCCGGTGATTACCGTCTCCGACATGTCTTTGCAGAGGAGATGAAGGCGGAAATTAAGAAGTATGATGTTGACCTAGTGATCCCGATCCCGGTGACGGACCAGACGATGGCGACGCGAGGATTTAATCAGGTGCGGGGATGGCTGGAAGGAGTGGATCTCGACGACTCACTTGCCACCAAGATGGAGGAAAAAGTCGCACAGTCAAAGAAAAATCGTCAAGAAAGATTGAAAACTCCCCAAATTTTTAACCTGAACAATCCTAGTGAAATTTTGGGTAAACGTGTGCTTTTAGTCGACGATATCTATACTACTGGACGGACAATTTATCACGCATCCGAATGTTTATATAATGCTGGTGCTGCAAGTGTTGTCAGCCTTTCACTTGCTCGATAAAATTTGTGTTAAAGTTTTCTAAATTAATTTGTTAATTGATCGCGTTTACACTATAATATAGATAAGGATATGAGAAGAGTGGTCCTTCTGATATCAGAACAAGCACTCTTGCTTGTACTGAAAGGAGAGAAGTACAATGTTAAAGTTCAATATTCGTGGTGAAAATGTTGAAGTTACAGACGCAATCCGGGACTACGTGGTAAAGCGCATCACTAAGCTTCAAAAGTTCTTCGAAGATAATGTCGAAGCAACTGCTCACGTAAATCTTCGGACATACTCAAACCGGACTTACAAGGTTGAGATTACTATTCCACTCCCATACCTTACTGTTCGTGCTGAAGAAACTTCAAATGACATGTATGGAAGTGTTGACCTGGTTACTGATAAACTTGAACGTCAAATCCGTAAGCACAAGACCAAGGTTAACCGTAAGTCCCGTGAAAAGGGCTTTAAGAACTTAGAATTCGTTCCTTCAGAAGGTGAACCTGTTGAAGACGAATTAAAGATCGTTCGTACAAAGCAAATTTCACTTAAGCCAATGGACCCTGAAGAAGCGGTATTGCAAATGGATATGCTCGGACATGACTTCTTCGTATTTGAAGACGCCGAAACAAATGGCACAAGCATCGTATACCGTCGTCGCGATGGTCGTTACGGCTTGATTGAAGCTGAATAAGATAACAAAGGGCTGAGGAGACTCGGCCTTTTTAATTTTAAATTCAATTTAGATTTAGATCCCCAAGTATAATGTTTTCAAATATTGGGCTGACGTGGTAGAATAATACAGTTAAGATTAAAAATATAATTGGCTTGAGCTATCCCTAAAATTACAAGCTCAAGTAGAAAAATAGGAAGGAACGCTTTTATGGCCAACATTTTAAGAAAATGGATTGAAAGCGATCGTCGCGAATTACGGCGGATTAATAAAATTGCTAACAAAGTTGAATCCTACGCAAAGCCAATGGAACAACTTACTGACGAACAGTTACAAGCAAAGACTAACGAATTTCGTCAACGTTACAAGGACGGAGAAGACCTTGACCACATGCTCCCAGAAGCTTTCGCGGTATCTCGTGAAGCTGCCAAGCGTGTCTTAGGTTTGTACCCATACCACGTTCAAATCATGGGTGGGATTGTCCTTCACGAAGGTAACATCCCAGAAATGAAGACCGGTGAAGGTAAGACCTTGACCGCCACGATGCCCGTATACTTAAACGCCATCTCTGGTGAAGGTGTCCACGTTATCACTGTTAACGAATACCTGTCTAAGCGGGATGCTACTGAAATGGGACAACTCTACAACTGGTTAGGATGTTCTGTTGGTATCAACAACTCCGAAATGAGCCCCGACCAAAAGCGGGAAGCATACCAATGTGACATCATGTACTCAACCAACAGTGAAATTGGTTTCGACTACCTCCGTGACAACATGGCGGTATACAAAGAAGACCAAGTGCAACGTGGTTTGAACTACGCACTGGTCGATGAAGTTGACTCCATCTTGATTGATGAAGCCCGTACTCCTCTGATCATTTCTGGTCCTGGTACCGGTACTTCAAAGCTCTACAAGCAAACTGACCGTTTCGTAAAGCAATTGAAGAATGAAGTTGATTACAAGGTGGACCTTGAATCTAAGACGGTTTCATTGACCGACGAAGGTATCAAGAAGGCCGAAAAGTACTTCAACTTGAAGAACCTTTACGACCCAGAAAACACCGCTTTGACCCACCACTTGGACCAAGCTTTGCGTGCCAACTACATCATGCTCTTGGACAAGGACTACGTGGTTACTGATGGTGAAGTTATGATCGTTGACTCCTTCACTGGTCGTGTTATGCAAGGTCGTCGTTTCTCTGACGGTCTTCACCAAGCGATCGAAGCTAAGGAAGGCGTTGAGATCCAAGAAGAAAACAAGACCATGGCCAACATCACTTACCAGAACTTGTTCCGTATGTACAACAAGCTGTCTGGTATGACTGGTACTGCCAAGACTGAACAAGAAGAATTCCGTGAAATTTACAACATGGAAACCATCACCATTCCTACCAACCGTCCAGTTGCGCGGAAGGATGAACCGGACCTCTTGTACCCAACCTTGGAAAGTAAATTTGCGGCCGTTGTTAAGCGGATCAAGAGCTTGCATGCCAAGGGTCAACCAATTCTGGTCGGTACTGTGGCCGTTGAAACCTCAGAATACATTTCCAAGCTCTTGGATCAAGAACACATTCCTCACGTTGTCTTGAACGCCAAGAACCACGAAAAGGAAGCCGAAATCGTTAAGAACGCCGGTCAACGTGGTGCTGTTACCATCGCCACCAACATGGCCGGTCGTGGTACTGATATCAAGTTGGGACCTGGTGTTCGTGAAATCGGTGGTTTGGCCGTGCTTGGTACTGAACGTCACGAATCTCGTCGTATCGATAATCAGCTTCGTGGTCGTTCTGGTCGTCAGGGTGACCCTGGTTTATCACAATTCTACCTGTCACTTGAAGATGACCTGATGAAGCGGTTCGGTGGTGAACGGATCAAGGCATTCCTCGACCGGATGAAGGTTCAAGGTGAAGACGCTGTGATCAGAAGTCGTTTCCTGACCCACCAAGTTGAATCAGCTCAAAAGCGTGTCGAAGGTAACAACTATGACTCCCGTAAGAACGTTCTTCAATACGATGATGTTATGCGTGAACAACGTGAAATCATCTACAAGGAACGTCAAGAAGTAATCACCGAAGACAAGTCCCTTAAGTGGGTATTGATGCCAATCTTCAAGCGGACCATCCAACGTGAAGTGGAAAACCACACGCTTGGTGACCAAAAGGAATGGGATTTACAAGGTATCGTTGACTTCGCTGAAGAAGTAATCGTTAAGCCTGACACCGTTTCAATTGACGATCTTGAAAACAAGACCCAAGATCAAATGGTCGACTTCTTAATGGGTTATGCCAAGAAGGTCTACGAAGAAAAGCAAGAAATCCTTACTGATCCATCACAAATGTTGGAATTCGAAAAGGTTGTCTTGCTCCGGGTAGTTGACTCACACTGGACTGAACACATTGATGTGATGGACCAATTCCGTCAATCAGTTGGTCTCCGTGGTTACGGTCAATTGAACCCATTAGTTGAATATCAGACTGCTGGTTACCATATGTTTGAACAAATGGTTGCCGACATTGAATACGAAACCACGCGTCTCTTCATGAAGTCTGAAATTCGTCAAAACGTTACTCGTTAACGCGAATAAAATTACAATAAGGTACGGCAGCAATGGCACCCATGACGGTACCGCTGCCGTACATTTTTATATGGAGGAATCACTTGTGGAATTAAGTGAAGCAAAGAAAAAGATAGAAGCAATGCACAATGATGTTGCACGCTTCGGGAGGTCTCTTTGACTTAGATGCCCTCGATGCCCAGATTGCGGAAAACGAAAACGAAATGGCCCAACCTGGTTTTTGGGACGATAACGTCAAGGCGCAAAAGCTGATTAACGAAACCAACGAGCTCAAGGATAAGCGCGACACTTTCGTTCAATTGAAAGAACAAATCGGTGAGTTGGAAACCAACGTCGAACTGCTGGAAATGGAACCAGATCCTGACCTGGCAGCCGAGATGGATCAGCTCTTTGAAACCACTGAAAAGGCCCTACAACAGTACCGTCTGAGTCAATTGCTTAATGAAAAGTACGACAGTAGAAACGCTATCCTGGAAATTCACCCGGGTGCAGGTGGTACCGAAGCGCAAGACTGGGGTGAAATGCTACTCCGGATGTACATTCGTTGGGGTGAACAACACGGATTTACGGTGGAAACCGCCAGTTACGAAGCCGGTGAAACTGCCGGTGTGAAGAGCGTGACGCTTTTGATCAAGGGTCACAACGCCTTTGGTTACCTTCGTAGCGAAAAGGGTGTTCACCGCCTTGTCCGGATTTCACCATTCGATGCTGCGGGCCGTCGTCATACTTCATTTGCCTCCGTCGATGTCATGCCTGAATTGGACGAAGACGTCAACATCGATATCGACCCATCAGACTTACGGATTGATACCTTCCGTTCCAGTGGTGCGGGTGGTCAGCACATTAACAAGACCGAATCAGCCGTCCGGATTACCCACTTGCCAACCGGGATTGTGACCTCATCACAGGCAGAACGTTCCCAACTGCAAAACCGGGAAACCGCGATGAACATGCTGAAGTCTAAACTGTACGAACTTGAAGAAGAAAAGAAGGCTAAACAACGTGCCGAGATCGAGGGTGAACAACTCGAAATCGGTTGGGGTTCACAAATTCGCTCCTACGTTTTCCACCCATATACCTTGGTAAAGGACAACCGGAGCAACTACGAAACCCATAACGGTCAAGCGGTAATGGATGGCGATTTAGACCCATTCATCAACGCTTACTTGCAATGGAAATTAAGCCTCAAAAATCCGCAGTAAACATAATTGCAGTTGCATAAAAAAGCAGGTAATATTTAACGTATAGGGGGTGTTTTGATGAGAGAAGATCGTCACAAAAAGTTAACGCGGTCATCGTCAGATAAGATGGTGGCTGGTGTGTTAGGTGGATTTGGTCAGTACCTGGGATGGTCAGCTAATCTTTTGCGGATTTCCTACGTGATTTTTACCATCATTTCAGGTGTTGTACCGGGTGTACTTATTTACCTGATCACGGTTCTCATCATGCCACCTGACCCAAATGATACTAGTCTCTTTGGGCTGTTTCAGACGCTTGCTAATATGCAAAAGCACGCCGGAGAAGGGGATCAATCCCACTCACGACGCACACTGACAGATGTTGAAGAACAAGATATCAAAAGAAATGGAAGAGATTAATGACTTTTGCTAAGAAGGTTTTAATTAACACGATTTTATTTATTGCCCTCGCTGGGTTGTTCACGGGAACTGGATTGATCTACGTGAGCCACGCCTGGGTTGCATTCCTGGCCGCCTTTGTGCTTGGTGCTTTGAATGTGATGGTCAAGCCGGTTCTCTTGGCATTGACTTTACCCATCAACGTCTTAACCTTGGGATTTTTCAGTGTCGTGATCAACGGAATCATGCTGGAACTGACCTCGATGGTGATTGGCGAGAGCAACTTCAGCTTTTCCTCATTTTGGGGAGCAATGCTAATCGCAATTATTATGTCAATCTGTAATGCGGTGATTGCTGATCACCAAACGGATTAAAAGGAGTGAGTAATTTGGCAAACCACGTAACGGTTCAAGAATTAGTCGACAAGGTCCGCCTGAAGGTTTTACAAGGCGAAGAATACCTTGAACGGACAATTACCACTAGTGATATTTCCCGTCCAGCCCTGGAATTCGCAGGGTATTTCAAACACTACCCAGCAATGCGGATTCAACTGCTCGGGATTACCGAAATTTCCTTCTCTAAGGATCTGACAAGTGAACAAATGCTCGAATACATGACCCGGATGTGTACGCCACAGACGCCATGTTTCGTGATCTCAACGAACTTGCCAATCCCTGAAGAACTCAAGAAGGCGGCTGAGAATGCAAAGATTCCGATTTTAGGAACCCACTTAACCTCATCACAAATCTTGAGTAACATGACCTCATACCTGTTGGGGCGTCTGGCACCGCGGAAGTCCCTCCACGGTGTTTTGGTCGACATCAGTGGGGTTGGGGTGCTGATCACGGGTGACTCTGGTGTTGGTAAGAGTGAAACCGCACTGGAACTTGTTCGGCGTGGTCACCGACTGGTAGCTGATGACCGGGTCGAAGTTTATGCTCGTGATGAACAAACCCTGGTCGGTACCGCACCAGCAATTTTGCAACACTTGATGGAAATTCGTGGTATCGGGATCATCGACGTTTCGACCCTGTACGGTACTGGTGCGATTATGCCGGAAGATAACATCAACCTGATCGTGCACCTGGAAACGTGGACTCCTGACACCAAGTTTGACCGCCTCGGTGACCGTGGTGACAAGCAAACCATCCAAGGTGTGATCATTCCAAAGGTTTCCGTACCTGTTAAGACTGGTCGGAACCTGGCCATCATCATCGAATCAGCTGCGATGAACTACCGTGCTGAAACGATGGGATACGATGCAACCAAGACCTTTGATGACAACCTGAACCGCCTGATCCAACAAAACTCCGCTAAGGACACCAAGGAGAAGGAAAAGAAATGATGGCTGCGCTCAACCCGATTGCTGTCCAATTCGGCAGTCTTCAGGTCCACTGGTATGGTGTGATTATTGCGACAGGTGTTGTGATTGCTCTGATTCTGTCAGTTCGCGAGGGGAAGAAGTTAGGGATTGATGAAGATTACTTCTACGACTTCCTCTTGTGGGCGATCCCAATCGCAATCATCAGCGCACGGACCTATTACGTCATCTTCCAGTGGCCATATTATTCGGTCCATCCGGGTGAAATCATCGCTGTCTGGGACGGGGGAATCGCCATTTACGGCGCCATTATTGGGGGATTTTTGACCCTCTACTTCTTCTGCCGTGCCCGCCAGCTGTCAATTTGGACGATGGTTGATATCATTGCGCCGACGCTGATCATGGCCCAGGGGATCGGACGCTGGGGTAACTTCATGAACCAGGAAGCTTTCGGTCACATCACGACCAAGGCCACACTGCTTTCCCAGCACATCCCACACTGGATCATCCAGCAAATGTACATCGGCGGTCACTACCGGGTTCCAACCTTCTTATATGAATCACTATGGGACTTGGCAGGCTTCGCACTTTTGTTGACTCTGCGACACAAAAAGCAACTCTTTAAGCACGGTGAAATTTTCCTTTCATACGTGGTCTGGTATGCGATTGGTCGTGCGGTCATTGAGGGCATGCGAACGGATAGTTTGATGCTTGGACCAATTCGGGTTTCACAATTATTGTCGTTAGTATTTTTGATCAGTGCCATTGTGATCGTGATTGTCAGAAGACGCTCGCGGGATTTGCCATGGTACTGGGATAAGCAAGTGAATTAAGGAGAATATTATGTCAGAAAAAATCGCTGTATTAGGTGCCGGCTCATGGGGTAGCACCTTAGCAAACGTTTTGACGCTCAACGGACACTCAGTTAAGCTCTGGGCGCGTAACCAAGAACAAGTTGACCTTTTGAACAAGGAACACATCAATCCAAAGTACATGAAGGATTTCGTTTATTCTTCTGACCTGGTCGCTACCACTGACATGAAGGATGCTGTGGAAGGTGCCAGCGTGATCTTGATCGTAATTCCTACCAAGGCTTTGCGGTTTGTGACTGAACAACTCAACAAGGTATTGGACGAACTCGGTCAAACATCACTCTTGATCCACGCGACAAAAGGGCTCGAACAAAACACCTATAAGCGCCCATCAGAAATGATCGCTGAAGATATCGACGAGGCACACCGTTCTGGGATCGTTGTGCTATCAGGCCCTAGCCACGCCGAATCTGTTTCCATTAAGGACATGACCGCCGTGACCGCTGCTTGCGAAGATACGCAAAAGGCCAAGATCGTGCAAAAGCTCTTCAGTAACAACTACTTCCGGGTTTACACCAACTCTGATGTGATCGGTGCCGAATTCGGTGCTGCTCTGAAGAACATCATTGCCATCGGTGCCGGTGCGCTCCAAGGACTCGGCTACCACGACAACGCCCGGGCTGCTTTGATCACCCGTGGTTTGGCGGAAATCCGTCGTCTTGGTGTAGCATTCGGTGCTAACCCAATGACATTTATCGGACTCTCTGGTGTTGGTGACCTGGTCGTGACCGCAACTAGTAAGAACTCTCGTAACTGGCGCGCTGGATTCCAACTTGGTGAAGGCAAGAAGCTCGATGACGTGATGCAAAACATGGGTATGGTCATAGAAGGGGTTTACACCACCAAGGCTGCCTACGAATTAAGTCGCAAGCGCCAAGTGAAAATGCCAATCACAGAAGCCCTTTACGAAGTGCTCTACGAAGGAAAAGACATTAAAGATGCAATTTCTCAACTGATGAATCGAGACTTAACCTCCGAAAACGAATAAGTATGGTAAAATACTTAAGAGAGAAATTGATGTAACGAAAGGATTTTATTGTTATGAAACGTGTAAGAAAGGCAATTATTCCTGCCGCAGGGTTAGGTACCCGCTTTTTACCAGCAACAAAGGCTTTAGCAAAGGAAATGCTTCCGATTGTTGATAAGCCAACAATTCAATTTATCGTAGAAGAAGCCCGCAAGTCTGGTATTGAAGACATTGTTGTTGTTGATGGTAAGAACAAGCGGTCAATCGAAGACCACTTTGACTCCAACCCTGAATTGGAAGACAACTTGCGTTCAAAGCACAAGGACGAAATGTTGAAGTTGGTTGAAGAAACCACTGATATCAATATTTACTTCATCCGTCAATCACACCCACGTGGTTTAGGGGATGCTGTTTTGACTGCTCGTGACTTTATCGGTGATGAACCATTTGTTGTTATGCTTGGGGATGACCTCAACAACATCAACAACAACGGTGAACCGCTCACTAAGCAATTGATTGATAGTTACGAACAAACTGGCGCATCAACCCTTGCAGTTATGCGTGTACCACACGAAGATACTTCTAAGTACGGTGTGATTAACCCAAGTAAGGAAGTTACTCCAGGTCTTTACAACGTTACTAATTTCGTTGAAAAGCCTGCACCAAAGGACGCTCCTAGTGACTTGGCAATCATCGGTCGTTACGTATTTACCCCAGAAATCTTTGATGTTTTAGCTAACACCAAGCCAGGTAAGGGTAACGAAATTCAATTGACTGATGCTATCGACACTTTGAACCAAACTCAACGCGTGTTTGCTCGTGAATACAAGGGTGACCGTTACGATGTTGGTAACAAGTTCGGTTGGGTTATGACTAACATTGAATATGGTCTGCAACACCCACAAGTTAAGGATGAATTACGCGAATACATCAAGGAACTTGGTACTAAGTTCGCTGAAGAAGACAAGAAGTCTGCTAAGAAGTAATTTTTCCATTACACATCAAATAAGGACTGGGATCTTAAGTCGCAGTCCTTATTTTTATTAAGCAAAATGATAGACAAAGATTCAAAATATTACTATCATTGATTTGATATGGATACGAGGAGGAATAATCATGGCGGATAAGAATTATGATGTTATCGTTATCGGTGCCGGCCCAGCTGGTATGACCACTGCATTGTACGCATCACGTGCAAACCTCAAAGTCGTTATGCTCGACCGGGGTGCATACGGTGGTAACCTGAATAACACCGCATCAATCGTTAACTATTCTGGCTTTAAGGATGTTCAAGGGCCAGAATTAGCCGAAAAGATGTACCAAGGTTCCACCCAATTCGGTGCAGAATACGCATACGGTACTGTGACCAAGGTTGAATTGGACGGCGACAACAAGCGCATCACAACCGACATGGGTGATACATACGTTGCTCCGGTTGTCGTAATCGCAACTGGTTCTGAACACCGTAAGTTGGCCGTTCCCGGTGAAGAAGAATTCGGTGGTCGCGGTGTATCATACTGTGCGATCTGTGACGGTGCATTCTTCAAGAATAAGCATCTGATCGTTGTCGGCGGTGGTGACTCCGCTGTTGAAGAAGGTCTCTACTTGGCTGAATTAGCTTCCAAGGTGACTGTCCTGGTACGGAAGGGCGAATTACGTGCTCAACCAGTGATCCAAGACGAAGCCATGAAGAATGACAAGATGGAATTTGTCTACAACACCAGTGTCACAGAAATTATGGGTGACGACGTGAAGGTTACGGGCGTTAAGACCCATAACAACGAAACTGGTGAAGACGGTGAAATGACTGCTGACGGTGTATTTATCTACGTTGGTAACGTGCCATTGACCGAACCATTCAAGGACCTCGGTATCTTGGATGACAAGGGTTGGGTCAAGACTGACAACATTATGCAGACATCAATTCCAGGTATCTACGCGATCGGGGATGTCCGTGAAACACCGCTCCGCCAAGTTGCGACTGCGGTTGGTGACGGTGCCATCGCTGGTCAACAAGCCTACCAATACATTAAGAGTCATAAGTAATAAAAAGTCGGCTAGTTGCCGGCTTTTTTGTGTGGGTTAAAATTAGACTATTTCAAGGGTTACCGAGTTGCGGTATACTAGTTAAAGATTAAAAAACGTAAAGGAGACTTTATTGTGAGCTGGAAAGATACCTACCAAGTTTGGAAAGAACGCACGGACCTCGATCCAACACTGATGCAACAATTAGAAGCAATGAGCGATGACAAGGAGATTGAAGACGCCTTTTACGGCCCATTGTCATTTGGTACTGCCGGTATGCGGGGCTTGATGGGTCCTGGTATCAACCGGATGAACGTCTACACCGTTCGTCAAGCTACTGAAGGACTTGCTACCTTGATGGAATCACTCGGTGACGATGTGAAGAAGCGCGGGGTTGCGATTGGTTTTGATTCCCGTCACAACTCCCACTTGTTTGCACACGATGCAGCCCGTGTTCTTGGTGCTCACGGCATTCAAGTCTACATTTATGACAACGTTCGTCCAACACCTGAATTATCATTTGCCGTTCGTTACAACCATGCCTATGCTGGGATTATGATTACTGCTAGTCACAACCCAATGGAATACAACGGTTACAAGATCTACGGTGAAGATGGTGGACAAATGGCACCTAAGGAATCAGACATGATGACTGGTTACATCCGCAAGATTGAAGACATTTTCGACATCAAGTTGGCTGACGAACAAGAAATGCTCAACAGTGGCCTCGAAGTTGTGATGGGTGAAGACGTTGACCACGCTTACCTCCAACTCGCTAAGGAAGTTACTGTTAACCCAGAACTTGCCAAGGAATACGGTAAGGACATGAAGTTCGTCTTCTCACCACTCTGCGGTACTGGTCGGATGCTCGGTGAACGTGCACTCCGCCAAGCTGGTTTTATCAACTTCGAAATCGAACCAACTGAAGCCCAACCAAATGGTGATTTCCCTGGCTTAAAGAATCCTAACCCAGAATTCCCAGAAGCCTTTGTACGTTCAATCGCCCTCGGTAAGAAGGTTGACGCCGACGTATTGATTGCCACCGACCCAGATGCTGACCGCCTTGGTTGTGCAGTTCGTCAACCAAACGGCGAATACCAACTCTTGACTGGTAACCAAATCGCATCAATCATGCTGGCCTACATCTTAGAAGCCCGCAAGCAAGCCGGTACTCTTCCAAAGAACGCCGCTGCTGTGAAGTCCATTGTTTCAACTAACTTTGCTGGCAAGATCGCCGAAAGTTACGGTGTCACAATGATCAACGTGCTGACTGGTTTCAAGTGGATCGCTGACCAAATTCACCAATACGAAACTGGCAAGGCTGATCACACATTCATGTTTGGTTTTGAAGAAAGTTACGGTTACCTGATCAAACCATTCGTTCGTGACAAGGATGCCATCCAAACATTAACCCTCTTGGCTGAAGTTGCTGCATACTACCGCAGTCGTCAAATGACCCTGTACGATGGTTTGCAAGAACTCTTCAAGAAGTATGGTTACTTCCGTGAAAAGACCATTGCCAACACTTACGCCGGGGTTGATGGTCCTGCCAAGATCCAAGGCTTGATGAAGAAGTTCAGAGAAGAAGCACCTGCTGACTTTGCTGGTCACAAGATTGCCTACACCGAAGACTTCTCCAAGGGTACTAAGACCAGTGCTGATGGCCAAGTAAGCGAGTTAGGTATTCCTGAATCAAACGTATTGCGTTACGTTCTTGAAGACGAAACCTGGATTGCTATCCGTCCATCAGGTACTGAACCTAAGCTCAAGTACTACATTGGTACTAGCGCAGATACCTTAGATAACGCCAATGCTAAGTTAGCCGAATTTGAAAAGGCCCTCCAAGCATTCGCTGAAGAATAAGATTAAATTTTACTGCCTGCTCATGATTTCATGGGCGGGCTTTTTATATAGAACAGCGGTTCGGATTAATAGACGAATGCATGTTTGCATGATAAACTAAAATGTGATTTAAAACGGAGAATAACGGCGTGAAAAAGACTGTCAGAGCGCCGATTTGCAAATTTATATTAGGGAGGATTTAACGTGATTTATCGTCAACCAGATAAGAAATTCGACCTTGTTTCAGACTACAAGCCGACCGGTGACCAGCCTGAAGCGATTGACCAATTGACTAAGGGGATCGAGGACGGTGATAAGGCCCAAATCCTCCTTGGTGCGACTGGGACGGGTAAGACGTTCACGATTTCCAACGTGATCGCCAACGTCAATAAGCCTACTTTGATTCTTTCGCACAACAAGACCTTGGCAGGACAACTCTATGGTGAAATGAAGAAATTCTTCCCTCACAATGCGGTTGAGTACTTCGTTTCATACTATGACTACTACCAACCAGAAGCGTACGTGCCATCAAGCGACACCTACATTGAGAAGGACGCTTCGATTAACGACGAAATTGATAAGCTCCGCCACGCTGCGACCACATCCTTGCTGGAAAGAAACGACGTGATCGTTGTGGCGTCAGTTTCCAGCATCTTTGGTTTGGGTGACCCCCGTGAATACCAAAATTCCGTTGTCTCACTCCACGTCGGCCAAGAGATTGAACGTGACAAGCTGCTCCGTGACCTAGTTAATATTCAGTTTGACCGCAACGACATTGACTTCCAGCGTGGTCGGTTCCGTGTGCACGGGGATGTTGTCGAAATCTTCCCAGCGTCTCGTGACGAACGGGCGCTCCGGATTGAATTTTTCGGTGATGAGATTGACCGGATCAGGGAAGTTGACGCGCTGACCGGTGAAGTTCTCGGTGAAAGTGACCGGGTCTCCATTTTCCCAGCGACCCACTTCATGACCTCTGAAGAAGTAATGGACCGGGCGCTGCCACAAATCGAAGCGGATATGAAGAAGCAGGTCAAAGAGTTCACTGATGAAGGGAAACTCCTGGAAGCAGAACGGATCCAACAGCGGACGACCTACGATATCGAAATGATGCGGGAAATGGGTTACACCAACGGGATCGAAAACTACTCACGTTACATGGATGGACGTAAGCCGGGCGAACCACCATTTACCCTGCTCGACTTCTTCCCTAAGGACTTCCTGCTAGTCGTCGATGAATCTCATCAGACGATGCCACAGGTGCGGGGAATGTACAACGGTGACCGGGCAAGAAAGCAGATGCTGATCGACTATGGTTTCCGTCTACCAAGTGCCCTCGACAACCGTCCGCTCAAGCTGAATGAATTCGAAGACCGGGTCAACCAGGTCGTATACATGTCCGCCACTCCCGGCCCATACGAACTCGATGAGACTGACCACATCGCCCAACAGATTATTCGACCAACTGGGCTTTTGGACCCAACGATTGAAGTCCGCCCAGTAATGGGTCAGATCGATAATTTGGTCGGTGAAATCAACAAGCGGATTGAAAAGCACGAGCGGGTTTTCGTCACGACCCTTACCAAGAAGATGTCAGAGGACTTGTCAGATTACCTCAAGGACCTCGGCTTGAAGGTCAAGTACCTGCATAGTGACATCAAGACTTTGGAACGGACGCAGATCATCCGTGACCTCCGACTGGGCAAGTTTGATGTCCTGGTCGGGATCAACCTCTTGCGGGAAGGTCTGGACGTGCCGGAAGTTTCACTGGTAGCGATCCTGGATGCCGACAAGGAAGGGTTCTTGCGGAATGAACGTTCCCTGATCCAGACAATTGGTCGTGCGGCCCGGAACGAAAATGGTGCGGTCATCATGTACGCCGACACCATCACGGACTCCATGCAAAAGGCGATTGACGAAACCAAGCGTCGTCGTGCAATCCAAATGAAGTACAACGAAGAACACGGAATCACGCCACATACGATTGTGAAGCCAATTCAAGAAGCAATTTCTGCAACCAAGAAGACCGAAGATACTGGTGAAAAGGTTGAAAGCACCGAATTTACTAGTCAGGACTTCGCTAAGTTGAAGAAGAGCGAACAAGAGACGATGATCGCTGAGCTGACCGAGCAAATGGCAGCCGCAGCCAAGCGTCTCGACTTCGAACAGGCGGCCACTCTGCGTGATACCGTAATGGAATTAAAGGCCCAGATGACTGGTAAGAAGACCAAGCCTGGGCGCAAAGTAAAGTAGAGGAGGGTTATTGTGGCAAACGATAAAATCATCATTCATGGCGCGCGTGCCCACAACTTGAAGAATATCGACGTGACGATCCCAAAGAACAAGCTGGTCGTCATCACCGGTCTGTCTGGTTCAGGGAAGAGTTCGCTGGCCTTTGACACCCTGTATGCGGAAGGACAACGACGCTACGTGGAAAGCCTGTCTGCATACGCTCGTCAATTTCTGGGACAAATGGACAAGCCAGACGTTGATTCGATCGACGGGCTTTCACCAGCGATCTCAATCGACCAGAAGACAACCTCACACAATCCACGTTCAACAGTGGGGACTGTAACCGAAATTAACGACTTCCTCCGTCTCTTATGGGCACGGGTCGGAACACCAATTTGTCCTAACGACAACATTCCGATCACCAGCCAATCTGCGGAACAGATGGTTGACCGGGTCTTAGAATTGCCGGAACGGACACGCCTGCAGATCCTTTCACCAGTAGTCCGTGCCAAAAAGGGGACCCAGAAGAAGGTTCTCGACATGATCAAGCGGGAAGGATTCGTCCGCGTCCAAGTTGACGGTGAAACCTACGACCTGGATGACGTGCCTGAATTGAACAAGAACCAGGAACACACGATTAACGTTGTCATTGATCGGATCATTATCAAGGACGGTATTCGTTCACGGCTCTTTGACTCATTCGAAGCCGCTCTTCGTCTGAGCTCTGGCTATGCGGTCGCTGACGTAATTGGGGGAGAACCAATTCCATTTTCCGAAAAGTATGCCTGCCCAGTCTGTGGTTTTACAGTTGGTGAATTAGAACCACGTCTCTTCTCATTCAATGCGCCAATGGGGGCCTGTTCAGTCTGTGAAGGGCTCGGTACCAACATTGAAGTCGACATTGATTTAGTACTGCCAGATCGGACGAAGACTTTGAACGAAGGCGCACTGGAACCATGGAACCCAATTTCATCACAGTACTACCCAGAACTTCTGGAACAATTCTGTGAATCTGCGGGTATTGACATGGACACGCCATTTAACAAACTGCCAAAGAAACAGCAACAACAAATCCTCTACGGTAACGGCGACAAGACCTTCCACTTCCACTACGAAAACGACTTTGGTGGGGTTCGTGACGTCGATGTGCCATTCGAAGGTATCATCAATAACATCAGCCGTCGTTACAAGGAGACCAACTCTGACTTTACCCGTGAACAAATGCGGAAGTACATGACTGAACTTCCTTGTCCTGCCTGCCACGGCTACCGTCTGAACGAGCGGGCACTGGCGGTTAAGATCAACGGTGAAAACATTGGACAAGTTTCTGACCTGCCAATCAGTTCTGCCATTGACTTCTTCAACCACGTGGAGTTGTCTGAACAGAACGAACAAATTGCCAAGCCGATCATGAAAGAAATCCTTGACCGGCTCACCTTCATGAAGAACGTCGGGGTGGAATACCTGACACTTTCACGTTCTGCGCGGACACTGTCTGGTGGTGAAGCACAGCGGATTCGTTTGGCAACTCAAATCGGATCCAACCTGTCTGGGGTGATGTACGTTCTCGATGAACCATCAATTGGTCTCCACCAACGTGATAATGACCGCCTGATCGCCTCTCTTAAGGCCATGCGTGACCTTGGCAACACCTTGATCGTGGTTGAACACGATGAAGATACGATGCTGGCGGCTGACTACATTATCGATATCGGTCCAGGTGCCGGTGCAAATGGTGGTCAGGTGATGGCAGCCGGTACGCCAAAGCAAGTGATGCGTTCACGCAAGTCCTTGACCGGTCAATACCTCTCCGGCAAGAAGACAATCCCAGTACCAGCCGAACGTCGCCAGGGCAATGGCTTCCAACTCAAGATCAAGGGTGCCGAAGCCAACAATCTCAAGAAGATCGATGTCGATTTTCCTCTCGGTAAGTTTATCTGTGTCACCGGAGTATCGGGTTCGGGTAAATCAACACTGGTCAACATGATTTTGAAGCGGGTGCTGGCCCAAAAGCTCAACAACAATTCCGAAAAGCCCGGCAAGTACGGCTCGGTTTCTGGAATCAAGAACGTTGAAAAGGTGATCGACATCGACCAATCACCAATCGGCCGGACGCCACGTTCCAATCCTGCAACCTACACCGGTGTCTTCGATGATATCCGCGATCTGTTCGCCCAAACTAATCAGGCAAAGGTCCGTGGATACAGCAAAGGACGTTTCAGTTTTAACGTCAAGGGAGGACGATGTGAAGCTTGTCGCGGAGATGGAATTCTCAAGATCGAGATGAACTTCCTTCCAGATGTTTACGTCCCATGTGAAGTTTGTCATGGGACCCGCTACAATTCCGAAACGCTGGAAGTGGAATACAAGGGCAAGAACATCGCTGACGTACTCAACATGACCGTGTCTGAGGCTCTCGACTTCTTCTCTGCAATTCCAAAGATTCGTCGGAAGTTGCAAACAATTGAAGATGTTGGCCTCGGTTACGTCACACTCGGTCAACCGGCGACGACCCTGTCCGGTGGTGAAGCGCAACGGATGAAGTTGGCTTCTGAATTGCACCGGCAATCCCACGGTAAGACTTTCTACATCCTGGACGAACCAACGACTGGTCTGCACATGGACGATATCAAGCGACTCTTGGAAGTTCTCCAACGTCTGGTCGATGCGGGGAACACTGTCCTGGTTATCGAACACGACCTGGATGTTGTTAAGTCGGCGGACTGGTTAATTGACCTGGGTCCAGAAGGCGGGGATGCTGGTGGATCTGTTGTGGCTACTGGTACTCCAGAAGACGTCGCAAAGGTCAAAGAATCCTACACCGGTAAGTATTTGAAGCAGATGCTTGACCGTGATGCGGCTCGCCAAGCTGAAAAAAAGTAATAAAAGTGTTTGACAGCTAACAAAATGTAAGCTATTATGATTAGGAATTAAAAGTTAGGAGAAATTCAAATGTTTAACACCAAAAACATCAAGGCTAACACTTGTTGTTGTGGATCGCGCCTTCTGCGACCCACGTTTTGGTGTGCTCATTAATAATTGAGTTCCAAATAACGATAAAATCAGGGTAGTGTTAGGCGCAAATTCATTTAAATGGATTTGCGCCTTTTTGTTTGCAATTTTAATTCAAAGGAGAATCATCATGAAATTTAATACTCAATTAATTCACGGCGGTAACGGCGAGGATCCAACAACTGGAGCAGTTTCTACTCCAATTTATCGGTCATCAACCTTTCACCAACGCACACTTGGGGGACAACCTAAGTGGGAATATGCGCGGACAGGTAATCCTACTCGGTCAGCTCTGGAAAGCTTAATGGCAGATTTGGAACACGGTGTTGCCGGATTTGCTTTCGCTTCTGGATCAGCTGCTATCCACACAGTGTTCTCACTCTTCTCAAGCGGTGACCACTTTGTTGTTGGAAGTGACGTCTATGGTGGAACGTTCCGCTTGATTAATAAAGTTTTGAAGCGGTTTGGCCTCGAATTTACCGTTGTTGATATGCAAGATTTAGAAGCAGTGGAAAATGCCATTCAAGAAAATACGGTGGCAGTTTACTTTGAAACACCAACCAACCCACTCTTACAAATTGCGGACATTCAAGCAATTGCTGAAATCGCAAGTCGCCACGGTATTAAGACGATCGTTGATAACACCTTTGCAACACCTTATAACCAACAACCTTTGACGCTCGGTGCAGACATCGTTGTTCACTCAGCAACTAAGTACCTCGGTGGCCATAGCGATGTCGTTGCAGGATTAGCTGTTACTAATGATAACGAGATCGCTGAACAACTCGGATTCTTGCAAAACTCAATCGGTGGAGTGCTCGGACCTGATGATAGCTGGTTGGTACAACGTGGTATCAAGACGCTCGGTGCACGGATGCGGATCCACCAAGAAAATGCTGATGCAGTGATTGAAACACTCTTAAACGATGAACACATTGGCAAGATCTACTACCCAGGATTGGATGATTTTCCAGGTCACGATGTTGCAGCTAAGCAAATGCGCAATTTCGGTGCGATGATCTCATTTGAATTAAAGGATGGATTGGACGCAAAGAAGTTTGTTGAAAGCCTGCAAATAATTGATTTGGCAGAAAGCTTAGGTGGAATCGAAAGCTTGATTGAAGTTCCTGCCGTCATGACTCACGGTGCCATCCCACGTGAAATTCGAATTGAAAACGGAATTAAAGATGAGTTAATTCGTTTGTCAGTTGGGATTGAGGACGCAGAAGACTTGATTGCTGACCTGAAGCAAGCCTTAGCTCAGTTGGACTAAAAAGGAGTAATTACCTATGTGGAATTTAATTCAGACCTCACTGCCGCAGTTGCTAGCGGCCGCCTTTCAATACACGGTACCGTTAGCCTTAATCTCGTTCTTCTTTGGATTATTAATCGCCCTTGCAACAGCTTTGATCCGCTCATCAAAGCAAGGAGGAGCGTTTAAGATCGTTAAGTGGATCTTTAGTTTCTATGTCTGGCTGTTCCGGTCAACGCCGCTTCTTGTTCAACTCTTCATCGTCTTCTTCGGTTTACCATACTTGAAGATCTCAGGAGTTTTTCCAGATGGGATCAAGTTGGACCCATTCGTAGCGGGTGTAATCACATTTTCGTTGAATACTGGTGCATACGCTTCGGAAACGATTCGAGCTTCAATTAGTGCAGTTCCTGAAGGCCAATGGGAGGCTGGGGCAGCGATCGGTATGACTAAGTACCAAGTGGTAAGAAGAATTATCTTGCCACAAGCTCTGCGGGTTGCGATTCCACCTCTATCAAATTCGTTTATTAGTTTGGTCAAGGATACGTCACTGGCAGCTTCGATCACGATTGTCGAAATGTTTGAAGTCAGCCAACAGATTGCGGCACAAAACTACCAGCCAATGGTTATGTATACACTGGTCGCCGCAATTTACGCAGTCATCACAACTGTACTGACCTACCTGCAAGGATATCTGGAAAAGGTCACAAACAAGCACATCACTACCCCTTAAGGAGGGATCAAAATGAAATTAACCAATATTACTAAAACTTACGGTGAAAAGAACGTCTTGCATGACATCTCTTTAGAATTTCCTGCTGGGAAGACAACGGTGCTGGTTGGACCTTCCGGATCGGGTAAGTCGACAATCTTACGTTCCTTAAACATGTTGGTAAAACCAGAAAGTGGGCTTCTGGAAATCAATGACCAACAATTTGATTTTGGGAAAACAATCACTGGAAAAGACCAACTCTTTATTAGAAAAGAGACGGGGATGGTCTTCCAAGATTACAACCTCTTTCCACATATGACAGTGCTTGGAAATATCATCGAAGGTCCAGTTCAGGTATTAAAACAATCACGGGAAGAAGCGGAAACCCACGCAAGAGAATTACTGGAAAAGGTTGGCCTGGCAGAGTTTGCAGATGCCTACCCAAATTCACTTTCAGGTGGTCAAGCTCAGCGGGTCGCAATTGCACGGGCACTTGCGATGTCACCTGAATATATTTTGTTAGATGAGCCAACCTCAGCGCTTGATCCAGAATTGGAATTAAGTGTGTTGAAAGTACTCCTTCAACTGGCAAAAGAACAACAGTCAATGGTCGTTGTTACCCATAACATGGCCTTTGCAAAACAAGTCGCTGACAAGATTGTCTTTGTTGAAGACGGTCAAATTCTTTATGACGGTAGTCCGGAAGAATTCTTCGCTGCCGATAACTCAAATCAACGGATTAAAAACTTTATCGCATCAATGACAATGGAAAATTTGAACTAAAAAGGAGATCATTATTATGAAATTTTGGAAGAAGACATTAATCGCAATCGCAGCTATCACTATGGGAACTTCAGCAAGCATTAGCAGTATTCACGCTGCTACTAGTCCAGCAAGTTCTGAATTGAAGAATCAAGGAGAATTGACAATCGGTTTGGAAGGTACCTATGCACCATTTTCATACCGTGAAAACGGCAAGTTAACTGGTTTTGAAGTTGAACTTGGTAAGGCAATTGCCAAGAAGATGGGACTGAAGGCAAAGTTCGTTCCAACCAAGTGGGATTCATTAATTGCAGGTCTGGGTTCAGGTAAGTTTGACGTGGTTATGAATGATATCACTAAGACTCCAGCTCGTGCTAAGCAATACAACTACTCAAATCCATACATGAAGTCACGTTCAGTATTGATTGTTAACACCAAGAGCAATATCAGCAGTATTAAGCAAATCAAGGGTAAGAAGATCGTTGCTGGTACTGGTACCAACAATGAATTGATCGCAAAGAAACACGGTGCTAAGATCGTGCCAAACGGTGATTTCACCAGTGCGGTTAACATGGTAAAGCAAGGCCGGGTAGATGGTGAAATTAACTCCAGTGCTGCTTGGTACTCATACAAGAAGAAGAATAACACTAAGGGCTTGAAGATTATTGACCTTTCAAAGGAAATCAAGGCTGACCCAATTTCAGGTCTCTTTAACAAGAAGGACACCAAGATCCAAGCCGAATACAACAAGGCTCTCAAGCAAGTACAAAAAGATGGTACTGTGAAGAAGCTTTCACAAAAGTACTTCGGAACTGACATGACTAAGTAAAGTATCAGCACATCGTTATTGCGGTGTGCTTTTCTTTTGGGATTCTAGGAAAGGACACACCCGGGGTGATGTGGTATAATTTGAGAGTATTGTTTTTTAGATAGGAGAAGTTGGCAATGACTGAGAAAGTTCAAGTTGTAATAATTACGGGGATGAGCGGTGCCGGTAAGACGCTGGCCATCCACAGTTTTGAGGACCTAGGTTATTTCGTGATCGATAACATGCTGCCAAGTTTGGCGGAGCGTTTCATTGACGTAATCGAGGACTCTAAGGAATTCACCAAGGTCGCAATGGTAATGGATTTGCGGTCACGCGGTTTCTACGATCAAGTAGTGCCAACTCTCCACAAGCTGAAAGATCGCGCTGACCTGGAAGTTAAGCTCCTGTTTCTCGATGCCAACAACGTCAAGCTGGTATCACGATACAAGGAAACGCGCCGTCTGCACCCACTGGCACGCCAAGGCCGGATTTTGGATGGGGTGGAATTGGAACGCGACCTCTTGTCTGACCTGAAGAGCCAAGCAGACGTGATTATCGACACAACTGAACTGACACCCCGCAATCTCAAGCTCCGCATCAACAAGCTTTTTAGCCACGGGGAAGGGTCAAACTTCTTCATCGAAATTATGTCATTTGGTTTCAAGTACGGCCTGCCACTCGACGCTGATATCGTGATGGACGCCCGTTTCTTACCAAACCCGTTTTACGTACCGGAGCTGAAGAACTTAACCGGTAACGATAAGTCAGTCCAGGATTACGTGATGAACGCCGATGTGGCACACGAATTCTATGACCACTTGCTGTCACTTTTGCGCAATGCCCTGCCAGGCTACGTGCGTGAAGGAAAGAGCAGCCTGACTGTTGCGATTGGTTGCACCGGGGGCCAACACCGTTCCGTCACCATCGCCAATAAGTTAGCCGACGATCTGCACAAGGATGGATACAAGGTCAACTTGTACCACCGCGACGTCGAAAAGAAGAGTAAGTAGGAAAGGAGTAACTTTCATGATCCATAAGCCAAAAATCGTCGTGATCGGCGGTGGAACAGGCCTGCCAGTTGTCTTGCGTGGTCTCCGTGACAAAAATGCGGACGTGACTGCAGTCGTGACCGTTGCCGATGACGGCGGATCTTCCGGTGTTTTGCGTGACTACATCAACGTGGTTCCACCTGGTGATATCCGTAACGTCCTGGCGGCATTGTCAGAAAAGCCACAGTTGGAATTGGATGTCTTCCAGTACCGTTTCAGGAGTACCGACCAATTCTTCGCTGGCCATGCGATTGGTAATTTAATCATCTCAGCGCTTTCTGAAATGAAGGGTGGGATCTTCCCCGCAGTACAAGAGCTGTCAGACATCATGAACATCCGGGGTCACATCTACCCAGTTGCCAACGAACCGCTGACACTCAACGCAGAATTTACTGACGGGACAACGCTGAGTGGTGAATCTGAAATCACCGCAGCCCACAAGCAAATCAAGCGTGTCTGGGTGACTCCATCTGATGATTCGGACGGTCACGAAATCAAGCCGGTGCCAGAAGTGATCCAGGCCATCCGTGAAGCTGACCAGATCGTACTTGGACCAGGGAGTTTATTTACTAGTATCCTGCCAAACCTGATGATAAAAGAAGTCGGTGAGGCGGTCTGTGAAAGCAAGGCGGAAGTCGTTTACATCTGCAATATCATGACGCAAAAGGGTGAAACCGACCACTTTACTGATGCCGATCACGCTGCGGTATTGAATCGTCACCTCGGCAAGAACTTCATCGACACGGTCCTGGTAAACATCCAGCCAATTCCAAAGAACTACCTCGATTTCCAACAATGGAATGAAATTTCTCAACCAGTTGGCCATGACTTCCAGGCCTTACGTGAAATGAACTGCCGGGTCATTTCATCAAACTTCTTACGACTCAAAGATAACGGGGCCTTTCATGACCGTGATCGCGTGGTGGCTGAGCTCATGAATCGCTTGCACCAAGTCCACGACTAAAGGAGGCGACGACCTTGTCTTACGCTAGTGATGTTAAAAAAGAACTGACCGCAATTAAGGTCCACGAAGCAAATGCGCAGGCAGAGTTGATGGCCTTGATCCGGATGAACGGGAGCATTGGTTTGGCCAACCGCCAGCTAATTTTGAACGTCCAAACGGAAAATCCTGCAATCGCACGGCGTATTTACTCACTTTTGAAGGAGTTCTACCACGTCGAAAGTGAAATCGCGGTCCGGCGCAAAATGAAGCTAAAGAAGAACTACCAATACATCGTCCGCCTGCGTAATAACGCGCAAGAAATCTTGGATGACCTGGGTATTTTGCAGAACCTGCAGATTAAAGAGCAGGTACCAGTCGAGATGCTCAAGGATGAGTGGATGGTCCGCTCCTATTTACGTGGGGCTTTCCTTGCCGGTGGATCCGTGAACAATCCGGAAACATCCCGCTACCACCTCGAAATTTACTCACTCTACCAAGAACACAACGAGATGATCGCAAAGATGATGAATAAATTTGGCCTAAACGCACAAACCACGGCGCGTCGTTCTGGCTACATCGTCTACATTAAGGAAGCCGAGAAGATCGCTGACTTCATGTCACTGATCGGTGCGACGAATTCGATGTTGGAATTTGAAAATATCCGGATCGTCCGTGACATGAGAAATTCAGTTAACCGGCTCGTCAACTGCGAAAATGCCAACATGAACAAGATCGCCAACGCATCGACGCTGCAAATCGAAAACATCAAGCTGATCGAATCTACAGTAGGTCTCGACAGTCTCCCAGAAAAACTACGCGAGATTGCACAAACCCGCTTGTTGCACCAAGAAGTTAGCTTGAAAGAACTTGGTGAACTGGTTCCCGGCGGCCCAATTTCCAAGTCTGGTGTTAACCACCGCTTGCGCAAGTTGAATGCCTACGCTGACGAATTACGTTCATCAAACACAATTTAAACGCAAAAAGGAACTGCACAGCTAAATGCCATGCAGTTCCTTTATTTTGCTCGAATTACTTCAAGCTTGCTGCGTTTTCCATGATACCGTCGAGCAGACCGTATTCAACCGCTTCTTGAGCAGTTAAGAAGTGGTCACGTTCAGTATCGTGGTCAACCTTTTCGATTGATTGCCCTGAATTCTTGGCCAGGATTTCGTTAATCATCTTCCGGGTCTTCAGAATTTCAGTAGCGGCAATTTCGATTTCAGTTTGTTGACCTTGAGCGCCACCAGATGGTTGGTGAATCATGACTTGTGAGTGAGGTAAACCGAAACGCTTACCCTTGGCACCGGATGATACCAGGACACTCGCCATTGATGCAGCCATACCGATAACGATGGTTTGAACATCTGACTTGATGAAGTTCATCGTGTCGTAGATGGCCATCCCTGAGGTAACAACACCACCAGGGGAGTTAATGTATAAGTAAATGTCTTTAGTAGAGTCTTGCGCATCCAAGAAGAGCAGTTGCGCAACAATTGAGTTTGCCATATCGTCTTCAATTGGACCAGATAACATGATGATCCGATCCTTGAGAAGCCGTGAGTAGATATCATAAGCGCGTTCACCGCGTGATGATTGCTCAATGACTGTTGGAACCAAGTTCATTGTGTGGCCTCCTTATAATTAGCACTTGTCAGCAATTAATGCTAACTGGTTATTATTACTATACTCGATTGGTCAAAAAAGGTCAAATATTTTAACCCTCAAGTTGATCCAGTAATAATTATATACAATTAGGTTGCGATGTGAAAAGAAAAACGGCTAACGAATTAACGTCAGCCGTCACTTATTCATGTAGCGAATTACTTATTCATTTCTTCGCAAACCATGTCCATTTCGAGGTTGGCAATTTGTTCATCCAATGCCTTCCAGTCAGTGTTGTTTACAAAGATGTTCAGATCTTTAGTGTTCATGATTAATCCTCCGAAAGATTATCTTTTGACATATATACGTACTCTTTCTCTAGCCAAAATAAATGGTACACTAAATCGGTCTAAAATGCAATCCCTTATATATAGGTGCTTAATATATTCTTAACAAAATTGGTATACCCAATTTTGGGTAAATGGTCTAGTTGATGCTTAGAAATGGAGAAAGTCGATTGACTAAAGAGGGTTGATTTTTATCGGTAGGACCGCTATAATTGTTCTGTTAATTTATTTACGTAAATAATTAAAGGAGGCATAAGCTTATGCGTAAAGCACATCCAAACGGCGTTCAAGGCCGTCGCCCAATTGCTCCTAAGTACAAGCGAGCATTAAAAGAAAAGAAGATCGAAGCTATTCGTAAGTGGGCTAAGGAAAAGCCAGCAGACGAAAAGTAATTAGTATTTTATAGACCATCCAGTATTTGATGACTGGTGGTCTTTTTTTGTACCAAAATTTTAATGCAAAAAAAGAGGCTAGGGGATAAGTCCTAGCCTCTTATGAAAATATGCGCCCCCTGGGAGTCGAACCCAGATCTCGAGAACCGGAATCTCACGTGCGATCCATTACACTAAGGGCGCGTTAACAAAAATATATTATCCTATATACTTTATCAATGCAAGCTTTATTTGAACTTTCTAATCAAGATAGCGCTTACAAAATAAAAAGGCGAAAAAACTCAGTCAATTGGATAGACAATTCTAGGTAAGATGAGTATCATAAAGTATGTAAAGTTTTGTACTTTATTTAACAAACTCTATTTCAGAGCTTGTTTATAAGGTCATTAATATTGTTTTTCCTAAAGGAGGAATTTGCAGCATGACTGTAAAAATTGGTATTAACGGTTTCGGCCGTATTGGTCGTTTAGCATTCCGTCGTATTCACGAACTCAACACTAGCGACATCGAAGTTGTAGCTATCAACGATTTGACTACTCCTTCAATGCTTGCTTACTTACTTAAGTACGACTCTACTCACGGTAAGTTCCCTGGTGAAGTTTCTTCAACTGACAACGCACTTGTTGTTGATGGTAAGGAATACCCAGTTTACGCTGAACGTGACGCACGGGACATTCCTTGGGTAAAGAACGACGGTGTTGACTTTGTACTTGAATGTACTGGTTTCTACACTTCAGCAGAAAAGTCACAAGCTCACTTGGACGCCGGTGCTAAGCGTGTTCTTGTTTCAGCACCTGCTGGTAACGTTCCTACTGTTGTACCTGGTGTTAACTTGGACACTCTTAAGGCTGAAGACAAGATCGTTTCAGCTGGTTCATGTACTACTAGCTGCCTTGCACCAATGGCTTACTTCCTTAACAAGAACTTTGGTATCAAGGTTGGTACTATGACTACTATCCACGCATTCACTTCTACTCAAGCTATCCTTGATGGCCCTCGTGGTAAGAAGATGCGTAACAACCGTTCTGCTAGTGTTAACACTATTCCTCACTCATCTGGTGCTGCCAAGGCTATCGGTCTTGTTATCCCAGAATTGAACGGTAAGCTTTCAGGTCACGCACAACGTGTTGGTGTTGTTGACGGTTCATTGACTGAACTTGTTTCAATCATGGACAAGAAGGTTACTGTTGATGAAGTTAACGAAGCAATGAAGAAGGCTACTGAAGGTAACGAAGCATTCGGTTACACTGATGACCCAATCGTTTCAAGCGATATCATTGGTTCAACTTTCGGTTCTGTCTTTGACCCTTCACAAACTGAAATCATGGAAGGCGACGACGGTTCACAATTAGTTAAGACTGTTGCTTGGTACGACAACGAATACGGTTTCACCAGCAACATGATCCGTACTTTGCTTCACTTTGCAAAGCTTTAATCAATAGCTGATTTTAATATGATTTTGAAGGTGGGAGGAGGAAACTCCGCCCACTTTTTTTATCAAGGAGGATAAAAACACATGGCTAAATTAACTGTAGAAGACCTTCAATTAGAAGGTAAGAAAGTTTTAATGCGTGTCGACTTCAACGTTCCTATTAAGGATGGCGTTGTAGGTGATGACAACCGTATCGTAGCTGCTTTGCCAACTATCAAGTACGTTATCGAACATGGTGGTCGGGCAATTCTCTTCTCCCACTTGGGTCGTATCAAGAAGGAAGAAGACAAGCCAGGTCTGTCAATGCGTCCAGTTGCTGAACGTCTTTCAAACCTGCTTAACAAGCCTGTTACCTTCGTACCTGTTACTGAAGGTAAGCAACTTGAAGACGCTATCGACAACCTTAACAACGGTGACGTTTTAGTTGTTCAAAACACCCGTTACGAAGACGTTAAGGATGGCGAATACGTAAAGCGTGAATCTGGTAACGATCCTGAATTGGGCAAGTACTGGGCTTCACTCGGTGACGTATTCATCAACGACGCCTTTGGTACTGCACACCGTAAGCACGCTTCAAACGTTGGTATCGCTACTAACATGCCAGGTAAGGCTGCTGCCGGTTACTTGATGGAAAAGGAAATCAAGTTCTTGGGTGACGCTGTTGACAACCCTGTACGTCCATTCGTTGCTATCCTTGGTGGTGCTAAGGTTTCTGACAAGATCGGTGTTATCGACAACCTTCTTTCAAAGGCTGACAAGATCATCATCGGTGGTGGTATGGCCTACACATTCTACGCTGCTCAAGGTATCAAGATCGGTAACTCCCTTCTTGAAGAAGACAAGATCGAAGTTGCTAAGGACATCCTCGCTAAGGCTGGCGACAAGCTGGTTCTTCCAGTTGACAACGTTGTAGCTGACAAGTTCAACAACGATGCCGAAGCTAAGGTTGTTGAAGGCGACATTGACGATGGTTGGATGGCCCTTGATATCGGTCCTAAGACTGTTGCTGCTTACGAAGACGTGCTTAAGGACGCTAAGACTGTTGTTTGGAACGGTCCTATGGGTGTCTTCGAAATGTCAAACTTTGCTAAGGGTACCCTTGAAATCGGTAAGTTCCTTGGTACTTTGGCTGATGCTACTACCATTGTCGGTGGTGGTGACTCTACTGCCGCTGTTAAGGAATTAGGTGTAGCTGACAAGCTTAGCCACATTTCTACTGGTGGTGGTGCTTCATTGACTTACCTTGAAGGTCAAGAATTGCCTGGTATCGCAGCAATTTCAGACAAGTAATAAATGTACTAAAGACGGTAATCGCACAGGCGGTTTCCGTCTTTTTTAGGAGGTGGCTACTATGCGAATTCCAATTATTGCTGGTAACTGGAAGATGAATAAGACTGTTGCTGAGTCCGTCGCGTTTGTCAATCAAATCAAGGATCACTTGCCCGCCACAGATCAGGTCCAGACTGCATTGGCTGCACCGGCGCTTTCACTGGTGCCAATGGTTCAAGCTGCTAGTGGTTCACCGTTGAAAATTATGGCGGAGAATTGCTATTTCGAGGATGCAGGCGCGTTTACCGGAGAGGTGAGCCCGCATGCTCTTTATCAAGCAGGCGTCCACCACGTCATATTAGGCCACTCAGAACGCCGAAAGATTTTTGGCGAAGACGATGAAATGATTAACAAGAAGGTTGTCGCAGCCTTACGTAACGGATTGTGTCCAATTGTGTGCTGTGATGACACAATGGGACGACGGGTCGCAAACGATGATAAGATCCACTGGGTTGTCGGTCGGATTCTTGCAGATTTGAAGGGCCTGACCACCGATGAAATTCGCAAAGTCACTGTAGCTTACGAACCAGACTGGGCGATTGGAAGTGGTCAGAGTGCGGACCCAAGCCAAGCCGAGGAAGGATGCTATTTAATCCGCCAAACGATCTGCGACATGTACGGGGATGATGTCGCAAATGACGTCAGAATCCTGTACGGCGGAAGCGTTACGCCTGATAATGTGAGTGCTTTGATGGCTAAAAATGATATCGATGGAGTTTTAGTTGGTTCAGACAGCCTTGACCCAGAGACATTTTTGAAGATTGTTAACCATTAAAGGCTTGTATTTAGGTGAGCAAAATAATACAATGATAGTTGACATAGCGTTGTAGCTATCGAATTTATGACAGAGGAGAGATTCATCAAATGTCACTTATTACAGATATTTATGCACGTGAAGTTCTTGATTCACGTGGTAACCCAACTGTTGAAGCAGAAGTTTACACCGAAGCCGGTGGTGTAGGCCGCGGTATCGTTCCATCAGGTGCTTCAACTGGTGAACACGAAGCCGTTGAATTACGTGACGGTGACAAGGACCGTTTCGGTGGCAAGGGTACTTTAAAGGCCGTTGCTAACGTAAACAACGTTATTGCTAAGGAAATCGTTGGTATGGAAGTTACTGACCAAATCGCCATCGATAAGGCAATGATCAAGTTAGACGGTACTCCAAACAAGGGTAAGCTTGGTGCTAACGCTATCTTAGCTGTTTCATTGGCTGCTGCTCGTGCTGCTGCTGACGAATTACAAGTACCACTTTACAACTACCTTGGCGGTTTCAACTCTCACGTATTGCCAACACCAATGATGAACGTTATCAACGGTGGTGCACACTCAGATAACAAGGTTGACTTCCAAGAATTCATGATCATGCCAGTTGGTGCTCCAACTGTTCGCGAAGCAATTCGTTGGGGTTCAGAAACTTTCCACGCCTTGAAGAAGGAATTGGAAGCAGCTGGTAAGGTTACTTCTGTTGGTGACGAAGGTGGTTTCGCTCCTGACTTTGCTAACAACGCAGAACCATTCGAATACTTGATCAAGGCTATCAAGGACGCTGGTTACACTCCAGGTAAGGACATCGCCATCGCCTTTGACGTTGCTGCCTCAGAACTCTGGGACGACGACGCTAAGAAGTACAAGCTTCGTTGGTCAACTGGTGAAGAATACACCACTGAAGAATGGATCAAGTACCTTTCAGGCTTGATCGAAAAGTACCCAATCGTTTCTGTAGAAGACCCAATTGACGAAAACAACTGGGATGACTGGGTAACTCTTACCAACGAACTTGGTAAGAAGGTACAACTTGTTGGTGATGACTTCTTCGTTACTAACACTGACTACCTTAAGAAGGGTATCAAGATGGGCGCTGCTAACTCAATCTTGATCAAGCTTAACCAAATCGGTACTTTGACTGAAACTGTTGAAGCTATCGAAATGGCTAAGGAAGCAGGTTACACTGCTATCGTTTCACACCGTTCTGGTGAAACTGAAGATACTACTATCTCTGACTTGGTTGTTGCTACTAACGCCGGCCAAATCAAGACTGGTTCAATGAGCCGGACTGACCGTCTTGCTAAGTACAACCAATTAATGCGTATCGAAGACAACCTTGGCGATGTTGCTCAATACAAGGGTATCCACTCATTCTACAACTTGAGTGAACAAGCTCGTCAAGACATCGAAAACCGTTAATTCGCTTTCGATCCATATAGAGGTTGGGGTTAATCCCCAACCTCTTTTTTGTTTGCAAACACATATGTAGTGAGCGCTTTCATCTCGTGGTATAATTAATAAAACTAATTTTTGGTATACGAGGGGGAGTGACGCAATGAAGTGGGGAAGAAAGTATTTAAATGTCTTAATGATCCTGCTGCTTGCAGTTGGGCTGGCAGCTTGTGCATCAAATAGCTCAACTAATATGAAGAAGGAAGCCGCCTCGTCCGATTCGAAAGTGGAGAAGACGACAGCAAGGGACAAGGCACCAAAGGACAAAGCAAAGGCTTCAAAGTCCACGCAAGCACCACAGCAGCCTAATACCCAACCATCAGCTGCGGTGCAAGCACCATCGACTAACCAAGCAGCAACACCGACAGAAGACCACATTACCGTTGATCTTGCCCACATCGCAGTCTGGACTGATTCACAGGGGAGAATTCACCACGTCAACTGGGATGGCACTGACCGGATCACGACCCGGGGTGGAAATTCCGTCGAGTACGGTTACTGGGAAGGGTATCTGCCAAGTAACGCCAAGCTTTACGCTTACAAGGATTATTCTTTCAATGTCACCGACAGCAATAAGTGGGTACTGATGTTTGATCAGGCGACCGGACAATAATACAAAAGCCTCCGCATGGTGCGGGGGCTTTTTTGTGTGGCAAAGTGTGATACAATTATTCTCGTTACTTTTGGTACAAGGGGAGAGAATATCAAAATGAAATTTGGGAAAAAGAACCTAAACATTGTATTAATCGCATTATTGGCACTTGGATTAGCCGGATGTGCAAGCAACGATTCCGCATCCAGCAAGAACAACACCAAGACCACTAGTGCTAAGACAACTCACGCTAAGAAGGCTTCAGATAAGCAAAGCCAATCATCATCAGTTGCTAGCTCATCTTCAACTAACCAAAGCAGTGATTCTAGTGATGGAGATAGTTCAGACTTAACTGTAGACATGCAACATATCCTCGTATACAAGGATGACCAAGGACGCATTCACCACGTTGATTGGGATCTTAACGATATCATTTCTGTGCCTGGTCAAAAGGAAACACATGCCGAATACGCACAAACTCCATTCCCAAAGAATGCGAAGAAATACGCTTACTCTGATTTTCATTTCAACACTGACAATACTCACAGTGATGAATGGATCTTACAATTCGACAAAGCCACACACCAATACTAAAATGCAAGTCTCCGCTCCACGCGGGGGCTTTTGTTTATTAAGTAAAACGGTACAATGAACATTAAAATTGTGATGAATCTTCGTTATTTAACGATAAATACGTTTTCAAACTTAGTATTGTTAAGTGACTTTACAGAATTTGCTTAAAAATTACAAAAAGATGAGAGTTTGATAGAAAAAATGTTGATTTTATAATATACTTTGAAATTGTAAATTCAAAAAAGAGAAGGGGATTTTTTAGTTATGAAGAAATCTGCACCTGAGCTTCGGCGGTCAATGTCTGCCGGACAGATGGAAATGATTTCACTTGGTGGAGCGATTGGGGTCGGCCTCTTTATGGGTGCCACTTCAACCATTAAGTGGACTGGTCCATCCGTAATGCTCGCTTATGCATTTGTTGGTTTAATTCTTTATATTGTTATGCGTGCTTTAGGGGAAATGATCTACGTTAACCCTGGTACTGGTTCATTCGCTGATTACGCCACCGAATATGTTCACCCATTAGCCGGGTACATTGCCAAGTGGGCCAACGTCTTCGAATATATCGTCGTTGGGATGTCAGAAGTTGTGGCTGCCACAGAATATCTGAAGTATTGGTGGCCACACATGCAGACATGGATTGTGGGGATTATCATCATTCTCTTCCTGGTACTTGCTAACTTGGCGAGTGCAAAGGCATATGGTTCCTTGGAATTCTGGTTTGCAATGATCAAGGTGATCACCATCATCTTCATGATTCTCTTAGGTTTCATGGTCATCTTCTTCGGTGTTGGTCGTGGAGGTCACCCAACCGGATTCTCAAACCTTTGGGCACACGGCGGATTCTTTACTGGTGGTATTTCTGGTTTCTTCTTCTCAATGTCAATCATTGTGGGTTCATACGAAGGGATCGAATTGCTCGGTATTTCCGCTGGGGAAGTTGCCAACCCACAAGAAGCTGTCGTTAAGTCAGTTAAGTCCGTTCTGTTCCGGATCTTGATCTTCTACGTTGGTGCAATTTTCGTTATCGTTACTATCTACCCTTGGAACCAATTAAGCTCAATTGGTTCACCATTCGTATCAACTTTCGCCAAGGTTGGTATCACCGCTGCCGCATCAATCATTAACTTTGTTGTGTTGACTGCCGCATTGTCAGGTGCCAACTCAGGTATCTACAGTTCTTCACGGATGCTCTTCAAGTTAGCCCACGAAGGAGATGCTCCTAGCGTCTTCGGTCGTTTGTCAAAGCGTGTTGTTCCTCACGCTGCCATCTTTGGTATCACTGGTGGTATTTTGATCGGTTTCGTTATCAACTTGATCGCTGCCAACTACAACAAGTCAGCTTCTGACCTGTTCGTGATCGTCTTCAGTTCATCAGTTCTGCCGGGGATGATTCCTTGGTTCGTTATCTTACTCGCTGAATTACGGTTCCGCCGTCACAATTCAGAATTGATGACTGACCACCCATTCAAGTTGCCGCTCTACCCATTATCAAACTACTTCGCATTCATTATGTTGATCGTGATCGTTATCTTCATGTTCATCAACCCAGAAACTCGTGTATCAGTTATCGCTGGTGCCTTGGTATTAATCATTGCGGTTCTGGTTTACATCATGCGTCACGGTTTGAGTCGTGAACGGGCATAAAATTAAATTCAACCAGGCTTTCGGCGTTATGTCGATTGCCTGGTTTTTCTTTTGAAGACATGTTAAAGCGCGGACTTTTGTAGTAAAATTTGATTTAGCTTATTTTCGAAAGGAACACATCATGCGCAAGGAACGCTTCAAAATCCAACATAACCAACTTATCCAGGTGGTGCGGGCAATTGTGATTGGGCTCTTAACTGGTCTGGTCGTTAGCCTTTTTCGCCTGGCCATCCAGCACTCACTCCAACTGGTGAAGGGGAGTTTTCAATACTTCCACCACAACCCCAGTGGACTGATCTGGTGGGCGCTTGGATCGGTCATCGTGGCCTTGATCTTGGGTTGGATTACGCAGCGTTACCCTGATATCAAAGGTTCCGGAATTCCCCAGGTTGAGGGACAGCTGATGGGCCAATTTGAAGAACACTGGTGGCCAGTCTTATGGCGCAAGTTCTTCGGTGGGATTATCTCAATCGGTTCAGGGCTTTTCCTTGGTCGTGAAGGTCCGTCCATTCACCTGGGTGCGACGGTTGGTCAGGGGGTTGCTGAATACCTCCATGCTGGTAAATTAAACCGCCGTCTGGGAATCGCTAATGGTGCGGCTGCCGGCTTATCCGCGGCTTTTAACGCACCAATTGCCAGCACGATTTTCATCCTGGAAGAGGTCTACCACAACTTCTCGCCGATTATTTGGTTGGCAACCTTCGTGAGTGCTTTGTGCTCGAATATGGTTTCACTGAGCATCTTCGGACTGCACCCGGTCTTGGATGTACAATACAAGCACATGCTACCAACGCGCCTCTACTGGCACCTGCTGATCTTAGGGCTGCTCTTGGGTCTGCTGGGTCGCCTGTACCAGGTTGTGATCCTGCGCCTCGACAAGTGGACGTCTTGGTTCAAGTGGGTTCCACCATTCGCGTATCCCGTCGTACCGTTTCTGCTGGTGATTCCGATCGCCTGGTACGCACCGGTGACGCTGGGTGGTGGTAACGAACTGATTACCAGCTTATCGGGTATGCCGTTCTCGCTGAAGCTTTTTGCGACATTGTTCATACTACGGTTCGTGTTCTCTATGATCAGTTACAGTTCACAATTGCCGGGTGGGATCTTCCTGCCAATCCTGACGCTGGGTGCGGTCTTTGGTTCTGTCTACTGCGCAATGATGTTACGCCTCGGCTTGCTTCCAGCGACCTACTTGCCAAACTTCATCATTTACTCGATGGCCGGCTACTTTGCCTGCATCTCAAAAGCGCCATTTACCGCGATTCTACTGATTACGGAAATGGTGGGGTCACTGGCGCACTTGATGCCATTAGCGATCGTGGCGATGGTGGCATACCTGGTTGTTGATGGGCTCCACGGTGAACCTGTCTACACAGCGATGTTCAATAATTTCATCGGTAAACATCAACGTCCATACCAAAGCGATATCGAAATTTTGGTAACAATCTACGCCGGTTCGTACTTGGACGGCAAGAAGATTGCGGACTATCACTGGCCAGAAAATAGTATCGTGACGACGATCTACCGTGGCGAACAACGGATTATTCCAAATGGGCAAACCGAGCTGACGGCGGGCGATACACTCGTGATCCAAGCACGGCAAAGCAAAACTTCGGAAATTCAATCCGAAATTATGACGGCAGCCCATTACGCTGATGTATAGAAATCCGCGACTAGATATGATATGATGTTATAGATATAGCGGGTATAAATTAGGAGGAAAGTTCCTTGTACAATACTTTAATGACAATCTTTCTTATCGTATGCGTAGTGCTGATTGCATGTGTTATGATGCAACCAGCAAAGACCGACAATGATGCCATGTCTGCATTAACGGGTGGTGCCGGAGACTTGTTCTCACGGCGTAAGTCCCGGGGATTTGAAGCTGTCATGCAAATTGTTACTACAATTTGTGGGGCATTGTTCTTCATCTTGGCATTAGCGTTAATTTACGTATCATCACATTAGACTTTTAGTTTGCCCCCTGCTGCAGCGCTTCAGGGGGTGTTTTTATTAATTCGACTACTTATCGACTAGTGGAGACACTGGCCAAATTTCAATAAATGAGGTAGGAAATGACAAGTAATACACCAAAATTGCAAGAAACAATTTTAGAATTTTTAACCAAAAACGCGGGCGTAAGTTACTCAGCTGAACGGATCGCTCACGCAATGGACATGGACAATGCTGACCAATTCACGCCAATTATTCAGGCACTGGCCCAACTCGAACGTGACAAGAAGGTGCGGGTGACTGATAAGGGTGAATTCGAAGCGATCATCAAGGAAGCCCCAATCGTCGGTACTTTCCATGGTAACGACAAGGGATTCGGTTTCGTGGAATACGACCCTGACCTTCCTGATATGTTCATCAACCCTGACCACACTATGCACGCCTTGAACGGTGACCAAGTTGCTGTGAAGGTATTGCGTCCCGGTGATCCAGCAGCCGGACAAGGCCCTGAAGCCCAAGTTATCAAGATCATCGAACACAATTACGACAAGGTGGTTGGTGAATTCAAGCAAGAAACTGTCGGCGGATTCATCGGTGAAGTGATCTTAAAGGACAAGAAGCTGGCCAAGTACCGCTTCTTTGTTACTGACAAGGGTCTCAAGCCAATGGATGGTGAGGTCGTGACCGCTACGATCGATACTTATCCAAGTGACGATTCTCCAGAAGCAATGACTGGTACCGTCAATGAAGTTATCGGTAACCGCGACGAACCGGGCATCGACATTCTGCAAGTGATCTACTCACACGATGTTCCACATGAATTCCCACAAGATGCCATGGATCAAGCCAACGCTATTCCACTCCACGTGCTTCCAGAAGAAAAGGTCGGTCGTAAGGATATTACTAACCAACCACTGGTCACCATCGACGCCATCGAATCAAAGGACTTGGATGATGCCGTGGTCGCATGGAAGATGGAGAATGGCCACTACCACCTTGGTGTTCACATTGCCGATGTGAGTCACTACGTCAAGCCTGGTACGCCATTGGACAAGGAAGCCTACAAGCGTGGTACTTCTGTCTACCTGACTGACCGGGTGGTGCCAATGCTGCCAAAGCGCCTGTCTAACGGTATTTGTTCACTTAACCCTGGCGAAGAACGTCTGGCCATGAGTTGTGAAATGGAAATCGATGAACAGGGACGGATCGTTAATCACAAGATCTTCCAAAGTGTGATGCGTTCACACGCCCGGATGACCTACAAGGCAGTTAACAAGATCCTCGAATCCCACGACGAAAAGACGATCGAACAATACAAGGACCTCGTACCAATGTTTGAGACGATGGGAGAACTTCATAAGATCCTCTTGAAGAGTCGGAAGCGTCGTGGTGCCATCGACTTCGAAGCACCAGAAGCTAAGATCATCGTGGACGAAACTGGTCACCCAATCGACATTCAATTGCGTGAACGGGGCACTTCAGAACGGATGATCGAATCATTCATGCTGGCCGCAAACGAAACGGTCGCTGAACACTACTTCAACGAACACGTGCCATTCTTGTACCGGATCCACGAAACACCTGACAAGGACCGGATCAAGAACTTTGTCGAATTCTTGAGCGTCTTCGGCATCGACGTCCACGGTGACATCAACAACATCAAGCCAAAGATGTTACAACAAGTCTTGAAGGACGTTGCAGGAAAGCCAGAAGAACAAATGGTCCAAGTGATGATGCTGCGGAGTATGCAACAAGCCAAGTACTCAGATGAAGAACTGGGTCACTTCGGTTTGGGTGCCAAGTACTACACTCACTTCACTTCACCAATCCGTCGTTACCCCGATGACACTGTTCACCGTTTGATCAAGTGGTACGACGAAAAAGGTAAGGACGAACACGCTAAGGCTGCTTGGCGCGACCGTTTGCCAGAAATCGCCGACCACACTTCTACCACGGAACGTCGTGGGATCGATACTGAACGTGATGTTGATAGTATGAAGAAGGCTGAATACATGGCTGACCATGTCGGTGAAACCTTCGATGCGGTTGTTAGCTCTGTTATGAAGTTCGGTCTCTTCGTGGAATTAGAAAACACCTGTGAAGGGTTGATTCACATCAGCGCAATGCAGGATGACTACTACGAATACTCTGAAAAGCACATGGCCTTGATTGGTCGCCGGACTCACCGGATCTTCCAAATCGGTCAACCTATCAAAGTACGCCTCAACCGGGTTGACAAGGACCTGCGTGAAGTTGATTTTGAAATGGTCAACCCAGAAGACGCACCAAAGACCAAGATCCGTGTTCCTCACGACAATGACAACCGTCGCCGTGGTGGGGGCAACAAGGACAAGCGTCGCGGAAATTATGGTCACGTAAAGCGTCGAGATCACCGTCAAAACAACGGCCACGTCAACAAGCGTCAAATCAACCGTGGACAAACGCGTCACCACAATAATTCTTCACACGACAACCACACTGAGGGTCGCCGTCGTCACTAGAATGGAGGGATAATATGGCCAAAAAGTCCCAACAAAACAACGATAACGTAATTGCACAAAACAAAAAGGCCCGCCACGACTATTCCGTTTCTGAAACAGTCGAAGCTGGCCTGGTGCTGACGGGAACTGAAATCAAGTCCGTCCGCGCCCACCGCGTTAACTTAAAAGATGGTTTCGCCCAAATCCGTAACGGTGAGGCCTGGCTGATGAATGTTCACATTAGCGAATACGCTCAAGGGAACATCTTCAACCAAGACCCACTCCGTAACCGGAAGCTCCTTTTGCACAAAAAGGAGATCGCAAAGCTGGCCGTCGCACTCCAAGACAAGGGTGTGACACTGGTGCCACTCAAGATGTACATCAAGAACGGCTATGCTAAGGTTCTCATGGGTGTCGCAAAGGGTAAGCACGAATACGACAAGCGTGAATCCATCAAGCGCCGTGAACAAAACCGTGAAATCGAACGGGTTATGAAGCATTACTAAAAGAAATGGTCGAGAGTACGAGACTCTCGACCATTTTTCTATCTCTTCAACCGCATCTCCATTCCCCAATTATTGGCGAGGGTGCGGTTTTTGAATTTAATTTTGTTTAGATCGAACTGACCGGTGCGTGCCCAGTGGTCCAGTACGCTGGCAATGAGGATGGCAAGGGGTTCGTCGGATTGTTGGCTGACACGGAGCTCATGGCAATAGGTGCCGGATTTCTCGACCGGGCGGAGGTCAAAGACGAGCTTGTTGGCAGCGAAGACCTTATAGCGACTGCCGAGTGGGGAGCCGACGATGATCCAGTTGAGACCACGGATGTAGACGACTTGGCGGACAAACCCGAATGACTTGCCGACGACACCGACGCGCTGGTGATTTTGGTACAAACCAAATTTTGGCAGGAGCCCGAGCGAAAGTTGCTTGACTTCAGCCAGCAGGTTACCATTCATGGCGTACAGTGATAAGACGTCGTGATGCATTCCCCATTTTCCGGCGAGCAGGTAACAAGAGCGACCTTGCTCATCGCGAATAACCGTTGTACCACCCAGACTACTACCATGATCACGGATATATAATTGACGCACGAACTCACCACCATTCTTCGTTAGATTCTATTCTTATAATACCAGTTTGGCCGGAGAAAACATAATTTTAACAAAACAAAAAGCGGTTACAATCTACTGTTACCGCTATCTTGGTTATGGTAGAATTATAGCGAGGTGCAAAATACTGATGAAACAATTAATAAACAACGACTGGTGGCAAGTACTTAAGCCCCAGTTTGAAAGTTCATATTATTTACAACTCCACGAATTTTTGAAGGAGGAGTACAGCACGCAGACCGTCTATCCGGAGATGCATCATATTTTCCAAGCATTCGAATGGACGCCTTTTAGTGATGTCAAGGTTGTTATCTTGGGACAAGACCCATACCACGGCCCGCATCAAGCGCATGGCTGTAGTTTCTCGGTATTGCCAGGGGTTGCGCTTCCACCATCCTTAAGAAATATCTATAAGGAATTACAGAGTGATGTTGGCTTCAAGCCAGTTAATCACGGATATCTCAAGCATTGGGCTGACCAGGGGGTGCTCCTTTTGAACTCGGTTTTGACTGTCCGAGACGGGGAAGCATTCTCACACAAGGGCCACGGATGGGAACAACTGACGGATGCAGCGATTCAGGCACTGTCTGAACGCAAACAACCTGTTGTCTTCATCCTGTGGGGCAATGCGGCGCGTAATAAGAAAAAGTTGATCAATACAGAGACCAACATTATCATTGAATCGCCACACCCTAGTCCACTGTCTGCGAGTCGGGGATTTTTCGGCTCACGTCCATTTTCCAAAACCAACACGGCGCTGGAAGCCATGGGTGAGACACCGATTGACTGGCAACTTCCGGAACATCCGGACGTTGATTAGCCACGAACAATCTAGGAGGAAATTGTAATGGAATTATTCGAAGAAATCGCAGCTAAAGTTAAGGGTACTGACAAGACCATTGTTTTTCCAGAAGGTGAAGATAAGCGTGTGCTCGGCGCTGCAGTCCGTTTGCACAACGACGACCTTCTGACACCAATCCTACTCGGTAAGCGTGCGGAAATCGAACAAACTGCTAAGGACAACGGCTGGGACATCTCTGCTTTGACCATCTTGGACCCTGCAGAATATCCAGAAGCTGACAAGAAGGAAATGTTTGACGCACTTTCTGAACGTCGGAAGGGCAAGAACACCCCAGAACAAATCGAAGAAATGCTCAAGGACGTATCCTACTTTGGTACTATGCTTGTGTACATGGGCAAGGCTGACGGTATGGTCTCCGGTGCGGTTCACTCCACTGGTGCCACTGTTCGTCCTGCACTCCAAATCGTGAAGACTAAGCCAGGTTCTCACCGTATCTCTGGTTCATTCCTGATGATCAAGGGCGACCAACGCTACATCTTCGCTGACTGTGCCATCAACATCGAACTCGACGCTGAAACTATGGCAGAAGTTGCAGTACAAAGTGCAGAAACTGCAAAGGTCTTCGGTATCGATCCTAAGGTGGCAATGCTGAGCTTCTCAACTAAGGGTTCTGCAAAGGGCGACATGGTTACCAAGGTTGCCGATGCGACTGAAAAGGTTCACGAATTGGCACCAGACCTCGCCGTTGACGGTGAACTTCAATTCGACGCTGCCTTTGTTCCAGAAGTTGGTGAATTAAAGGCTCCGGGCTCATCAGTTGCCGGTCACGCCAATGTCTTCGTCTTCCCAAGCCTTGAAGCTGGTAACATCGGCTACAAGATTGCACAACGGTTCGGTGGATTCTCCGCTGTCGGCCCAATTCTGCAAGGTTTGAACGCCCCAATCGCTGACCTGTCACGTGGTTGCAGCGAACAAGACGTATACGACGTTGCATTGATCACCGCAGCCCGTGCATAATTAAATCAATCATTATTTGGACTGACACTTTCCGTGGTGCCGGTCCTTTTTTGTCAGCCTTGCTACTTTGTTTTCCTACCTGAATGGGCTACAATAAGACAAGCAATTATTTGTCGAGGTGAAATTATGAAGACTGTTGAAATGGAAAGTCGTGAGGCCACAATCGCACTGGGAGAAAAGATCGGCCGTCAGTTGACTGCGGGCGACGTCTTGGTATTAGATGGTGACCTTGGTGCGGGCAAGACTACCTTTACCAAGGGATTAGCACAGGGTCTTGATATTTCTGAAATCGTCAAGAGTCCAACCTTCACCATCGTTCACGAATACCACGATGGCCGTCTTCCGCTCTACCACATGGACGCATACCGTCTGGAAAATGGGGGCGGGGATGATCTCGGCCTGGAAGAATACTTCGATAGTGATGGTGTCAGTGTTGTTGAATGGGCCCAATTTGTGGAAGATGAGCTGCCAGCCGACTTTATGGCAATCCACTTCAAGCGAACCGGTGATGACAACAAGCGGTTCCTGGAATTCGAACCCCACGGCGCACACTTCGAACAACTTGTAGCATCGGTGGTGGAATAATGGCAGATGAAGTAACACTCAAGCTCGCTGGTGCAGAAGACGCAGCTGGACTCCTTAAGTTCCTACGCCAAGCATCCACGGAGAGTGACGCAATTTTGATTCCTTACCTCGACCAAATCACCGTTGAACGAGAAGCTCAAGATCTGGCGAACATCCAGGAAAATCCCGACTCGTTGATGTTGTTGGCAAAACTGGGTGAAGAAACGATTGGTGTTTTGACGATCATGGTGATGCCGGAATTTGAAAGCCGGGGGGAACTAGGCGTGGTTGTTGGTAAGGATTACTGGCATAACGGAATCGGCAGTCTCCTAGTCGACGAGTCCCTTTACTGGTTCGACAATTTCTGCCCACTGGAAGAGCTATATCTCGACGTATACGCAGATAATCTCAATGCCATCAAGCTCTACCAAAAGTTTGGTTTCACAGAGATCGGCCGGACGACAGATCAAGAAGGTCGCAAACTGATCCAAATGACTTACGAACACAATTAAAAATACCGCTAGGACGTTAATCCTAGCGGTATTTCTTTTACTTCTTATTGAACATTTGCTTGATGTTTCGCCAGAGTGAACCCTTTTCTTGGAAGTCGGCCACTTCTTGGGTGACTTCGATACAACCGATGTACTTGCCATCTTCGTCGTGGAGAGCGTAGAAACAGATGCTGACAGGTTTCTTGTGATAGTGGATTAAGACCTTGATGCCATCACGATCACCAGAGTGCATTTGAGCTAAGACTTGCTTGACCCGACCTTGGCTATGACCTGGGTGAACTTCCAATACGTGCTTGCCGAGGTCATCGTCGGTCCGCTTGAAGAGACGGTCCTTGTTGGCTGAAGACCAGCGCACAATATCATTTTCATCGATAAAGTCAAATTCTACAGGGATCGTTTCAAAGATAGCGTCCAATTGCTTGAGAGTAAGTGCGCCACCCTTAAGGTTAATCATATCCATCATATGTCCTTCTTTCTATCCAATTAATTTAATAAATGGGCGGAGTTGGTCAGCGCCAAATCGCCGTCCCTGGTAAAGTAAGATGTTGGCACAAGCCTGTGCATCATCCAATGCATTGTGGTGGTGATGCAAGTCGATGTCCAACGCATCACAAATTGTATTAAGCTTATAATTCTCCAGCCCCGGAATTAGTGTTCGACTAGAAACCACGGTGTCGAGCGTCTGGTAAGCAGGTGGCTGGATACCGTAATGTTCGAGCGTGCTCCTCAAAACACTGTTGTCAAATCGATTGTTATGAGCGATCACCAATTTATCTGGTGTGAAAAATTGCTTAATGTGTTCCCAGACTTCAGGGAAAGTTGGGGCGTTGGCCACGTCTTGCTCATGAATGCCGTGGATCTGAACGTTGCGCCAGAAAAAGTCCGTCTGCGGATTGATTAAACTGTAAAATTCGTCGACAATTTGATCGTTTCTGACAACGGTCAAAGCCAGTGAACATGCGCTAAATCGCTTGCCACTGGCAGTTTCAAAATCCATTGCGACAAAATTCATTTGACCACCACCTTAAGAAAATATTAACAACATCATTTATTGTACAAATCACAAACTTCATTTGCAATAAAATGTTAAAATGACAAGTGAGCTTTACAACGAAAACGAGGAATGAGGAAAATACATGGTTAATTTGATTACAGAATTTCCAGAAATTGAAATTAGACAAGACGAACCGCTGAGTTTTTACACCTACACCCATACCGGTGGCCCAGCGGATTGGTTGGCATTTCCTAAGACCGTGGATGACGTTAAGAAGTTGGTTGATTTCGCACGTGAAAACGACCTGCCACTGACCGTCCTCGGTAACGCCAGCAACCTGATTGTCCGCGACGGTGGGATTGAAGGATTAACCATGATTTTGACCCGGATGAACCAGATTACGGTGGACGGGGATGAAGTGACTGCCCAAGCCGGTGCGTCATACATCCTAACCACCATTGCGGCCCGCGACAATAATCTGACCGGGCTCGAATTTGCAGCTGGGATTCCCGGTAGTGTTGGTGGTGCAATTTTCATGAACGCCGGTGCTTATGGTGGTGAAACTAAGAATGTTGTATCCAAGGTGACCGTTCTCATGCCAGACGGAACGATCAAGGAACTCTCTAACGAAGAACTCGACTTTGGTTACCGCCACTCCAGTATCCAAATCAATCACGGAGTTGTCCTCGACGCGACATTCTCCCTCAAGCCAGGGGATTACGATGAAATCAAGGCACAGATGGACGACTTGAATGCTCGGCGCGCTGAAAAGCAACCGCTCGAACTGCCATCCTGTGGTTCTGTCTTCAAGCGGCCAGAAGGCTACTTTGCTGGCAAGCTGATCCATGACGCTGGTCTGCAAGGCTACACTTCCGGTGGTGCCCAAGTATCTACCAAGCACGCTGGATTCATCGTCAACATCGATCACGGTACCGCACACGATTACGTTAACGTGATTCACCACGTTCAAAAAGTCGTCAAAGAAAAGTTCGGCGTTGACCTGGAAACTGAAGTAAGAATTATTGGACGCGATTAGATTATAAAAACGTTTTACTTATTGATAGATTAGTATTTGAGATTGTGTCAAAGTATGATAAAATTAAAGAGTGAAAAGTTTTACTAAGGAGACCTTGAAATGAGTAAGAATATTGTAGTTTTAGGTAGTATTAATGTGGACACCACATACCACGTAGAACGTTTCCCACAACCAGGTGAGACGATTTCTGCTAAGTCCAAGAGTTCTGCTCCTGGTGGTAAGGGTGCTAACCAAGCCGTTGCAGCTGCCCGTTCTGGTGCCAAGACTGCTTTCATCGGTGCTGTTGGTGCTGATAGCGAAGGTGAATACATGTTGGAAGCATTGAAGGACAACGACGTGGATATCCGCCACATCGCTACCGACAAGCTCCACGGTACTGGTACTGCTGCTGTTACACTTGATGCTAATGGCCAAAACGACATCATGATTTACGGTGGTGCCAACCAAGCAATGACTACCGACGTTTTAGATGGTGTTGAAGACGTCTTGAAGGACGCTAACTTCTTGATCGCCCAATTTGAAACACCACAAGAAGTGACCCTGGAAGCATTCAAGATGGCTAAGAAGTACGATGTTACTACTATCTTGAACCCCGCACCAGCTCACGAAATCATCCCAGAACTTCTGCACTACACCGATGTGATCGCACCAAACGAAAGCGAATGTGCTCTTTTGACTGGTATCGAAATCACTGACGAAGCTTCAATGCAAAAGAGTGCTGAATACTTCCGTGAACAAGGTGTTAAGCACCTGTTGATCACGCTGGGTTCAAAGGGTGTCTACTACTCAACACCTACTGCAAGCGGTCACGTACCAGCCTTCAAGGTTAAGGCCGTTGATACTACCGCAGCCGGTGATACCTTCATCGGTGCCTTGAGCTCACAATTAGAAGATGACTTGAGCAACGTTGCTGACGCACTGGTTTACGCTCAACGTGCATCAAGCCTGACTGTTCAACAAATGGGTGCGATGCCTTCAATCCCAACTGCAGATAAGATCAAGGCTGCATTGGCAGAATAATTTAAATTTAATAAAGGCCCAAAGTTCACTAATTGGACTTTGGACCTTTTGTTTTGCTTAGATTTCACTGCTGGCACGTTGGAAAATCTTCAAGAGCCAGTAGATCAGTAATTGCATCGCGGACATAATTAGGACAAATTCGACCATTTTGAGTGACCAGATGCCGAAGAGTTGGCGCCAGAACCATGATGGCGTGAAGATCAGGTAGGCAGAGTGCAAACGGAGGAAGCGTCCGATGTAGATGCCGACCCCGGCGAGCAGGCTGAAGATCACAATCCAGAGGTTCTTGAGGCGGGGATGCTGAGGCGTCGTTAGATCAGTCAGTTGCCTTGCCACCTTGCTTAATGACAATGATCCGAGGATGAAGCATGACATGGCGCAGACGATCATCATGGCAAAAGTCAGCCAAATTTTAGGATCATCCTTGAGTATTCCATTGACGCTGGTGTATGGGTGGAGCAATGACAGGTGCATCAGGTCAGTTACCACGTACGGAGCGTTGGGGTAAAAGATCATCCAGACGATCAGTAAACACCAGAAGGCCAGGGAACGGCGGTCATTAAATCTGCGCAATTGAAAGCTTATTTCAATTGGTAAATAACCCAGGAAGGTATTGAGGACCATGAAATCAAATGGTGACTTGGAAAAAAGTATGAGTAAGAGGATCAGAATCCAAAAGTAAATTCGGATAATCCAGTGTAAAGATACCTTTGACATCAGTGCCACTCCTTTTTAAGAATTGATAATATAAGGATAACAGATTTTTAGCAATGAAAATGATATAATGTTTAAGTGATTTTAGAGGATGGTGAACGTTATGCAGTTTATAGTTTCGCTTTTGACCTGGCAAAATGTGATCCGACTGATTGATATCCTCGTAATCTGGTTATTGATTTACGAACTTCTGATCCTCATTCGGGGGACGCGGGCAGTACAATTATTCCGCGGGATCTTGATCATTATCTTGGTCAAGATCGTCAGCTGGTACGTTGGTTTGAGCACCGTTTCCTGGTTGATGGATCAAGTAATCAACTGGGGAGTGATCGCCATCGTGATTATCTTCCAACCAGAAATCAGACGAGGACTTGAACGCTTAGGTCGGGGATCATTTTTTAATACCCACCAGACGGCGAATGAAGTTGAAGAAGCAATGATTAAGCAGCTCGATCAAGCAATCCAATACATGTCCAAGCGGCGGATTGGGGCTTTGATCAGTATCCAAATGAAGATTGGGCTTGAAGAATACATCGAGACCGGTATTCCGCTGGATGCAGATATTACAGGGGCGTTGCTGATCAATACTTTCATTCCTAACACCCCACTGCATGACGGTGCGGTGATTATTAAGGACAATCGCTTGGCAGTTGCCGCAGCTTACTTGCCACTTTCTGACAGTAAGTTGATTCCTAAAGAGTTGGGTACTCGGCACCGTGCTGCGGTTGGGATCAGTGAAGTAACCGATGCCTTGACGATTGTAATCTCCGAAGAAACTGGGGAAGTATCAATCACTAAGGACAACGATTTGATCCGCAATATGTCCCAAAACGATTACCTGAAGTTCCTGCGTGCGCAATTGTACAAGAAGGAGCCTCAAGTACGTGAAAATCTTATCGCCAAGGTAATTGCTAAGCTTGGTCGATTCGGAGGTGACCGCCATGCGTAGAGATAACGAAAGTATTTTCAGTCGCAAGTGGGTACTCCGGGTAGTATCACTGGTATTGGCGATCTTCTTGTTCGTTTACGTTAACGGTAGCAAGGACGGTTTCTTGCGTCAAAACACGCGGAACAGTTCTCAAGCCAATGAATTGATGTCCAACAAGACTGCCAAGATCGAGATGCCATTGAACCTGGTGATTGACAATGAACATTATGTGGTGACTGGATACCCACAAAACGTCAAGGTCAACGTCACTGGGCCATCTGCTCTGGTTACGACCACCAGCAATACCCAAAACTTCCGGGTCTACGTTAATTTAAATAACCTTGGACCTGGTAAGCACCGTGTTAAGATCAAGACGAGTGGTTTGAACTCTGAATTGACAGCAAACATCAAGCCACAATACATCACGGTGAACATCCAACCACGTAAGACTATCAACATGAAGGTGAATATCCGCCTTTCCGACCAGAAAGTCGCTGATGGCTACACAATGGGTGATCCACGTATTGATACACAAACCGTTCAAGTTACTGGTTCACGGGAAGAAGTTAACCGTGTCAACCGTGTGATTGCATTCGTGGCGGTACCAAATGATTCAAAGTCTGATATCATGCGTTCAGTAACCCTGCAAGCAATCGACAAGAATGGCCAAACACTCAACGTTGTAATTAATCCAAAGACAACGGGCGTGACTATTCCAATCAAGAAGAATGCTGATTCAAACAGCAATAGTTCAAGCTCGTCATCGAGTTCGTCATCATCTAGCAGCTCTAGCAGCCAGAGTAGTGACACGAAAGATTCATCGAGTAATTAAAGGAGAATGAAAGAAAATGAAGCTGAAATATTTTGGAACTGACGGTGTTCGAGGAGTTGCAAATAAAGACCTTAGTCCTGAACTTGCATTCCGTGTCGGCCGTGCTGGTGGGTATGTTTTGACCCGCCATTCCGAACGTAAACGGCCTCAAGTCCTGGTATCACGTGACACACGAATTTCAGGACAAATGCTTGAAAATGCCTTAATCGCAGGTCTGCTTTCCGTGGGGATTGAAGTTCTCCGCTTAGGTGTTGTTACTACGCCAGGTGTTGCTTACCTTGTCCGTGCACAAGAAGCCGATGCCGGTGTAATGATTACCGCTAGCCACAACCCAATTAAGTACAACGGTATCAAGTACTTTGGTGGCGACGGATTCAAGCTTTCTGATGACCTTGAATATGAAATTGAACAATTATTAGATGCCGAAGAAGACCAATTGCCACGTCCATCCGATGACGGCTTAGGTACGGTTGTTGACTACCATGAAGGTGCGCTCAAGTACACTTCATTCCTGGAACAAACTGTCTCCACTGATCTCAGTGGTTTGAAAGTTGTGGTTGATGCTGCCAATGGTGCGACGAGTGGATTTGTTTCCAACCTCTTTGCTGACATGAACGTTGACTTTATTCCAATTAACGACCAACCAAACGGCCTTAACACCAACCTTGATTGTGGTTCTACTCACCCAGAAGGACTCCAACAAGCGGTAGTGGAAAATGAAGCCGACTTAGGGATTGCCTTTGATGGTGACGGTGACCGTTGTATCGCAGTTGACGCTCAAGGTAACATTGTTGACGGTGACAAGATTATGTACATCTGTGGTAAGCATATGGACGCCAAGGGGACCTTGAAGAAGGATACTGTGGTGACGACTGTTATGAGTAACCTCGGTATGTACAAGGCCCTCGAAGCTCACGGTATGCAAAGTGTTAAGACCAAGGTGGGTGACCGTTATGTCGTTGAAGAAATGCTCAAGAACGGTTACAACCTCGGTGGTGAACAATCTGGCCACATCATCTTCCTCGACCACAACACGACCGGGGATGGGATGCTGACTGCACTCCAACTTCTCTCTGTTGTGAAGGAGACGGGGATGAGCCTAGCAGAATTGGCGAGCGACGTCACTACTTACCCACAAGAACTCTTGAACTTACATGTTGCTGACAAGGCCAGTGCTATGAATAACGTGGAATTACAAGCGGTAATCGCTGATGTTGAACACGACATGGCAGGTAATGGTCGGGTTCTGGTACGCCCAAGTGGGACTGAACCACTTCTGCGGATCATGGCCGAAGCACCAACCAAGGAATTAGTTCACGAATACGTAGAACGAATTGCTGACGTGGCACGAAACGTGTTAGACGTACAATAAAGACGAATGGAGCAACTAGCGATCAGCTAGCTGCTCCATTTTTTTAAGGATCTTTTAAATTGAAATCACCGACTAGACCAATCTGGGTTATTCGATTGACATTCATTGTGAAAACTTGTACTATACAATACAGCTATACAAGAAAATAACGAGATAAAAGTTATCTATACCAATTATAGTGTATGAATTGATTCAAAAGGATGGAAGAGAAATATGTGCGGAATTGTTGGAGTTACAGGTACTGACAGAAGCTTGTCAATCTTGATCGAAGGGTTAAAGCGTCTGGAATATCGTGGTTATGATTCAGCAGGTGTTTACGTTAACGACCTGCACGGACATGACTACCTGATCAAGCGCCCAGGTCGGATTGCAAACCTGGAAGCTGCCTTAACTGATGATATTAACGGTTTAGCAGGGATTGGCCACACGCGCTGGGCTACTCACGGTGGTCCTAGTGAAGCCAACGCCCACCCACATTATTCATCAGACAACCGTTTCTACCTCGTTCACAACGGTGTGATCGAAAACTACGCCCAATTGAAGAAGGAATACCTCGGTGAAGTTACTTTCCGTAGCCAAACTGATACTGAAGTTATCGTCCAATTGGTCGACAAGTTCGTAGTTGAAAACAACATGACTACTGAAGCTGCCTTCTTGAAGGTTCTTCGTTTGATCAGCAACGATTCATCATACGCATTCGTATTGATGGATCGCGAACAACCAGACACACTCTTTGTTGCTAAGAACAAGAGTCCACTTCTCGTTGGCCTCGGCGATGGTTACAACATGGTCGGTTCAGATGCAATGTCCATGATCAAGGAAACTAAGAAGTTCATGGAAATCGGTGACCACGAATTAGTTATCGTTAAGCCTGACCACGTTGACATCAAGGACTTTACTGGTAACGACAAGACTCGTAATCCATTCGAAGTTGATATCGATGCTAACTCAGCAGACAAGGGTGCTTACCCATACTACATGCTTAAGGAAATCGACGAACAACCTGCAGTTATGCGTAAGCTTGTTCAACAATACTTCGGTGACAGCGACCAACCTCAAATCAACGAAGAATTGCTCAAGTCAATGGCTGAATCTGATCACATCTACATCATCGGTGCCGGTACTAGTTACCATGCCGGATTAGTTGGTTCACGGATTTTCGAACGTCTCTGTGGTGTGCCTACTTCAGTTCACATCTCATCAGAATTCGCATACGAACAACCACTCCTGTCCAAGAAGCCATTCTTTATCTTCTTGAGTCAAAGTGGGGAAACTGCCGACAGCCGTCAAGTGCTCGTGACGATCAACGAAAACAAGTGGCCAAGCTTGACCATTACCAACGTGGATAAGTCAACACTCTCACGTGAAGCAACCTTCACTGAATTGCTTTACGCCGGCCCAGAAATCGCTGTTGCCTCTACCAAGGCTTACACTGCACAAATCGCCGTTGAAGCTATCTTGGCCAAGGCCTTTGGTGAATTTATTGGCAACCCTGAAGCAAAGAAATTCGACGTTAAGCACCAATTAGGACTGGTCGCAAACGGTATGCAAGCCATCACTGACAGCAAGAAGACGCTGGAAGAAGTGGCCGCACGGTTCCTTTCCAAGCCACGCAACGCCTTCTACATCGGCCGTGGTATCGACTGGACCGTTTCACTTGAAGCAGCCCTCAAGCTTAAGGAAATTTCCTATGTTCAAGCTGAAGGTTTCGCATCCGGTGAATTAAAGCACGGTACGATTGCCTTGATCGAAAACAACACTCCAGTCATCGGGATCATCACCCAAGACCGTACTGCTGGTTTGACCCGGAGCAACCTCGACGAAACTGAAGCGCGTGGTGCCAACATCATTACCATCGTTTCACGTCACCTGGCACAAGAAGATGACACCATCGTCTTACCAGATGTTGACCAAATGCTCAGCCCATTGCTTTCTGTAGTTCCTGCCCAATTGTTGGCATACTACACTAGTCTGGGTAAGGGTCTTGACGTTGATAAGCCACGTAACTTGGCTAAGTCCGTTACAGTTCAATAATTAATTTACAGGATCGAGCTTGTCTCGGTCCTTTTTTAGGCTCTTTGTCAAATCGTATTGGTGAAGAGTTATAGCTACCTCCAAAATGGAGGT
>JAUMUE010000033.1:0-7290 GCA_030530845.1 Limosilactobacillus sp.
TTAACGCAAGACTCAGAATACTTATAACTCTTAAAGCATATTTTGAAGTTAAGGTGGTTCAGAAAACAAAAAAGACCAAGCAAAAATTGCTTAGTCTTTCAGTTAGGAATTTTGCCCATCATTACCGATTGACAAAGAGCCCATTTAGCCTAGTTCTTGCGCTTCTTCACTGCACCCAGTAATCCCAGTGGCAGCAACATCGCACCTAACCAAGCCAGTCCTTTTACGTTACCAGTTTGTGGCAATTTCGCTTCAGTGCCAGCGTTGGTGCGGGCTGCGGTAGTGGTTACCTGCCCTGCCCCGTCCGTGACGTCTGCGGTAGTGGCTTCAGCTGCGACTACATTTACCACGACGGTCATGGTCAAAGTAGAGCCGTCCGCGAATGTCACAGTTACGGTCACGGTCTGATCGCCAAGCGTGTCCTTGTCGAATCCGGTAATCGTCACCTTCGCATCACCAGGCAAGTCGCCGATGTTTGCGATCACGTCACCAGGCTTCAGTTCGCCGCCCACGGGTACCGTCACGCCGTCCTTTGGCTCAATCGTGTACATATCTGCTTCCGTCCGCGTCAGAGCTTCACCGTGGCTGTAAATCTTTGCCTTGACTGGGTAGTCGATGTAAGTTCCGTCGCCGAAAGTGATCCGAATCGTGCCAGTAGGATCTTCTAGCGTAGGTTCTTTGGTCCAACTTGGCACAGCGCCTGCAGGCAACTCTCCACTCACGAGGTCGGCTGCTGGTGGAAGCTGTCCTTCTGGGTACTTGACCTCATCAGCCACCTTGTATGGCAGGTCTTCTGGATCGAGGTCCTTGTACAGATCCGCTTCCGTGCGAGTCAGCGCCTCACCATGCTTGTAGATCTTCGCCTTTACATGGTAGTCAATGTAGCTGTCATCCCCGAACTTGATCCGGATTGTACCAGTTGGATCTTCAGGAGTTGGTTCCTTAACCCAAGTAGGTACTGCTCCGAGTGGTAAGTCACCAGTTACGAGGTCGCCCGCTGGTGGAAGTTTACCTTCAGGGAATTTAACTTCTTCAGCAACCTTGTATGGCATATCTTCAGGATCGAGGTCCTTGTACAGATCTGCTTCGGTCCGCGTTAACCCTTCACCATGACTGTAAATCTTGGCCTTTACAGGGTAATCAATGTAGCTGTCGTCACCAAACTTGATTCTGATTGTACCAGTTGGGTCTTCTGGAGTAGGTTCCTTTTGCCAAGTTGGCACAGCGCCCTCAGGCAATTCTCCAGCTACAAGATCTTCTGCAGGTGGTAACTGTCCTTCTGGGTACTTGATCTCACCGACTACCTTGTATGGCAAGTCATCAGGGTCAAGATCCTTGTACAAGTCCGCTTCCGTAGCAGTCAGTGGATCGCCGAGCTTGTAGATGTAGGCTTTCACTGGGTAATCGATGTAACTACCATCTTCAAAAGTGATCCGAATCGTACCATCGGGATCTTCTGGAGTAGGTTCCTTTTCCCAAGTTGGTACAGCTCCAGTTGGCAAGTCACCGATCACAACTTTATCCGCAGGTGGCAATTGACCTTCAGGATACTTGATTGTAGTTGGTACTTGGTAATCACGGTCATCAGGATCAATGTCCTTGTAGAGACTAGCTTCATTTTCAGCAGTCAGTGGGTAACCAAACTTGTAGATGTAAGCTTTCACTGGGTAATCGATGTAGCTGTCGTCACCAAAAGTGATTCTGATTGTACCATTTGGATCTTCAGGAGTAGGTTCCTTTTGCCAAATAGGTACTGCGCCAGTTGGAAGGTCTTCAGTCACAAGATCTTTTGCAGGTGGCAGCTTGCCTTCTGGATACTTAACTTCTTCAGCAACCTTGTATGGTAAATCTTCTGGATCAAGATCTTTGTACAGGCTCGCTTCGTTTTCCGCAGTCAGTGGATCGCCGAGTTTGTAGATGTTGGCCTTAACTGGGTTGTCCACGTACGTGCCGTCTTCGAAAGTTACACGGATTACACCAGTTGGGTCGTCGGCAGTAGGCGTCTTTTCCCAAGTTGGCGTAGCGTTAGGAGGCAATTCGCTTGTAACCATGTCGGCAGGTTTTGGAGTATCGCCATCTTCAAAAGTAACCGTTTCTTTAACAGTTACGTTAGCTTCATCGGCCATCTTCTTCCATTCAAACTTACCGGTTAAAGTAATGCCGTGGCTAACAGCAGTTACAGTGCCGTCGTCATTAATAGTTACGCCACTAACATTTGGACGTGTTGCAGTCTTGTAATTTCCAGTGACAAAAGACTTCGCTGTGTTGAATTTGTTGATCAAATCAACGTCATTCTTGTACACCGTGCCATTATTATCACCAATCACATTTGCGCTCAAAGTGGTGTAATCAACCTTCGTACCAGAAGCATTTTCAGTTGTCGTAGTAGCATTGGAATTGAACGCTCCGGAGACAGTATCCCAATTAATCACGTACTTACCTTCAGTATCAGCAGTTCCAGGAACCCAATCCATACCATTCTTAACGGTAGTGGTAGTGCTATTTCCTAAAACAACCTTGCCATCATTAGTTACAACAGCCCATTTTGTTGGGATGGTGGCATCTTTGTGAATAGGCATAACCTCTATATAACTATCTAGAGAGTACGTAGTTGGAGTTGTCTTGTATGCGTAACCCGCGTCTGACACAGCTGTATCCATATATGGTTTGATATAATCACTAAAATCCTTAATCGGATCACTAACAATAGTAGGAACTTTTACCTTAATTTCGCGTCTTGTGTTTCCATTCATGTAGTAAAACTTAGGTTGATATGGATCGTACTTCATATCAGATGTTACCTTGTCTGCGGGACCGACTATAAAACTTTTGTACGCACGTAATAATCCGCCGTCGCCATCGTTAGTAACTGTATTTAGCAGATTTGATATTATAATCTGTTGGTCTGCATATGTATAACTAGTGCCAAACATGTCTAGACTATTTTTTACATTTGACATATCAAAGTTGGAGAGATCTAGTGATTTCAACGATCTAAAAACAAAAAACATATCTTGCATGTTAGTAACATTTTGCGTGTTAAAGCTGGAAACATTAAGTGACTCTAACGCGATGCATTTTGAAAACATACGAAACATGTTAGTTACTTCACTTGTATCAAAGGAAGAAAGATCTAGATTTTGTAGTTGATGGCACTCTTCAAACATTCCCGTCATGTCAGTAACGTTTCTTGTATCAAACGAAGAAAGATCTAGATTTTTTAGTTGAACGCAAAAATAAAACATATTCGCCATGTCAGTAACGTTAGAAGTATCGAACCCACTAAGATTAAGTTCTTTCATTGTAGTATAAAAACCAAACCAACCATTCATCGACTTAACAGCACTAGTGTCCAGGTTGGAAAGATCTATAGAAACAATGTTATAGAGCGTTTTACCAAATATTCCTAAACTCTTACTGCTGTAAAATGCCAAAATCTTTAATTTACCACCTGCCTTACTAGTGGAAATGGTCTTAATGTTAGCGTTACCTAGTCCTTTTGTTGTGTAGTCATAAATGTACAATTCATCTGCATTTAAGCCGATGTTTTTAAGATCGCCCACGGTTGGTAAAATAATATCTTCAGTGAATTTTGATTTATTTTGGTCTTCGATGGTTAATTCATATTTACCATCGCCTCTATTGTTTACAGTCCATCCATTCAAATGCACAATACTCGTCGCCATATCTGCCTTTTGTGCGTCTGTAGCTTTGCTTAAATAAGCAATGGCGGTATTTTTATCGTCTTCAGGAATAGAGAGGTTGTTAATATCCGCTTCAGTCGGTTCAGCTACCGTGGAGGAAGGAGTTGTGGAGCTGTCATTTGTAGCCGCGCTGACGGTTTCTGCTGGGGCTGAGTTTGTAGCAGTCATTTCTGGCGTTTCCGCGTTGGTCGTTGTCGGTTCAGAAGTATCAGTAGCGGCTGTCTCCCCAGTAGTCGCGGTGTCTGAAACAACAGTGGCGGTTGGTGTGGCTTCGTCTGCGTGCGCAACAGAAGCGCGGCCTGCGAAAAGTGCCATTAGAGTGACACTGCACACCCCGATTGTGAGCTTAATTAACTTGTATGTTGGTTGTGGTTTAGAGTTATTTTTCATAATACTCCCCCTCCTTTAAAACCTGAAATCTTGTTTTGTTAATTTTATCATATGTCTGTAACCGTTTTCACCAAATTATGCGCTAAAAATTAAAAAAGAATGTGATTTCTCACATTCTCTTCATAAAAGTTAGCGTTGTATAAGTATTACAGGGTAAAATCGCACCTACTTTACATAACATAATTATGGTAAAGTGCATACCCACCAGCTAGTTTTCACGGCGCTTAACAATACCGATCAATCCCAATGGCAACATCATCATCATCATCCCCAGCACCGCCAGAGCATTACTGTTACCGGTTTGAGGCAGCGTCTTTTGGTTCGTCCGTGCGACGGCAGCACTAGCCACACTAGCCCCTGCTTCCGCCTTCACCGCAGATTCGTCCGTGACTGCTGGAGTAGTATCCTTGCCGTCAGCTGCGTTTTCACCACCGCGGACAGTAACAGTGACAGTCGTGGTCAGAGTAGAGCCGTCGCCGAATGTCACAGTGATCGTTACGTCCTGGTCGCCTGGCTTTTTGTCGTCGTAGCCAGTGATCGTGGTCTTCGCATCCCCTGGCAGATCAGTTGGGTTCAGCAGGTCCCCTGGAGTCAGCGGAGTACCAGGATCGACTACCACGCCGTCTTTTGGATCGAGCGTGTAGATATCGGATTCGTGGTCGATGGTGAGCGCATCACCGAGACTGTAGATACGTGCGTGCACTGGGAAGGTCTTGCTGGAGCCGTCCGCATAGGTCACGAGCACGGTGCCGTTAGTGTCTTCAGGCGTTGGTTCCTTTTGCCAAGTAGCGCTAGCACCGGTTGGCAGGCCTGTAGCGATGGAGTCCGCACTTGGAAGCTTGCCGTATTCGAAGGTGATTTCGCTTGGCACAGTCACGTCAGAGTCGGTCGCTTCCTTGATCCACGCGAATTGCCCCTTCAGCGTGATGCCGTGGGAGACAGCGGTGACAGTACCGTCGTCTGCGATCGTCACGCCAGAGATGCTTGGACGCGCGTCGGTGGAGTGGTGGCTGATGACGAATGCCTTGGCAGCGTTGAAGTTGTTGACGAGGTCGGCGTCGTACTTGTAGAGCGCGCCATTGCCGTCACCGATTGAGTTTGTGCCGATTTGGGTGAAATCACTCTTTTGGCCTTGCGCGTACGCAGTATTCACGGAGCTACCGGAGTTAAAGCCTGACAGGTCGACTTTGCTACCATCCAATACCGCCTTCGTACCGTAATAGTGGTAACCATCCTTGACCGTGATTGTGGAGTCCGTGTCACCTACTACGACCTTGCCATCATCGGTTGCGACAACCCACTTAACTGGCAGGTTCGCGTCACCGAGGTTTGGTTCTACATCCACTACCATGTCGAGGTCGAATTCAGCTGGCTCAGTCACGTATTTGTAACCCGCGTCCGCAATCGCCTTGTCCATGTAGCTCTTGATGTATTCGTGCACATCCGCCACCGGTTCATGAATCACAGTTGGCACCTTGACCGTCACAGTTTCGCCATTAATCCGGTATGCAGGCTGAGAAGGCTTATAGTTCATGTCCTCCATAATCTTATCTGGGTTACCCAAGATAACAGCGTTTGGCATATTTCTGAACATATCATCTATAGAATCGCCATCTGTATATTCGTAACTATCAAAGAACTTACGCAGGTCCAACAAAATGGTGTTGTTGTTATCAGTAAACATTTCGGTGAAGTCAAGTGAAGTATCTGCCGTTCTTCTCTGAGGAGCAGTAAAGCTACTTACATCTAGTTTTTTCAATGAAGACATTCCAAAAAACATCGCAGTGAATCCGTATGGACCAACACTGCTTGTATCAAAATTGCTCAGATCAAGTGTGGTCAGATTTTTGGCGTTTTCAAACATGGTATCAAATCTCGTAACTTTACTAGTGTTGAAACTACTTAGATCAAGCGCAGTCACGGCAGATCCAAAGAACATTTGACTCATGGATACGACATTACTAGTATCCCAACCACTTAAATTCAGGGTCTTCAGATTTGGAGTAAATCCAAACCATTGAGTCATACGTATCACACCACTGACATCGAGATGACTAAGGTCCATGGATGATGCAGAAGTACTATTAAATCCAATGTCACGATTAGGTTCAACTTGAACATACGTAAGTTTTCCACCGGCGTTACTGGTATTAATGGTCGTGACGCCCTTAGTTCTAGCAATCTTATTTATTTCCGTACTAGCAATCGTTACCTTATCTGCCGTCAGCCCCAGGTTAGTGAAGTCGCCAACAGTTGGGAGGACAACATCGTAACCACCCTTGTTGAAATCGTAGCCGGCGATCGCGTAAGTATTGTCGGTCTTAGTGATCGTCGTCCAGCCCTTCAAGTCGTTGATACTTTGCGCAATCTTAGCCTTTTGATCGTCATTGGCGTTTGCAAGGTATGATTTAGCGGTCGCTTGGTCTTCTGTAGACAGCGCCAAGCCTTCAATATCAGCGTCAGTTACGGCTGCAGTTTGCGTGTCAGTCGCGCTGGTATCTGCGCTGGTGTCTGTTGTTGTCGCGCTGCTGGTATCTTGTGCGCTCGTGTCATTGTCGGTAGAAGCCACGTCGGCAGTAGCGGTTGTGACTGCTGCGTCGTCCGCATGCGCTACGACTGAATTTCCAGCAAAAAGCGCCATCAGTGTCACGCTGCATACTCCAATCGTCAATTTCACAAGTCGGTATGTTGGTTGTGTTTGTGTATTTTTCATCTTACTCTCCTAATTTTCCTCTCTCTTTTTTCTCAATCCGATCAGCCCCAGTGGCAACAGCAGCATCCCCGCCACCGCCGTCATCTTGTCATCCCCGGTCTGAGGCAATCTCTTTTCCTTCGTATCTGCAGCCTTGGTTTCACGCACTTCTTCTGGTGAAACGGCCACTTCAGGATCAGCTTCCGCTGGTACTTCCGGCTCTGCAGGCACTTCTGGTTCTGCTGGCTTTTCTGGTTCCACCGGAGTTTCCGGTTCTACAGGCTGTTCCGGCTCAACTGGATCCACTGGCACAACCGGATTATCCGGTTCCACTGGAGTAACAGGCTCGAGCTCTTTTACGGTCACAAGAGTAGTACCTCTCAGACTAGATCCATCACTAAAAGTAACAGTAGTAGTCACCGTCTGAGTACCCACTTTATCTTTGTCGTACCCAGACAGAGTCCAAGATACATCTTCTGGGAAGTCACCCAGGTTTTCGACCAG
>JAUMUE010000033.1:7390-8737 GCA_030530845.1 Limosilactobacillus sp.
CAGGTTTTCGACCAGCTCAGTATCACCAATCTCAGTACCCTTGTAGACTTCGTAAGTATCCTTAGTCTTCAAGTTGTACTTATCGGCGAGCTCCTTAACGGTTACAAGCGTCGTGCCACTCAGACTGGAACCATCACTAAAAGTAACAGTAGTAGTCACAGTCTGCGTACCTACCTTATCCTTGTCATATCCAGACATCTTCCAAGTCACGTCTTCAGGGAAGTCGGTCAAGTTTTCTACTAATTCAGTATCGCCAATCTCCGTACCCTTGTAGACTTCGTATGTATCCTTAGTCTTCAATTGGTACTTGTCGGATAATTCCTTGACCGTCACAAGAGTAGTACCGCTCAGACTAGAACCATCACTGAAAGTAACGGTAGTAGTCACAGTCTGCGTACCTACCTTATCCTTATCGTACCCAGACAGCGTCCAAGTTACGTCTTCAGGGAAGTCACTCAAGTTCTCTACTAATTCAGTATCGCCGATCTCCGTACCCTTGTAGACTTCATAAGTATCCTTCGTCTTCAACTGGTACTTATCCGCCAGCTCCTTCACTGTCACAAGCGTAGTACCACTCAACTTCGATCCGTCCTTAAAAGTAACGGTAGTAGTAACTGTTTGCTGACCAACTTGATCTTTGTTGTATCCAGACAGAGTCCAAGTTACGTCGGTAGGGAACTCACTCAGGTTCTCTACTAATTCCGTCTCACCGATCTCCGTCCCCTTGTACACCTCATACGTGTCCTTGGTCTTCAGCTCGTACTTCGATGCTTCGGATTCGTGGAGATCCACAGTAGTCCAGAGGCGGAAGGTAGCAGGTGCGTCGTAAGTGTACTTGTTGCCGTAAGCGTCGGTGATTGCCTTGTCGATGTTGCTCTTGATGTAGCCGCTGATGTCAGGCACGATCTTGTTCCATTCGTCCGCGGTCACACGCGTTTCGACGGGTACCATCACGCGGTTTTCACCGTTGATCGTGTAGCCCGGTTGGTAGCGCGCGTAATTCATCTTCTTCAGCGTCGGAATATCGGTGTCACGGTCATTGACGATGATAAACGCTTGATAATCTTCTTTGAGCGCATTGGAGTAATAATAATCGTCGAGTCCCTGTGGCAGAGTCGCCAGGAACTTACGCAAGTCCAGCATCTGCAGGTTCGAGTCATAGCTGAACATGTAGTTTAAGTCCTCGAGACTCTCTGCGCTGAAGCTGGTCGTGTTAATGTAGGCGACATTTGGCATCAGACTGAACATGTACGCCATGTCGGTGACTTTGCTGGTGTCGAAATTACCGAGGTCGAGCACTTGGACGCCGGAGTAATTGAACATCTGCCGCATATTCGTGACCTTGCT
>JAUMUE010000033.1:8837-15274 GCA_030530845.1 Limosilactobacillus sp.
TCGTGACCTTGCTGGTGTTAAACCCAGACACGTCCAGCGCTTCCAGGTTGCTCATGCCGGTGAACATGTACTTCATGCTCGTGACGTTGCTGGTGTCGAAATGGCTGACATCCAGGTGCGCCAGGCTCCCGTCTTGGTAGAACATGTTTTCCATCGTCGTCACTTTGCTGGTGTTAAATCCAGAGACGTCGAGCGATTGCAGATTGCCGTCACTCTCGAACATCCCAAACATACTGGTGACGTTGCTTGTATCAAACCTGCTCACGTCCAGCTCCCGGATCTGTGGCAGCTCACCAAACATCCGCGTCATGTCGGTAACTTTGCTAGTGTTGAAGCCGGACACGTTGAGCTTTTGCAGTCCTGATAATCCGTAGAACATCAGGCGCATATTCGTCACGTTACTGGTATCGAAGTGGCTCAGGTCGATCTCAGTCTTCAAATCGGATGGAGCATTGTTATTGTAGCCACCGTTGACCGAGTACGCAGAAGCAAATACGTAGGACAGGTCATCGTCGCTGCTGGAGATTACCCCGCCCGCGTCACTGGTCTTGATGCTGAGCAGGCCCCTGATGTGCGCGAGATTGTACAGTTCCTGCTTGCTAATCGTCACCGCCGTCGCATCGAGCCCCAGGTTGGTGAAATCGCCGACAGTTGGCAGGATCGCGTCTTCTCCACCCCTGCTCATGTCGTAGCCACCGATTTGGTAGGTCGTGCCGGACTTGGTGATCATCGTCCAGCCCTTCAAAGCGTCGACGCTCGCCTGGATCTTGGCAGCATTGTCTCCAGTCGCGTTCTCCGCCGTCGTCATTGCGGTGTTTTTATCTGCAGAATCCAGTGCCAAGTTACCTATTTCACTAGTGTTCACGGTGGCAACATTTGGCGTATCGGTGGTCGTTTCGTTTCCAGAACCTTCATCACTCGTCGCACCTGTGCCAGTATTCGGTGTCGCCGTCACGGTACCAGAAATCACACCCGAGTCCGCTGACGTGCTAGTATCCGGGTCAGTCGTGGCTGTAACGGCGCTATCTACAGCATCATCCGCGTGCCCCACCACTTGGCCAGCAAACAACGCCATCAGTGTCACGCTACATAGTCCGACCGTTAATTTCATTAAACGGTACTTTGGTTGTGCTTTACTCCCTTTTAGCATAGCCTTTTGTCCCCCTTTCTTGAATTTTTTATAATTATATCAAGTTTAACGTTTGAAAGTGTGAAAAAAGCTTGAAAAATATAAAATTTGTTTATACCTGTGAACACCTTCACTTTCTCTCCCCACAACTTTTTACAAAAAATTTCAAAAAGCCCTTTACGAAATCCATTTTGCTTGGTATTATTGTAAACGTTCGTTAATGAACAAATTCATATCGGGAAATAGCTCAGCTTGGTAGAGCACCTGGTTTGGGACCAGGGGGTCGCAGGTTCGAATCCTGTTTTCCCGACTAGCAAAAAGGACTGTGATTGCTCACAGTCCTTTTCTTATTATTATCGGGTGTTTAGTGTGATTGAACCAAATTAGTGATCAGGTATTCACGCGCATCATTGACGGACATTTGGACGTCATTGATTGTGATGGGCCCCTCTTCAGCTTCTTCGTAATCGACCGAGGTGCCGGCTAGTTCTGGAGTTTCTTGGTAATACCGCTTGAGCAGCTCAGCCGTGGGAAGTTGGCGCAGGACCTCAGCATATGCTTGATTTTCCATTAATATTACCCTCTTTCACACATATATTGTACACTTTTTCGCCCACTTCGTCTTATAATAGATACTAGCAATTTAGGAGAGTGAAATCATGGAAGCAGACAAGTACATACCATTAATTCAAGATGAACTCGCTAAGCTCCCGGACTACGTGAATGAATACTACCTGGGGACCAACCACGCAGTCACGACTTCATACCAGTATTTGACGGAGATCCGCCGCTTTTTCGATTGGCTCCGGGTCAGTGGGTTGGCGGATGTAGAAAATAACCAATCCATCACCACCGACATTTTGGAAAAGCTCCGGCGAAATGACATTATGCTGTATATCGACCATTTGCGTCACACAAAGAATGCGCAGGGAAGACTCAATTCCCCTACTTCCATCAACCGGTCGATCAATGCCCTCCGCTCGCTATTTAAGTACCTGACCGTCACGGCGGATATCAATGACGGTGAGCCCTACTTTTACCGCAATGTGATGGCTAAGATCGACTCGCTCAATGATACCAAGACTTTGAACTACCGGGCGCATACACTGGCTTCACACATGTACCGTGGACAGATGAAGTTTGACTTTATTAATTTTCTCTCCCACGGCTACCCGGAAAAGTGCGATAAGCGGGCGCTGCCGGGGTATAAGCTCAATAAAGAACGCGACATCGCCATCATCGCACTGATCCTCGGGACTGGTGTGCGGGTGTCAGAAGCTGCCAACGTCGACTTGACCGACCTCAACGTCAAGCAAAGGCTGCTCGATGTGATCCGCAAAGGTGGACAGCGGGACTCTGTGCCAATCGCGCCATGGGCCATCGAATATATCCAGGCCTACCTCGACGTCCGGGCGCAGCGGTACCATGCACTCAAGAAGGATACCGCATGCTTTTTGACCCTCTATCATGGTGAGACACGGCGGATGACTGCCAATGCGATCGAGCGGATGGTCAAGAAGTACTCGACTGCATTCGGGCACCCACTCACGCCCCACAAGCTCCGGCACACCCTGGCTTCTGAAATGTATGAAGTCACCAAGGACCAGGTGCTCGTGGCTCAGCAGCTCGGACAAAAAGGCACGTCTGCGACCGACCTCTATACCCACGTCGACCAACGCAAGCAAAGAGATGCGCTCGATGAAATCAGCGATCAAGACAAAGAATAAAGGAGTTTTTTGATGTTATACAACGCAGCACTCGTATTAGAAGGTGGCGCCTTTCGTGGGCAATACACAGCCGGAATTCTCGACACTTTTCTCGCCCACCACATCGAATTTAAGTCGGTGATCGGTGTCTCAGCCGGTTCACTCGCCGGGGTCAATTACGTCTCCAAGCAATATGGCCGTGCAGCGAATATCAACACCGCCTACCGTCACGACCGCCACTACATCTCAATGATGCGGGTCTTCAAAAAGCAGATCATCAACCTCGACTACCTGTTCGAGGATCACGGATATGACTGGCTCAATTTCGACGAGCACGCCTACACCCGGTCTGCGTCACACTTCACCGCTGTCGCTACATCGATCGATACCGGTAAGGCCGTCACCTTCACCGATCCGACCGGGGATGACCTGGTTAATGCACTCAAGGCCTCTAGTTCTATGCCTCTCCTCTCTGATCCGGTAGAAACCTCACAGGGACTGTGCCTGGACGGTGGTATCGCTAACTCCATTCCGTACGACATTGCAATGGAACAAGGCTTTGACAAGATCGTCGTAGTGCGGACACGGGAATCCAAGTACCGCAAGAAGCCAACTAACCGCGCGGAAATCCAACTCTACCACCGCGTGTACAAGGACCTGCCAAAATTCGCTAAGGCCGCCATCCACCGCCCTGAGATGTACAATCACCAGGTGTCTGAGGTCAACCGGCTCGCTAACGAAGGTAAGATCTACAACATCTCACCTAAGAAGGTCGTCAAGGTCAAGCGAATCGAGGGTAACGTCAAAAAGATCCGCAAACTCTATGAACAAGGTAAAAAAGAAGGCGAAGAGTATCTTCCGGGATTGATCAAGTATCTCGAGAAGTAGCCACGGGCCGGGGATGTCACATCTTCGGCTTTTTTTAATTCCACAAAAAATCCTAGCCAAAAATGACTAGGATTAATGATTATTTCACGTTCAGAACCCACATGAAGATGATGAATACGACGAAGAGTACCCACATGATTGGTGTGATTTCTTTCGTCCGCTTGGCAGCGATCATTGAGATTGGGTAAGTGATGATCCCCCATGCGAGACCGTCTGAGATTGAGCAGGTCATTGGCATACCGATCACGATCAGGAATGCAGGAACGGCGATTTCGAGCTTGTTCCAATCAACCTTTGCCAAGTTTTGTGCCATCAGAACACCGACAACGATCAGTGCAGGCGCAGTAACTTGGGTGGTGATCACGGACAGCAGTGGACTGAAGATCATGGAAATCAGGAAGAAGATCCCGACGAAGACTGCAGTCAGACCAGAACGACCACCGACAGCGATACCTGAAGATGATTCCACGAAGGCGCCGACTGGAGAAGTACCGAAGATGGAACCAGCCATCATGGCAGTAGAGTCAGCGGCCAGTGCACGACCAGCGCGAGGAAGCTTGTTGTCCTTCATGAAGCCGGCTTGTTGGGCACAACCGATCAGAGTACCGGTAGTATCGAAGAATGTGACGAGCAAGAATGTCAGCACAATCACAACCATTTGCATGCTGTTGAGGTCGCCGATGTGCGTGATCGCCTTACCAAATGTTGGTGCAAGGCTTGGTGCTGGTGAAATGATGGCGGTTGGTAACTTGATTTGACCGATCACGAGACCGAAAATCGTGGATAATACCATACCGATGAAGATCGAACCTGGGACCTTCTTGATCATCAACAGAACTGTCACGAGGAGACCGAAGATGGTGATCCAAACAGTTGGCGTGTTGAGTGAGCCGATCGTAACGAACGTGCTCTTGTCAGCTTGTACCAGGCCACCGTCTTGCAAACCAAGGAATGCGATGAAGATACCGATACCGGAGCTGATCGCAAACTTGAGATCGTGTGGAATGGCGTCGATAATCTTTTCACGCAGCTTGAAGAATGTGATCAAGATGAAGACGACAGATGCCACGAATACCGCGGACAGTGCAGTCTCCCACTTGACGTGCATTTGCAAGCAAGCTGTGTAAGCGAAGAAGGCGTTGATCCCCAGCGCTGGTGCGGTCGCAATTGGGTAGTTGGCAACCAGCCCCATGATCAAACAACCAAAAGCACTGGCGATAGCGGTCGCAGTGAAGACGGCCCCCTTGTCCATCCCACTAGCACCAAGAACATTCGGATTAACGAATAAGATGTATGACATTGAGATGAATGTCGTCAAACCCGCGATGAACTCGGTCTTGATGTTAGTACCGAGACGATCTAACTGAAAAAACTTAGTAATCAATTCTTGTTTCCTCCTAAACACGAACAATAATAGATAAATAAAATTGCTATGTTAGTAATTTACCATGAGATGGCGGGGATGTAAATAAAAAATCCGGACGAAAATGACCGGATTTTAAAGATTAATCGAGAATTAAGTATGATTTGATAGCTTCACGCTTGTCCATTGCTTCATAGGCTGCTTGTAAGTCATCAAACTTGAAGGACTTTGTGAAGACCTTACCGGGGTGAATCTTGCCTGAGAGTACAGCGTCGAGCAAGACTTCCTTGTCGTGAGTAGTCACTGATGCGATACCACCACGGAGACCGAGGTTTTGCATGAAGAGCGCAGTCGTTGGAGTTTCAGCGTGAGGAACCCCTACCCGGCCGATGATGGCACCTGGGCGACCCATCTTTTGTGCTTGCTTGATGGCACCTTCTGCACCGACACATTCGAGGATTGCGTCCGCACCGTAGCCGTCAGTTAATTCCAGCACCTTGGCAACCGCGTCATCACCACGTTCAGAGACGATCACGTCTGCACCGAATTCACGAGCTAATGCTGCACGGTCTTCGTGGTGACTGAGGGCGATGATCTTGCCAGCGCCACGTAACTTCGCACCAATCACACCAGATAAGCCGACAGCACCGTCACCGATGACCACGACATTGTCCTCTTCCTTAACTTCAGCGGAGAATGCGGCGTGGTATCCGGTTGCCATCACGTCAGACAGCGTCAGGAGGTCCTTGAGTTGGTCTTCAGTGTAGTCTTCTACCTTACCCGGCACCTTGACCAGCGCAGTTTCCGCATTAGCGAAGCGGAGGTATTCTGCTTGGTAACCATCGTGCATGTCGTATTCGTAGGTTTGGCATGAACCATCGAAACCAGCTTTACATGCTGCACAGTGTCCACAGCCGTGAGAGAATGGAGCAATCACGAAATCACCGGGTTTAAATGAAGTGACTTCTGAGCCGACTGATTCGATCACCCCAATTGCTTCGTGACCGACATATGAATTAGGTTGCTGAGGGTTGATTCCCCGGAACCACCAGAGATCGGAACCGCAGACACAGGCACGAACAACCTTGATCACCGCATCTGTCGCTTCTTTCAACTCAGGCTTTGGTGCTTCCCGTACTTCCATTTGTCCAGGCTTTACAAATACTGCTGCTTTCATTACAACATCTCCTTATTAGTAATTTCTGGTATTGTATTACTTTGAGTTAACTCCAACGCAAGGATTTTGTGCGATTTTTTTGGTGAGATATCGATTTCCAAATGGACGTATTTGACAATCAGAAAAAGATAAAATCTCCCCTATTTTCGTTTGGAAGCAGGAAAAGCTGGGAGA
>JAUMUE010000034.1 GCA_030530845.1 Limosilactobacillus sp.
CATTTTGGAGGTAGCTATAACTCTTCACCAATACGATTTGACAAAGAGCCAAAAAAGCCCCGTGACGCTAGGATATACCTAACAATCACGGGGCTAAGTTTGAACATCTAGGTTAACTAATCCTCAGAAGCTTCCATCGCTTCGAGAATTGCTCGCAACTGGCTGCATTCGTCGCGTAAGGACTGCATCTCGTCACCGCATGATGGCTCGATTGTGACAGTCTGCGTCTCGTGTACGCCAAGTCCGCTTTCTGAATTACGTAAATCCGACAGGCGGTTCTCCGCTTGTGCTAATTCTTGTTGAATTTCGTGTCGATTACTCACTTTAATTACACTCCTTAAAGCAGTAAATAAAATTTAACGCAACCTTAAATAATTGCTTAATGCAAAAATATCACGAAATTCCAAAAAAGTTAACCCTTTCTGTGTTACAAGTCCGTTACTTTATTGTGACTTAGTTTACAGAACCTGCAAAACTAGGTGCGAAGTAAGGGCTGATAGTGTATACAGAAACGTTAGTACCAGGAGTTGCAGCGGCTACGTATTGGTTGTTACCAATGTAGATTGCAACGTGGTAAGTAGCACCATTGTCACCCCAGAATAAGAGGTCACCTGGTTGTGCTTCTGATACTGACTTCTTAGTAACTACGCTTTCCAATGCAACAGTGTTGTGTGGTAATGACTTACCTTCAGCATTAGCGTAAACGTAGGCAACTAAACCAGAACAGTCCATACCACTCAATGAACTACCACCCCATACGTAAGGGATGCTGTTAGTGCTTGCAAGCTTGGTTGCTAAACTAACAACTGAACCTGATTGGAGGTCACTGTTGCTTGATGAAGCAGTTGAAGTTTGAGCAACTGTAGCTTGTGAATTAGCACTGTTATCAGTAGTAGTTGGAGTTGCAGTTTGTTGTTGAGTTTGTACTGCAGATTGAGTTTGAGTAGCAGCTTGAGTAGTTGCTTGTGTATCAGTGTTTGCAGTAGTAGCAGCACTATCTTGAGTAGTATCAACAGTTGCTTGTTGTGAACTTGCAGCTTGTTGGCTAGCGTCAGTGCTTTGAGCAGAAGCTGCTTGGTCATCAGTTGAAGCAGCGGCGGCTTGAGTGCTTTGGCTGTTGTCAGCTGAAGCATCAGTAGCTTGTTGGCTTGCAGCAGTAGTAGCGCTAGTTTGTTGACCATTAACAACTAATTGTTGGCCAACGTAGATAGTAGAACCAGTCAATTGGTTCCATTGCATCAATTGATCAACAGTAACACCGTACTTAGCGGAAATTTGGCTCAGAGTATCACCCGCTTGAACAGTGTATGCTGATGAGTTTGATGCTTGTGAAGCTGATGAACTAGTAGTAGCAGCAGTAGTAGCAGTAGTAGTTGCTGCAGTAGTGTTTGCTGCAGAACTAGTTGCTGAACTAGTAGCTGAACTGTCTTGACCATCTGGAACTTCGAGAGTTTGACCAGCGTAGATCAAGTCAATGTTGTTATCAAGCTTCTTGATGGATGAGTTGGCATCTTCAACTGCCTTAACAGTTAAACCATGCGCTTGTGCAATCCCCCATACAGTGTCACCGGACTTAACGGTAACCTTACTTGCTGATGCTGCTTGAGTAGTCAAGGCCATCAAACCTAAAGCACTCAGAGTACCAACAACTGCGTGACGGACGTGGTGACTTTGCTTTTTATTATTAACCATTCGATTACGCACCTTCTTATTAAATTTATTTGTTATAGAACAAAGAGATCGTTTGCATTTACACAAATTCTCCCCTATGCCCTTAATGGTAACATTTTTTAAGATTTCATTTATATCAGATCCGAAAAGAAAACGTCTTCAATCCTTGATATAACAGCATCGGAGACGTTTTTTAAAGAAAAAGTTAATTTTTAATGAAATCTTTCATACGAGCAATCGCCAATTCAATGTTTTCATCGGATGCGGCGTATGAAAGACGAATGTGACCTTCACCACCGGGACCAAACGCACTACCAGGGATAACACCGATCTTGGCCTTGTGCGCTAAATCACGGGCGAAAGCGAAGTCGTCATCCCCGTACTCTGCTGGAATTTTTACGAACAGGTAGAATGCCCCGTCCGGAATTGCGAATTCAAAACCAACTTCTCTCATCGCTGCAGCCAAGCGATCACGGCGCTTCTTGTAATGTTCACGGAAGACCGCTGGATCATCTAAGCCGTTCGTCAGAGCTTCCAGTGCGGCAGCCTGAGCGGTGTCATTTGGACATGTGACCATGAATGAATGCATCTTAGAAACTTCATTGATCACTTCCGCTGGCGCTGCCATGAAGCCGATCCGGTAACCAGTCATCGCGTGTGACTTGGACAGACCACTGATCAGGATGGTTTGTTCTGGCAAGATTGTGGCCAATGAAGCGAATTCTTGGTCGTATACCAGTTCACTGTAGATTTCGTCAACGATGGCGATCAGGTGGTGTTCCTTAATCACCTTGGCTAATGCTAGCAATTCGTCGCGTGAGTAGGTCCGTCCAGTTGGGTTGTTAGGATAATTCAGCACGATTGCCTTGACCGCTTCCCCGTGCTTTGACAATTCTTCTTCCAGGCGTTCTGCGGTCAGTAAAAATCCGTCATCGGAAGTGTTGACCTTGACTGGTTCGGCACCGGTCAGAGAAACGCTTGGGAAGTAGAGTGAAAAGATTGGCGTTGGCACGATCACCTTGTCGCCAGGGTTTAAGAGCGCAAAGGTCGTCGCTGTGATAGCTTCGGTTGCACCAATTGTCACAATCACTTCACTAGCTGCGTCGTATTGCACTTGGCGGGTCTTTTGCAGGTAGTCACAGATTGCTTGGCGGATTTCCATTGATCCACGGCTGGGAGCGTAGTGTGAATCATTGTCTTCGATGCTCTTCACTGCAGCGCGTTTAATGTGTTCGGGTATATCAAAATCAGGTTCACCGAGCGTCAGTTTCACTAATCCAGGCACTGCAGAAATTTCATCATCGAAGGCCCGAATTGCAGCTGGTGGCAAAGACTTGATGCGGTCGTTCACAATTGTCCGCATTTCTTCTGGTAATGATGGCATATGATCTCTCCTATAAAATATTTTCCAAACCGACAACTAATTGATCGAGGTCTTGTACCTTCTCGATGGCAACCTTGACCCCGCTCATGAAGGATTGGCGGTCGAATGAGTCTTGGCGGATCGTCAGTGCTTCACCCGCACCACCGAAGAGAACTTGTTCGTGGGCGATGTATCCTGGGAGACGGACGGCGTGGATCTTGATGCCGTGGTAGTCACCGCCCCGGGAGCCTTCTAAGCTTTCGGTTTCATCCGGGTTGCTTTGGTGAGCAGGACGAACTTCATCGATCAGCTTAGCGGTGCTCAAGGCGGTACCAGATGGCGCATCCTTCTTGTCCGCATGGTGCATTTCGATCACTTCGACGTCTGGGAAGTACTTGGCAGCTTCCTTGGCAAACTTCATCAAGAGAACGGCTGACATACCGAAGTTTGGTGCGATGAGTCCTCCAAGTTGTGCTTGCTTACTCATTTCGATCAGTTCCGCTTCTTGGTCGTCAGTCAAACCTGTTGTACCAACGACTGGTGAGAAGCCATGTTCGATAGCGAAGCGGACATTTTGGTAAACCACGGCTGGGAGCGTGAAATCGACCCAAATATCCGCGACACCGGCAGGAATTTCATCAAGTTGCTTGTAGATTTGTACGTCGGGGCCGAGGTTAAATTGGCTACGTTGGTCTTCTTCTAAGTGTGGTGCTAAGACTGCGACTAATTCCGCGTCTTCCATACCGTTGACGAGTCCAACCGCCTTTTGTCCCATTGCACCGGTCGCACCGGCAATCAAAACTTTCTTCATGACTATTCCCCCAAATTCAGTGGTAATTGCTTCTTCAATAATTGTTCCGCTGACAAGTCGAGTGCCTTAGCCAATGCACGTTCTTCGTCTTCGTTGAGCGTGCAGATTGGCAAGCGACATCCGCCAGTTTCAAAGCCTTGAGCGTTCAAGACGGCCTTGACTGGTGATGGTGATGGGAACATGAACAGTGCGGCCATCTTTGGTGTTAACCAGCGTTGGAGACGTCCGGCTGTCTTGTAATCACCCTTGTACAAAGCGTCGTACATCTTGCGCATCTGTGGAGCGTATGCGTGAGATGCTACGGAGATAACCCCATCAGCACCGAGAACACGTGCAGTCAGTGCTTGGGCATCTTCACCAGTAAAGACTGCAAAATCGTCATCCTTGTGTTCGATGATTTCTTCCATCTCTTCTAATGAAGCACATTGCTTAACGGCAGCAATGTTGTGGTGGTGTGACAACTTAACAATCGTGTCAGCTTCCATCTTCACACCGGTCCGGCCAGGAATATTGTACATCATCACTGGCAACTTGACTTGGTCAGCAACAGCCGTGAAGTGTGCTTCCATACCACGTTGGTTAGGCTTGTTGTATGGTGGAACAACGACCAGAACATAGTCGATACCAGGTATTTCTGCGACTTCATTGGAGAATGCGATCGTTTCGGCGGTGTTGTTGCTACCGGTACCGGCGATGACTGGGACACGGCCAGCGACGATCTTTCCAAATTCTTGGTAGAGCTTGATCTTTTCGTCGTGGGTCAAAGTTGGCGTTTCGCCGGTAGTACCACCGATGACGAATCCGTTACTTCCCTGTTCGATCAGGTAGTTGGTCAATTTTTCCAAAGCCTGAAAATCAATTTGGCCGTCTGCACCAAATGGGGTGACAATCGCTGTTAATAAATCTGCGTCTGCTAATTTCATTTCAAATCCTCCGTGCCTATTTGTTCATCCGTGCTTCCATAAATCCAGTGATGGCGTCGATTCCCCGCTTGATGGCGTCTTCGTTTGGCGTCAGGTTGGCAGAGTGCAGTTGTGCATCATCCTCCACCCCGAGCCAGAACATTGTGCCAGGGAATTTCGACAAGAGGTAGCCAAAGTCTTCACCGGTCATGGCAGGCGCGGTTTCGATAAAGTTGACACCCTCTGCTCCCTTCATGTAATCGATGAAGAACTTGGTCAATTCAGGGTTGTTTTCGACTGGGAAGTACCCACCCTGGTTGAGTTCGAGGTTGACGTCCATGTTGTAGCTGCGCGCGATCCCTTCACAGACGTCACGCAGGCGGTCATCGATTTGCTCGATCATGGTTTGGGTCAAGCCCCGAATCGTACCCTCGATCCGCGTGTGGCCCGCGATCACGTTGCGGATTTCACCACCGGAAATTTTTCCAAGCGTGACCACCCCACTCTGGATTGGGTCGATGCTACGGGAAATGATGGTTTGGACCTGCATAATCAAAGCAGCGGCCGCCACCACTGTATCGTTGGCATCCTGTGGGTAAGCAGCGTGTCCACCCTTTCCGACAAGGTCAATATTAACTTCCGTGGTACCGGCAAAGAGCGTTCCCATCCGGCAGCCAATTGCACCAGCAGGCAGGTCAGGGTTGTCATGGAGACCATAGAATTCGTCTGGTCGCCACTTGCCGGAGAAGAGTCCGTCCTCGTATGCCCGCTTGCCACCGTAATCATTTTCTTCGGCAGGTTGGAAAAAGAACAGGACGTTATCCTTGGGTTGGTGTTCACTGAAGTAATTAAGAACCCCCAGTGCAACCGTCATGTGAATATCGTGACCACAAGCGTGCATCTTGCCGGGGTGCTTGGAAGCGTATGGCAGCCCTGTTTGTTCTTCTACTGGTAAGGCGTCGATGTCGGTACGGTATCCGACAGTCCGTTGTGGATCAGTCCCCTTGACCAGGACGAAGAGCGCGGTGGGCAGCTTGGCGTCTTCTCTAATTTCCAGGTAGTCCTGCTTGAAACTCTTGATCACATCTAATAGGTAAGAATGCGTTTCAGTTTCGTGGAGGGCCAGTTCCGGAATCTCGTGGAGGTGGCGCCTAATCTTGATTAATTCGTCTTCAGATAAAACCATATTATAACTTCCTCAAATCGTCTTCCAAAGCAGTCTTGTCACTGGTTTGTTGGTCAACATTCTTGATGAACTTGGCAGGAACACCGGCAACCATAGTGTGAGGTTCAACGTCATGGGTAACAACCGCACCGGCTGCAACCACGGCACCTTCACCGACATGAACACCTTCGATTACGACGGCGTTTGCACCAATCAAGACATTGTCGTCGATGCGAACAGGTTGTGCACTAGCTGGTTCAACAACCCCTGCCAGAACAGTACCTGCACCGATGTGACAATGCTTACCGACGATCGCACGACCCCCGAGCACGGCACCCATGTCGATCATTGTGTCAGCACCAATTTCCGCACCAATGTTGATTGTGGCACCCATCATGATTACGGCGTTGTCACCGATAAGCACCTTGTCACGGATGATGGCACCAGGTTCGATCCGGGCGTTAATTTCCTTCATGTCCAGCAATGGTACAGCGGAATTCCGTGAGTCGTTTTCCAAGTGGTAGTCTTCGATCAAATCCTTGTTCGCTTCCAAGAATGGCTTTACATCTGCCCAGTCACCGTAAATGGTAGCGGTGTGTGCTTCTGGGAATGCTTGGATTGCTTCTGGGATGTCTAAACTTGCGACGTTCCCCTTCAAGATCACCTTGACTGGAGTCTTCTTAGGTGCGTTTGCGATGTAGTTAATAATTGTTTGTGCGTCTAATTGAGCCATGTTTTTACCTCTTTCTTCCTATTTATTAGTCGTGTAATTCGTATGGTTGATCTAAGTGAACCAGGTCTTCGTAACTTTCCCGCTTGATGACCAGTTGTGATTGACCATCTTCGGCGAAAACTACGGCTGGACGTGGGTTCCGGTTGTAGTTGGAAGCCATTGAGTAGCCGTAAGCCCCAGTGTCGAGCATTGCCAGTACGTCGCCAGGCTTAGTTTCTGGCAACTCTTGGTCGTAACTCAGGATGTCTCCGGATTCACAGTACTTACCGGCGATCCGTACATGTTCCTTGAGTGGTGCTTGGGGGTCACTGGCGAGAACCGTTTCGTATTCGGCCTCGTACAGTGCAGGACGAATGTTGTCACCCATCCCACCATCGATCGTCACGTATGGCTTTAATCCAGGTAAGTCCTTGCGTGAGCCGACTGTGTAAAGGTTGTATCCTGCAGGACCGGCGATGGAGCGACCTGGTTCAATCCAGATAGCTGGAGTACCGAGGTCAGTAGGTTCAACCGCCTTTTTGATTGCCTTGATGATCGCATCAACGAAATCTTCTGGTGGAAGTGGCGTGTCATCCTTGGTGTAACGGATCCCAAATCCACCGCCGACGTTGATGACCTTGGCTTGGTAACCGAACTTCTTTTGCCAGTGGTCGGCAACGGAAACCAGCTTGTTGGCAACACCCTCGAAGCCGGCAACTTCAAAAATTTGTGAGCCGATGTGGGCGTGTAAGCCGATTACGTTGAAGCGTGGGTTAGCAAGTACCTTTTCTAATGCTTGGTCCGCTTGTCCAGATTCAAGGTCGAAGCCAAACTTGCTATCAACTTGACCAGTTTGGATGTATTTATTTGTGTGAGCAGAAATCCCCGGGGTGATCCGCAACATTACGTTTACATGTGCGTCCAACTCTTCAGCGACTTGACCGAGCAGTTCGATTTCATGGAAATTATCCACAACTACAACACCGATATGATTCTTCACGGCCAATACCAACTCGTCATAGGACTTGTTATTACCATGGAAGCTGGCATTTTCGAGTGAGAAGCCTGCCTTGAGCGCCGTGTACATTTCACCACCGGAAACAACATCGACGTGGCCGCCTTCCTGCTTGATCACCTGGTACATCGCAACCGCGGAAAAGGCCTTGCTTGCGTATGAAACCGCGTAGTCAACCTGGTTCTCTTCAAAGACGCGCTTGAATGCACGAATCTGGGAACGAATCCGGCTAACATCATAGACAACCAGTGGCGTTCCGTATTCCTTAGCCAATTCGATGGAATCACAACCACCGATCGTCAAGTGTCCCGCTGCGTTAATTGCGTCTGCAGTAATCTGTTCGTTCATCAAAAGTCCTCCATTCACGATTGGGGAAGTCGACCTATAAAAAAATCCACTATCTGCGCTAAGCAAATAGTGGATGTCAAATATCCCGTACATGTCGATAGCGCAACGCAGGCTCCTATATGTCCTGCGACAGTTCGTGGCCTCTTAAACCACGCCCCAGCTGCTTAACCCCTGTCCGATTAAGTGCTTCGGCAGCCGTCCCTTTCAACAAATATCACGATCCGACAGAAATTACTTTTGCTTACTCATGTTGGCTGCGCCTCTTCGATTTGTAGTAAGTTTATAAGAATTAGATTAGAAAGTCAATAACAAAATTAATTTATCCTATACGCCATAACGGTTGATATATAAAGGTAAAACGTTTTTATAAAAAATTCCAGAAATTATTTTACTTGCAAGTTTTAAGAATGATGTTAGAATTCGATTAAAATTATTCGACGAAAAGTCAGCCTGAGTTGATTTTTCAAAAGGAGCACTTAAGAAATGAAAGTTGTAAAGTTCGGTGGCTCATCACTTGCAGATGGTGAACACTTTGCACAAGCAATTAAGATTATTACTGCTGACCCAGAAAGACGTGTGGTTGTTACCTCAGCTCCGGGCAAGCGAAACAGCGACGATACTAAGGTGACCGACCTGTTGATCCAATACGCAAACCAGGTTTTGGGCGGTGAAGACTACACCAAGACGGTCGAAGAAATCATCGGTCGCTACGCTGCGATTGCAGATTACTTCGGTGTCGAACACGATAAGTTGCAATATCTTTCCGACCACCTTAACCAACTGCCTTCACAGGATTTCCCTAACGACAGCTACTTAATGGCTACTTTTAAGGCGCACGGTGAATACCTCAATGCAATCTTGATGTCGATTGTATTGCAAAAGCTCGGCTATGAAGCGCGCTTTGTCTCACCTGTCGAAGCTGGAATCCGCGTTACCGGTACGCCTAACAACGCATCGGTAACTCCGGAAGCATATAACCTGCTCGACCGATTTGAATACTCAGACACGGAATTGCTGATCTTCCCTGGATTTTACGGAATTACCGTGGCCGGACACATCGCAACCTTCTCCCGTGGTGGATCTGACATCACTGGTGCAATTCTCGCACGTGGTCTCCACGCCGATATTTATGAAAACTTCACCGATGTCGATGCGATCTACGTGGCTAATCCCAAGGTCGTTGTCCACCCCGCTGCTATTAGCACGATGACTTACCGTGAAATGCGGGAACTTTCTTACGCCGGCTTCTCTGTTTTCCACGATGAAGCACTGATTCCAGCTATCGAAGGCAATGTTCCAATCAACGTCAAGAATACCAACCACCCCGAATTGCCAGGTACAATGATCGTTCCGGACAAAGGTTTCCAACCGACTGACATCGTGACTGGGATCGTAAGTGGCAAGCACTTTGCGGCGATTTATCTCCACAAGTACCTGCTGAACAAGGAAGCTGGTTTTACACTCCGCATCTTGAACATCCTGGCTAAGCACAACGTTTCATACGAACACATGCCATCTGGGATTGACGACATCACGATTATTCTCGATAAGAACCAGGTAAACGACGAATTGATCGACATGGTTTGTAACGAAATTCAAGAAGAAATTAACCCTGACAAGCTCGAATGGATCGACAATTACGCTATCTTGATGGTTGTCGGCGAAGGAATGGTTAACCGTCTCGGTGTTACCAGCGACATTTTAGATTCACTGCGCGACGAAAACATTCCCGTACCAATCGTCAACCAAGGTGCATCACGGATTTCCACGATGATCGGTACCTACGACAAGGATGCCGATCGCGCTGTTCAAGCCATCTACAAGCGTTTCTTTGTGCAAGAGGAGGATTAACATGGTACAACTTTTGAAGGTTCACGGATCTCAAAATGCCTTTTTCATTTTGGACCAAACACAATTAGATCACGAATTAAACGACGACGAATTACGTGCCCTCACCCGCGCCGTGACTGATAAGGACAGCGGTTTATTAGGTGGTGCTGACGGTGTCTTAGTAGTTAACAAGCCTGTTCGTGACGGCGCCGTTGCCCAGATGCGCGTAATCAATGCGGACGGTAGCGAGGCCTCCATGTGCGGTAACGGTTTGCGGACCGTCGCACGTTACGTCGCCCAACGTGATGGCCTGAAGAATTTTAAGGTCGACACAATGGAATCCAGCCTCCAAGTGCGTGACGCCGGTGAATTTGCGAATGGCGTGCCTGCGTTTGCGGTCGAAATTTCCCCTGTCCGCTTCACCAAGGACGCTTTCCCATTTGAACTCGGCCAAGAACGCTTGATTGGTGAAATGGTGCCTGAATTAGCGCCACAACTGATTTTCTCTGCGATCGCTGTTCCAAACCCACACCTGATTAGCTTCGTGAGCCAAGACGTTATCGAAGGCCCACTGCTCGGTGAATTGGGACCATTCTTGAACGGTGATAACCCCTACTTCAGCGATGGTGTAAACATCAACTTCGGTCAGATTTTAGGACCAAATAAGCTGTTTGTGCGTACGTATGAACGGGGTGTTGGGTTCACGAATGCGTGTGGGACGGGGATGTCAGCTACAACACTCGCCTTCGTTCTCTTACACGGCGACCAAGCAGCGTTTGACGAGCCAATCACCGTCTACAATCCTGGTGGTATGGTCAAAACCATTGTCCACTACCAAGACCGTCGTTACTGGATCGAATTAATCGGTAATGCTACATTCACCCACGAAATCCAAGTCGACGAAGCTCTTCTTCACCAAGGAAAAGTTGTCGATACAGATTGTCAAATCAAAGAAACCGGCGAACAAGCTTCATACGAAAACTTCATTGCCGGCTTACCAAAATTTAATTTAAGCGTCTAACCCCTTAGCCGCGGCGGCCGTTGAGCAGAGCTCAACGGCCGCATTTTTTCGTTTAAAGTTTCATTCAAAAACATTTATTAGTAAGTGACAGCGGTCATTTGTTAATAAATATCTGTGAATGTGTGAGTGTAAATTTTGCACTTGGATATGATAGAGATTAGTAACGTCTTGACCGTTTTCGGTAACCTTCGCACCAAGAAAAGTTACGTGGTCTTGGTATTGAGTAAAATCATCGTCCAGCACGAAGGACTTCAAGCCGTTATCGTAATGGTCTGCGTCATTGATAGTGATGTGCAAGTCCGCACTGGCCGTGTCGCCGGCAAAATAATTCTTGCTATCGGTGACTTCCGTGCCGTATTCTTTCCAATCCTTCACTGGGTCGATGTGCACGTTTAAATCGTTGAGATAGTAGCTAGTTTTTTCAGTGTTAGGAGTTGTCTTTACATCTGCAACGTCATAGTGGTAGTGAGTTTCACTAGTACGATATACAGGTACATTGACGTGAACCCCAACACCGAAATCTGAATCTGCAACGAAACCACCATTGGCAGAATTAGAGTTTGATAAATTCTTGCTTAAGTTACTACCATAGTGTGCATAAACAATCGTTCCAGAAGGAGTATCAAGAACACTGTTCAAATCATTTTCACTTGATGCTTGAACGTCTACATTACCATCGGCACTGTAACTTACCAAATCACCACCAACGGACAATAAACTTGCACCGTTTACTCTTAATCGTTGGCTAACGTCAATATCAGCTTCAGCAGTTACCCACAAATAGTTTTGATTGTTATTAACATTATCAATCCAATAAGTAGCGGTAATGTTGTTGTAATTGTGAGTGTGAGTACTCTTAGATTGACTGTAAACAAGAGCACCATCATCGTTTCTTAAAGTAATGTTACTATTTTGCAGAGCATCACCATATGAATCGTATTTAACGATTAAATCGTGTGGCGAGCCGTCTTGCATTCTCACAATGCCTGGAATGCGAATGATAGTACCAGATGTAACGTGCCAAAGTTCATAACCCCATGGATGAGAACCGCTAAACATGCTTGCTAAAGTTGGGTCAGCACCGCCATATAAGTTACCACTAATAGCAATTGGATTAACACCGTTATTCCAATAAATTGATTCAATGATATGGCCAGCGTCAACGGTTCCACTGTTTAAGTAGGCAACTACACTGTAATTACCATTTCTTAAATCATTAACACTTGAAACATTACCAACACCGATACCACGCATCCCATTACCTAAATCTTTAGCAGATAAATTAGTCCATGACTTATCACCTGTTGCACCAGACGTGTTGTTGGGATTACCAGAATTTTCCACTCTTTGCTTTGCGTTGATAACATCCCTAGCGTATTGGTCATTAATTGCTTCTTGATTAGCGATAGCTTGTTTCAATTGAGCAATTTGATTGTTGTAATCAGATGATGTTTGTTGTTCCCATGCATTGATAGCGTTATCGTTTGCGTTAATATTAAAATGCTTATCACCATCGTTTACAACATTAAGTCCAGATACGTGTTTTGCATCATTTACAACATTGGTGAATTCTGCCGAATCACCGTTTGTTCCGTTATATTTCTTAACGTTTTCTTTTTCGTGATGGTAGTTGTCTGCGTCAGCATTAATTCTTGCAGACTGGTCTTTGTAATCTTCTTCAACGTCTTGAATAGCTTGATGCACTTGGTCTTGTGTTACAGTTTGTGAAACTGTTGGATATTGTGTAATTACCATATCTTCGTCTTTAGCGTGTTGTAATGCTAAATCAAGATTTTCATGGTCAACAGTAACTGGAATCGTACCACCGTTTGAAGAATTGGTACTTGAATTACTACTTACCGCACTAGCATTGACCGCATAATTACCAATCGCATTTGTGAGTGAATTAGTATTAACGGTTGTAGTGTTGGCACTAGATACCGCACTTTGCGTGCTAGTAGCAGTATTTGTGTTAGCACTAGTTGCAGTGTTAGTTTGAGCAACTGGTTGAGTTGCGTTACTAGTACTTGAAACACTAGGACTAGCCGTTGTAGTGGCAGTAGTAGCAGTTTGAGCCGTATCAGTATTTGTATCAGCGTGGGCAACGTTTGTTCCAAAGAACAAGGTTGTACCTAACAAGACTGATGCAACACCAATATTCATTTTACGTAAAGACCAACGTTGTCTTTCACGTTCTACATTTTGACGTTCTAATAATTGAACGTTGTTTTTGCTTACCAATGTTTATACCCCCTTGGCAAAAAATATAGGACTATTTTAAACCTAATTTCACAAAGAAACAATAATTTTCATAAGTATTTTTATTGTAGGATTGCCTACAAAACAACTTGACAGTAAGTTTTGATTGTCTTGGTACTATCTATCAACCTATCAATCACGGCAAAAATTCACAAAAAAAGAAGAACATCTTGGGTGATGTTCTTCAAAAAGGGGCACTACACTTTCTGGTATTGGTGAAAACCAATGCCAGATTTTTTGTATACAA
>JAUMUE010000002.1 GCA_030530845.1 Limosilactobacillus sp.
TTGCCTCCTTTTTATTATGCTTTAGTTGTTACCTTGGTTGACCAGGATATCACCGATTGATTGGGAAATGTGCTTTTCTTCAATCCAGTCCTTTGTCTTTTCTACGTAGTCCTTGTAGTATTGGCCCGCGGTGTGGTTGCGGTAGTCTTCTTCGGATTGGAAGACTTCATAAACAATCCAGTCGTTTGGGGTTCCCTTGATATTACCGGCGTAGATTGCTAAAAAGCTGTCGTCGGTATCAATGGCCGTCTGGAGTTGCTTAGATACGGCCTCTTTGTAATCATCGAAGTGGCCGTCCTTTAATTTAATTCTGACCACATTCACCCAGAGATCATTTGGAGTACTGATGTTGAGTGCGACGTTTTGGTGCGCCATGAATTGGGGTTCCATGTACGTTTCCTTATCGCTAGTAATAATTCCGTCGATCTCTTGGCGGAATTGGTGGTATTGCGCTGAGTTCTTGTGCGCTTCATATGCTTCTTGGTCATCGAAAACCTCAAAAATGTAGTTCTTAGTGAGGTCTTGGGGATCGTGTGATGCATACATACCGAACGTGCCATCCTCAATCGCAACGGCAGTGATCATGTCACCACGGTTGGCGTTCAGGTACTCATCATTGGTATCCGGTTTAATCTCAATTTGATGCATTTTGAAAATTGCGTCACTGTTAATGTTAGTCATTGATTAGAACCTCTTGTCTGATTTAATAATTTAATGATAAGACATAGAGATGCGTAAAGTAAACTATAAATCATGAAAAATGATATAATTGACATTGGAGTTGGTTAAAAACGAAGGGAGATCTTTTAATTGACTATGGATCCAAGCAAGGCTCAAGACGTATGGAAAGACGTCGGAGAGCATGTACAATTTACTGTTTTGGAGCTTAACCGCAAAGATCAAGCAAAGGAACAAGAAGCAATTCAAGAATTTGTTGATCGTTACCAAGCGATCATTCGCTCATTACGTATTCGGGACGAAAAGGCCGGCTTAAAGGCAACACTTGGTTTCTCAAGTGATGCCTGGGACTACCTCTTCCCTAATGCGCCAAAGCCTAAGGAACTCGAACCATACGAGACCTTATCCAGTGGCGAATACGAAATGCCCGCAACAAAGGGAGATCTTTTCCTCCATGTACGGGCAGCTAATGAGGCGGTCGTATACGAACTCATCAGTCAATGCCGGATTTTCTTAAAAGACATCACCACTGTTGTCGATGAGACAAAGGGCTTTAGATACTTCGAAGGACGTGCCATCATTGGCTTTATCGACGGTACCGAAGCACCACAAGTGGAAGATGCTGCTGAATATGCTATTATCGGCGACGAAGACCCATTCTTTGAAAATGGTTCATACGCATTCGCTCAAAAGTGGCGTCACAACATGAACATCTGGGACCACTTGAGTACTGAAACTCAAGAAAAGGCAATTGGTCGGAAGAAGTTCAGTGACCTCGAACTGCCTGACGAAGAAAAGTTCAAGAATGCCCACAACGTCGCATCACAAGCTGAAATTGACGGTGAAGAACAAAAAATCGTTCGGATGAATGTTCCGTTCTCTGATCCTGCTTCAGGTTATTCAGGTACCTACTTCATCGGTTACTCACGTTATTGGCATGTAACTAAGCTCATGCTTGAAAACATGCTGTCTGCTGGTGACTACCTTCTGACGTTCTCACAAATTTTAAGCGGACAAATGTTCTTCATCCCATCACGCCCATTACTGGAAAAGATTGCTGATGGCGAATTAAACGAATAATGCAAAAGGAGTTTCAAACATGAAACTCCTTTTTTAGTGCTCTAAATTTTCAAACCAATCCAAGAATAGCGGTAACCATTTGGCCATATGATCATCAGTCCGGTTGTTATTAACGATCCCGGTATACTTGTTGGCAAGCGCTATTCCGTGACCACCAGTGCTAAATTCGTGCAGCTCAAACGGAATATCATGTTCTGCCAGTGCTGACACGTACACTGCGATATGTTCAAGATAGGTCGTTAAGTCATCCTTTACCGAACCCCAAATAAATGTTGGTGGTGTCTGCTTAGTCACTAGCTTAGAAACATCCTCAGTCGTCACCTTCATGCGTTCATCAATTGTTGGACGGATTACTGGATACCCCAGTCCGGCAAACTTGGCTTTAGTATCGGGTGCGTTGCTGTATGCCGCTGCCAGTTGTCCACCCGCAGAGAAGCCCAGAACACCGAGTTGATCCGTATCAACCTTTAATTCTTCAGCGTGATCAACAATGTAATCGAACGCTTCAGCCATCGCATCCTTGGCATCCTGATAATTACGATTTTCTTCAACCGGGTAATGTACGACAAATGTTTGAAAGGCGTGTGCAGTCAAGGTAATCGCTACCCGTTCTGAGTCACGCTCCATCATTTTGTTGTAACTACCGCCAGGGACAATCACTACACCGGGCAGGGCAACGTCAGAATTGCTGTGGTAAATATCCAGTGATGAGTGTGCGGTGTTCAACTTCACATTTCGAATATCCATTTTTTCACCTTCTCGATTCTCATTCGTGACATTATCTTATACCGAATTAACCTTTTAATGCAAAAATTAGTTTGTTAAAGTAGTAATGATGACTATTAGGAGGATTGATTAGATGCAAATTTTTTCAAAAAAGTCATTCTGGATTGCTTCAGTAATGACTTTGATTTGTTCAGTGTTGGGATCAACACTCGCAAAACTACCTTACCTTAATTTAATTGGCGCACTTGTGATTTCCCTTCTTTTGGGGATTGCCATGCAGGTGACTCCTACAACCCTGCGTGATGAAGCAAAATCTGGGATTGGTTTCATCTCAAATAAGTTTCTGCGATTAGGAATTATCCTGTTAGGTTTTAGACTTAACCTCGCAAACCTCGCGGCATCAGGAATCAAGACCATCCTGTTGGCAGCCTGTGTTGTTACGATGACCATCTGCTTAACCTACACGCTCAGCCGGAAGTTCGGTGCTGATGATGAATTGGCCATCTTGGCAGCGTGTGGTTGTGGGATCTGTGGTGCAGCAGCTGTCATGGGTGTTTCACCTCAAATTAAGACCGCCGATGAAGAACGCAAGCGGGAAAATGAAGTTCTGGCCGTCGCCGTCGTTTGTGTGATGGGAACACTCTTCACTCTCGTCGACATCGCTCTCAAGCCACTGCTCCACATGACCGCACCGGAATTCGGGATCATGGCCGGTGGTTCACTCCACGAAATTGCCCATGCCGTCGCAGCTGGTGGTGCATTTGGCCAAGCAAGTCTGGATAATGCGCTGATCATGAAGCTTTCACGGGTGCTGCTCTTAGCTCCGGTCGCTCTGATCGTCGGCTACTGGTACCAACACCGGATCGCCAAGGCTAACCAAGGTGCAGCTAACACGGTAAGTGGAAAGTTGCCAATTCCATGGTTCTTGGCTGGTTTCATCATGACTAGTATCCTCGGTACTTTCCTGCCATTCTCAAAGGGTGCACTCGACTGGCTGGTCCAAGCCGCCTACCTCTTCTTAGGGATGGCAATGGCTGCCTTGGGACTCTCCGTTAACTTCAAGGTGATCTTCAAGCGTGGTGGCGCAGTATTCGGTGCTGCAATCATTTCATCCACTTGCCTGTTGGTCTTCATGATTATCATGAGTAAATTATTATTTTAAAATTCAAAAGGGTTGTGACCTCGCAATAGAAGTCACAACCCTTTTTATGAGCGCTTAGCTATCAATAGCTTGCGTGTAATCCATGGTCCACCGATCCAGCCATTAAAGCCGGTCTCGACGACGCGGAGGTTACGGATACCGAAGTTGTTTAAAACCAGCTTGTATTCGTCAATCAGCATCGAATCGATCACCACTAAAGTCCCCTTCGCCTTGAGTACGCGAATCGCTTCTTGGAGCGCGCGTCCCCGTTCGATTGATGGTGTGATGTGGTGCAAATCAGTGTCGAGCAGCACGTAGTCAAACTCATGGTTGGCAAATGGCAGGTTACTCATCCCCGCCTCCACCAGTTCTACCCGGTCGGCCATCCGTGCGTCAGCCACTTCATTCTTAGCCTCCTTGATGGAATCTTTCCAGATAGATGCTCCGGTTACCTTCCCAGGGGCTTCCAGACATTGTCCAATCATCTTCAAGTCAGCGACCCGGCCGTCCGTAAACGCCAGGACTTTGCCACCCTTTGATAATGAAACCCGGTCGAGCATTTGCTTTACCACCTTTTCGTGACCAATAAAAATTGTCCGGTAGAAGATGGCCGCAAAGACGACTAATAAAATCAATACAGTCAATAAAATGTAATCATGATTAGTTAAAAACAGCGCCCCACCGCCGATTAAAGCCAGCGCAAAAAACACGCTGATCATGATTAATTTTTCTTGCCGTTTCTTCACAATTGAATCCTCCTCAAAGTGTCAATCGTTACTATTATAGACGTCTTTTATGGCAGTGTATACATTTTTCTGGATTTCACCAACAAAAAAGCCCGTGGAACCAGTCCACGAGCCAAATGGTATTAACGATTAATTTATTATTCTGCGTGATCAGTTTCCATACGCTTAACATCCGTCCGCTTAACGATGTAGAGAATTGGCAACCCTACGATAACGATACCGATGAAGAGCGTAACACCAGCAAAGTCGTTCATAACTTCACTGACCAGGACGAAGAGACCACCCAAGATCGCAACGATTGGAACGATTGGGTAAAGTGGTGTACTGAATGGACGTTCTACCTTGTTGCGGTGACGGAGGATAAATACCCCGAAGAAGGCTAACATGTAGAAGCAGTAAACAGTGAACACACAAAGGTCTGACAAGTGATCAGGGTCGAAGCAGAACATCATGATCGTTGCCAAGACAATGATAAACATAGTAGCAACTACAGGTGACTTGCCCTTTGGAGTAACGTATGAAAGGAAACCTGAGAATGGTAAATCACGACGCTTAGCCATTGCGTAAACGATACGTGGGAAAGTGATCATCTTACCGTTCAAAGTACCCATCATTGAGATAATGATACCAGCTGAGAGCAGCTTACCACCGATCAAACCGAATGCCTTAGTAGCCATGTATGCAGTGGCTTGGTCGCCCTTAGTGTGGATCAATTCTGCAGGCATGAACTTCAAGATACCAATAGTAATAAGAGTGTAGATTACAAGAACAGCAGTGATACCAAGGATGATCGCCTTTGGTAAGAGCTTTTGTGGGTTCTTCATTTCACCACCAAGGTTAGCGATCAAAATCCAACCATCGTAACCGAACAGAGTAGCCAATACAGCGACCCCGAAACCACCAGTTGCCTTGTGAACTTCAGCTACAGTTTGGCCAAATGCGTGTTCGTGACCGAAGAATAATCCGAATAAAATAATAGCTACAATTGGAATCATCTTACCAGCAGTCGTAACAATCGCAAATGCGGCACCAACCTTGTTTTCCATCAAGTTCATGATACCGATGGCTAATACGGTGATGAATGCCAATGGAACACGCCATTCTGCACCAAGACCGAAGAAGTTAGTCATCAAGATACTCATGAATCCAGCAACAGAGGCGATGATGGCAGGACCGTAAACGATCACCTGCATCCACCCTGCTAAAAATCCAAGAATTCGACCGTAAATGTTTTCAATGTACACGTACAAGCCACCGGTGTATGGCATCTGTGACCCAATTTCAGCGATCGTCAAACCACCAGTCAGAGTAATAATACCCCCGAAAACCCAGGCAGCGATTGCCATCGTTGAAGAGCCGGCACTATCCAAAACCGCCCCTTGCTTGAAGAAGATACCTGAACCAATAATGGTACCAATGACGATCGAAATCGCCGACCAGAAACCTAACGAACGCTTTAATTCTTCCTTTGGTTGCTTATCCATCACAATTCCTCCATTCTCTGATTTGCCGCAAAATAAAAACGGACATACCCAGTCATGCTGGCTGGTATAATACCAAAACCAAATGACTAAGTATGCCCGGCTTAATTGCTTAAATCATAAATATAGACACACAAAATCACTCAGTCCCTGAAATTATTAGAGACTGAGGAGGAAGATTGTTGAGTTTTAGTGTTAAATACTGTTGTCATAATCATGTTCCTCCTTTGTGCTTTCTATGTACATTAGAATATCATTAGAAATATATTTTTGCAACTATATTTTCATATTAATTTTAAAAGGCTAACGTAACAGCGTTTACATGATACTTTTGTTAAGTAGATCAGTGCAAACAAATTATATTGCTGGAGATTTGCTTTATTTAGTAAATTGGCGGGAAGTCAAATTTATGCTAGAATACTAGACATATAAGGAGTGATATTTTGGATTTAGACATACAGCCCGTGAGGTTGGGTTTAAGTAATTATCAAGAAGTAAAGCAACTCTACCGACGTGCGTTCCCTAAGTACGAGCGTGAACCATGGAGTTGGATGATGTTGAAGAGTAAGTTTAAGCAGGCTGATTTTATGGCCTTTTACGACGAAGACAAATTCGTTGGTTTCTCCTACGTCATCCACAGTCGCGGTTTCCACTACATCCTGTTCTTAGCGATCAACGACCAACTGCGGTCACAAGGTTACGGTAGCCGGATCATCAAGCAATTGCGGTCACTATATCCTAGCGACTCACTTGTCCTCGATATCGAGCAACCGGACCCCAGTGCTAAGAATAACAAGCAACGTTTACGTCGACTCGCCTTTTACAAGCGCAACGGTTTCTATCTGACGCCGAAGAAGCTTGAGGAAGAAGAGGTGACATACCAGGTGCTTGCCACGAAGAAGAACATCAATCAACGTAAGATTGACCACGTCTTTGAATGGTTCTCATGGCCCCTGGGTTGGTTAATTCAATAGTATATGACAAGGCTTGCTGGCAGATGCTGGTGAGCCTTTTTGCGTACAAAAAAACGACCAGAGCCGCGTGGGCAGTGGTCGTAGTATGTAGATGGGTTTAGTTGGCGTCAGTGATGTAGTGAAGATCGCTGTACTTTACGCCCTTTTGTTGCATTGCAAGGCTTGCAGAACGGTAGTAAACACCCATGATTTGTGATTCAGCGCCACCACTAACAAGGAGCACTTGAACCTTCTTACCGTTGATAGTTTCGTAGTGTACTGCGTATGAAGAACCGTAACCAGCGATTTGGTTCCAGCCTTGAGTTCTTACCCACTTAGTACCGTTGATAACTGGGAAAGTTACGCTGAGCCAGTTCTTGGTTGTGCTGCTCATGTCATCGTCGTCGTAGTTGTTCATGTTAACAGAACCTTGGTCTTGCTTGTAAGTGGTGTAGTTGTATTGGTCACCATTTGATTCAACTTGTGACATTGAGTGAGCGCCAAAAGTGGTTTGACTAGTTGAACTGCTGTTTTCTGATGCAGAATACCAAGTACCACGCATTTCTTTTGGAATGATAGCCAATCCTGCGTTACCGTACTTGCCGTAGTTTGAATCAGTTGCGTTTTCATCTTCATCATCTGAACTAGCAGCTTGGCTATTAGTATTTTGACTAGAACTCTTAGTAGATACTGAGCTTGAAGTTGCCTTTGCGGAGCTGCTAGTAGCGCTGTTGTTTGATGAGTTGTTGCTAAAGCCTGGAATGTTGATGCTACAACCTGCAAGCATCAAAGTGGCACCCATTAAAAGTGATAAGCTTAATTTCTTTGCGTTCATTATTAATCCCCCAATTTTAGTAATCTGCGTCAGTAGTGTCGTCATCGTTGTCGTCTGGACCTACACTATTGTGATTGCTGTCAGAATCGGAATCTGAGTCAGAGCTAGAATCAGAATTCAGTGATGCCAGCATTTCATCTGCAGATTGTTCGTAATTAATATCGCTGTACTTTACGTCCTTTTGTTGCTTAGCTTGGCCAAGTGTCCGGTAGTAAACTTCACCAACGTTAGCATTTGCGCCAGATGCTACTAACATAACTTGTACCTTAGTACCGTTGATGGTTTCAGTGTGAACACCAAAGAACATACCTGCACCAGCGGTTTGGCACCAGCCACGGGTGTTAATCCAGTTAACACCATTGCTGAAATTAATATGGAATGTAAACCATGATTGTGTTGCATCAACAATAGATTGGTCTAAGTCTGGTCTAGTACTCATAAAGTTAGGATCTTGCTTATAGAAAGTTGCCTTTAAGTCACTAACTTCTCGTGAATTATGAGCATCGATTGAGTGAGAACCAAAAGTGATTGTTGCAGTTCCCTTATCACTAACAGAATACCAAGTACCTTGTAATTCTGTTGGAACCTTGAAGAATCCCTTGTTGCCGTACTTACCGTAATTTCCGTCGCGAGTAGCTTCTGTGTTACTGCTCTTATTTACGGCAGTGTGCTTAGATGACTTTGCCGCAGCGACAGTCTTGTGTGAACTGCTGTTGGTGTTGCTGGAATTTTGTGCTCCACAACCCGCGAGCATCAAAGTAGCCCCCAAAGCTACAGTGAAACCTAATTTTTTCGTATTCAATGTAATCCCTCCAAAATCATACCTTTTTAATATACTATCCAAAGTCCTTGAAAACAAGGCAATACCGAAAAAGCTCCTCGCCACGTGGGAGAGAAGCTTAAAAAATTAGAAATCAGTATCTAAATCTGAGTCATCAGAATCCTTTTGCTTGTCTTGTTGAGCTTGTTGTTGCTCATCTTGGTAATCTTTTTCAGATGACGTTGATGGTCGTTCAGGTTCTTTAATGTGTGCTGCAAAAGCCAACTTTGCATCAGCCTTGGACTTGAAGAAGTATTTTCCACCGAAATCTTCACCTACAGCACAAAGAACTGTAATGTTTTTACCGTGAACTTTGGCAGTAAATACTGTGAAATAGTTACCCTTATCATAATCCTCACTTGCCCAAGGTTGTGTGAGGAACCATTCATGTCCGTCGTCGGACTTTCTAGAAATTCCACTGAACCAACTGCCAGTAAAGTTATTCAAATCTTTTGGTATTGGACTAGATTGAGAAGTGTCACTAAGGTCAGCATTTTCGTATTGGTGTGGCTTGTAAAGTGCATTGTAACCAGTTTTAGAACCAAAGTATATCTTATTACCCTTAATTTTGAAACTTGTTACTCTTCCGTCAGTTCCATCCTCTTTTTCTCTATACCAGCTACCTTGTAATTCAGTAGGATAATCTACTGGGCCATCATTACCAAACACACTCTTATTTGTTAAAACTGCTTTACTATTCGTTGCAATGGTACTTACAACGTCATCACTTTTACCTGTAACTTTTTTAATCAGCTTGGTAGCTTTGTCTGAATCAATTGAATCGATTTTCTTTTCATTACTACCGTTTTTCTGAATAATATCAATAGTGCCCTCATCATTATTATTTTCTCTGAAATACAGATTGCTTGACTTGCCCTTCTCAGCAACATTTACAGTTGTGATAGTAGTGCTGTCCTTGCCATCAGATCCTGGCTTGTATTCAATACTTGTATTAAATTGAAGTCCATTCTTCAATCCCGCTTTGTACAATGATTTCCATTTTCCGCCGAGTTCATGTGAAGCGTAGGCAACAGTAATAGCACCATCATTACGAACATACCCACCAGTCACACTTTCAGGATCAAAATATTCTGAGCTAGTTGGGTATGACGTACTTTTGGCAACTGAAGAACTTGACGATGATGATTCACTCGCCGTCTTCGTGTTATTTCCGCAGCCTGCGAGCATTAATCCCACCCCTGCGATCAATGCAAGGCTTAACTTCTTATTGTTCAATGTGTATTCCTCCCAAAATTAAAAATACCTTAATAGGATACACTATTTTCGGAACCTTGCCAAATTGAAAAAAGCCCCGTCGCATATAGCAACAGAGCTTTGATAAATTAATATACTTAAAAATTAAGCACGTGACTTGTAGCTACCATCAGTAGTGTTGATGATGAGCTTGTCACCAGTCTTAATGAATGATGGAACTTGAACAACTAAACCAGTGTCCATAGTAGCTGGCTTACCACCACCGTCGATAGTAGCACCCTTGATCATTGGTTCAGTTTGAGCAACAGTCATTTCAACAGTAGTAGGAAGATCTACACCGATGATTTCGCCGTTTACGAAGTTCAAGATGATGTTCATGTTTTCTACCAAGTAGTTACGGTCGTCACCAAGCAATTCGTTGGAGAGAGTGTATTGTTCGTAACTTTCAAGGTCCATGAATACACCGTTGTCACCTTCGTCGTAAAGGAATTGAGCGTTACGCTTGTCAACGTTAACTTGTTCAACCTTTTCAGATGGACGCATAGTAGTGTGAACGATTGAACCAGAGCGTAAGTCTTGGATGTCCATTTGCATCAAAGTGTTACCCTTACCTGGCTTGTGGTGGTTGATAGTCAAAACCTTCAAAAGCTTGCCGTCGCGTTCAAAAACCATACCCTTTTTAAGATCGATAGTTTGAATCATTGTAAAAACTCCTTCAATGTAAAGATTCTTTTTTGTCTGGTCCGAATGCAAAAAGCAAACACCAGATCGATTTTACGGCCCAATCACGTATCAGGCCATAGCACAACTTTCATTGTATCACATTCGTCCAATTTGCAAACACAAAAAATTCGTTGCGTAACGCAACGAATTTCTAATAAATTATTCAAAAATTAAGTAGGACTTAATGGTTTGACGTTGATCCATGGCGTCATAGGCTTCTTGGATGTTGTCTAGCGTGTATTCATTAGTGAAGACCTTGCCTGGATTAATTTCACCATCAAGAACGGCCTTTAAAAGAACCTGCTTATCGTAAGTGGAAACTGAAGCGGGACCACCAGCAATCATCTTGTTTTGGAAGAAGGCACCGGTCAAGTCTTGCTTAGCTGTGTGTGGCAAACCAACACGTCCAACTACTGAACCTGGGCGACCAACCTTCATTGCAGTATCAATAGATTGTTCAGTACCAACACATTCCAATACAGCGTCTGCACCGAATCCATCAGTCAATGCCATGATTTCCTTAACCGCGTCATCCCCGCGAGCAGCGACATTGTGAGTTGCACCAAATTCCTTGGCGAGTGCTTGACGGTCTTCGTGACGACTAGTGGAAATAATCTTTTTGGCACCACGCATCTTGGCAGCGATGATTGCGCAAAGGCCAACCGCACCGTCACCCATCACAACAACCGTGTCACCGTGTTGAACATTTGCGACCCGGGCAGCGTGGTAACCTGTAGCCATCACGTCGGCGAGTGTTAAGAGTGACTTCTTCATTTCTTCACTGTAGTCTTCTGGCTTACCAGGAATCTTGATCAAAGCCCATTGACCGTGTTGGTAACGTAAGTATTCACCTTGAGCACCGACAGTGAAATTATCAGTGTGATCTTGGCACGAACCTTCATATCCAGCCAAACAAGCAGGACAGTGTCCACACCCATGATCGAATGGTGCAATCACGAAGTCACCAGGTTGAACAGAAGTAATGTCTTCACCGACTTCTTCCACAATTCCGATTGCTTCGTGCCCAGAGTTTTCTTGGTGTTCTTGAACTGGGTTAATACCACGGAAGTCCCATAAGTCAGAACCGCACACACATGAGCGCAATACCTTGATAATTACGTCATCCGGCTTTTGGATCGTTGGCTTTTCAACGTCCATTAATTCCATTTGACCCTTTTGTGCTAAAAATGCTTCTTTCATTTTTTCTATCCCCTTTCAATACATCACTTATTATATGTAAGCATGGAGGTAGTTGTAAAATATCTTATCCGAATTGATTCGCATTCATTTAAAGCATACTAGATTTCATCCGGCAACTTTACACCGAGTTCTTCACCAATCGCAGTCATTTCAGCAAAGGTTTTGTCGTCGATTGAAACACCGTTCTTTTTATTCTCTTCTAAGTAACGATATTCACGGTCACCAGGAACCCAAATTGTTTTACCCGGTGCAGATTTGAGTCCGCGAATACGATCAAACATCGCTGTCGCATCTGCTTTCAGTGTCTCAGGATCACCGAAGAAGGCGGGATCAAATGCGAAGAGGAATTGGCTGAAGTCGTGCTTTCCGCTAACGGTATCTGCAGAAATGGAGCCCTGGGCAAGAATCCCAGTAAGAAGTTCGACGACGATGGAGTTACCCATCCCCTTATAGTTAGCGTTAACTTCATCATTTCCACCAAGCGTGACTAAACCGCCACCCTTTTGTTCACCCTCGCTAAAGGCAGCAGTCGCAAGGATTTCTTCCGCTTCTTTTGGGTCCGTGACAACTTGGCGGTCTTTATCAACGACCCATTCGCCGGGAAGGTCCATCCCCTTCTTATCAGCAAGCTGGATTTTACCACCAGCCACAGCAGCAGTCGCACCATCAAACATGAATGGGTGTGGGCTGGCAGGGAAGCCAAACGCAAAAGCATTCGACCCGAGAAAGGCCTGGGTTGCGTTGGTCGGCACAACTAATGGACGGGTATTGGTGAGTGCAATCCCAACTAAACCGGCGTCCAGTGCCTGGCGGGCGTAGTAACCAGCGATCCCAAAGTGGTTGGAGTTGCGGACCACGGCGATTCCGACACCGACTTGCTTAGCCTTTTCGATCACCTTATTCATGGCAAAGTGTGCGGCAATCTGACCCATGTTTTGGTTGGCATCGACCATCACAGTACCAGGAAGTTCACGGACGACTTTTGGCTGGTTAGTGGGCACAATTGTCCCGTCCGCAATCATCCGCCGGTACCAGGCCAGACGTTGGATCCCGTGTGAAGAAATCCCCCGCAAGTCTGCATCAACCAGCGTATCCGCCAGCAACTCGCCGTCTTCCTTTGTAAAACCAAGCTTATCAAAGACTGTCTCTAAGTATGTTCGTTCATCTTCTGAATTTACGCGCATAAAATACCCCGCCTTTCGGTTGTTCTAATTTAATTTTAATTATTAAATCGTATTCTAATATTTAATTAAATAAAGTCAAGAGCGAGCAGGTGTTGCTGTCTCAGCACTTTAAGACGTTATCGACACAAATCGCGCAAAAAAGTTTCAATTTGCCTTTTGAAATCACGAATTCAAATACCTATAATTACTAGGTATTATTTCAGGAGGTTTCACATGGAAGAATCAAATCAAATTCCCCGCAAGGTCATCGCTGCAATTATTGCGACTGGTCTGATGTCATTTTGTGGGGTCATCGTTGAAACTGCGATGAACATCTCGTTTCCCAAATTGATGACGGAATTCAACGTCACCACCAACATCGTACAGTGGATGACCTCGATCTATCTGTTGGTCGTTGCGATCATTGTGCCACTGTCGGCGCTTTTGAAGAAATCCTTTGCGACCAAGAAACTCTTCCTGACCGCCAACATCCTCTTCATCTGTGGTGTGGTCGTGGACGTCATCGCACCCAGTTTTCCACTCTTGCTGTTGGGACGGGCGATCCAAGGTGTTGGTACCGGGATTGCACTGCCATTGATGTTCAACATCATTCTGGAGCAGGTTCCAAAGTCCAAGATCGGTATGATGATGGGATTTGGTAACCTGATCACTGGGATTGCACCTGCGATCGGCCCTACATTCGGTGGAATCATCATCGACAGTCTCGGCTGGCGCTGGATTTTCTTGATTCTCTTGCCATTCCTTGTCCTTTCCCTGCTCGCTGGATTGTGGGGAATCCAACAAAAGTCTGCGATCGAACGGCAACGATTTGACCTGATCTCCTGCCTGTTGATTGCGGTCATGTTCACCGGCCTGGTCGTTGGATTCAGCAATATGTCCTCCGCTGCCCTGTTCAGCACAGACTGCGGTGGCATGATCCTGCTTGGCCTGGTTGCGATGGCCCTGCTGTCATGGCGTTCACTGTCAATTGATCAGCCAGTCCTCGACTTCCGTTTGTTTGCAAACACCCGCTTTTCTGGCCACGTCCTGATCTTCTTCTTAACCCAGATGTGCTCGCTTGGATTTGCATTTTTGCTGCCAAACTACATTCAGTTGGTCAATCAAAATACGTCACTGTTGGCCGGCCTGATCGTCATGCCAGCGGGGCTCGGTGGTGCCTTCTGTGCTCCGATTGGTGGTAAACTACTCGATAACTTTGGACCACGTAAACCGGCTATGATCGGCTCTATCCTGATGTTTCTCTCCATCCTCGGTTTCACCATCATGTCCGCACATCTCAGCAACCTCTTCATCACGATCATCTACATCTTCTACATGGTCGGAATGGGCATGCTGATGGGGACTGTCATGACTTCTGCCCTCGCCAGTATCGACCAACCGCACACGCCACAGGGAAACGCCATCTTGAACACCCTGCAGCAATTTGCCGGCTCAATGGGAACATCTTTGGTCGCCATGATCGTTGCCAAGAGTCAAGTTGGCGTGGGTAAAACCCCTACAGCCACCGCGCTCGGTACCAGTCACGCATTCATTCTCATGCTTGTATTTGCCGTGATTATTATCGTCAGTGCACTCATCTTCATTCCTAAAAAATTATCCAAATAAGTAAAAATGGCTAACGCATCAGTTTGCGCTAGCCATTTTATTTTACTTAGTAGCACCGATCATGAAAGCACCGGCGACCACGAGGATAACCCCCGCGATGATGAATTTAACTTCCTTGGAGGTCTTGGATTCGTGAAGTATCCAAAGTCCACCAAGCGTTGAAATGATGACGTTGAGTTGTGAAATTGTATAACCCACAGCGACACCATTGACTTGGTTAGAGAAGATAATACCGAGGTTGGTGAAGGTGAAGCAGACACCGGTCGCCATGTTTTGCCAGGTCTTGACACCAAACATTTGGTTGTCCTTTTCGAATGAACAAAGGATGACCATGGCTACGAAAATTGCAACGGCTTGTGGAAAGACCATGTCCCAGCCATCAAGCTTGAAGGCAGTTGGGAATGAAGCGTAGGCAACGAAGGCAAGTGAAGAAACGAGCAGGTAGAGCATCCCCTTCTTGACGTTGCTCCCTTGGTCACTCTTTTCTTGGTAGGCAGTCATCGCAATCCCCATAATGATCAGGATCAAAGCACCAATACCAAGCATCCATTGGTTCGCAGTCGTCCATTCGTGGAAGCAAATTGCCCCGACCAGCGCAGTACCAACCAGCTGTTCACCAACAGAGATTGGCATGGTCATGGAAACACCGACCAGTGAGAAACTCTTAACCTGCAGGATGATACCGATACAGAAGCCGATCCCACTCAATGCAGATCCGATCCATAGTGCCGGCGTCAGAGTTGGTTGCTTGATGAAGTAAACCACGATCCCGACGATCAAAGTGACAATTGCCATACCCATAACCTTGTTGGTGTACTTACCACCAACAAGTTGCATACAAATAACCTGGAAACCAAGACCTAATGCCGGAACCAGCGCGATTAAAATATCAGTTAGTGTCATTCCAATTACTCCTTTTGTCCTAAAAAATATCCTATCGCTAGCTACTCGCCCTGCGACAGGATATCAAAAGTATTAATCTTCTTTTTTAGCGTTTTCCATTGCCTTCATCAATGAAGGGTTCTTTGAGTGACAATCCTTGATCATTTGGATGTCTTCTTCAGTTAAAACAACTGTGTACTTAGCCATTGCGATTCCCTCCCCTGTAGATATTAGTAATTACTATATCACTTTTTTAGTATTACAGATAATTTATTTTTGGAAAAATCATCATTTCCTACAAATAGGCAATTTCCAGTCACGCTGCCACGAAATCCTATTCGTATTCGATAGTCGAAGGTGGCTTACTAGTGACATCGTAAAGAATCCGGTTAACGTGGTCGACTTCATTTACGATCCGGACAGAAATCTTTTGCAGAATATCCCATGGAATCTTTGCGAAGTCAGCAGTCATACCGTCAATTGAGGTCACGGCACGGATTGCGACAGCGTAGTCGTAAGTCCGGCCATCACCCATAACACCGACAGAGCGGATACCTGGCAGAACAGTGAAGTATTGCCAGATTTCTTCGTCCAAGCCGGCCTTCTTGATTTCTTCGCGCAGGATTGCGTCACTTTCACGAACGATTTCCAGCTTATCTTCCGTGATTTCACCGATCACACGGATACCCAGACCAGGACCTGGGAATGGTTGACGCCATACTAATTCGTGAGGAATACCGAGCTTTTCACCCAATTCACGAGTTTCGTCCTTGAAGAGCTTACGAAGTGGTTCGATCAAAGTGAAACCAAGCTTCTTAGGCAATCCACCGACGTTATGGTGTGACTTGATAGTTTGGGCGGTATCTGTACCTGATTCGATAACGTCAGTGTAGAGAGTACCTTGGGCTAAGAAGACGGCGTTAGGAATCTTCTTGGCTTCTTCATTGAAGACTTCCACGAATTCCTTACCGATGATCTTACGCTTTTGTTCTGGGTCAGTGACACCCTCGAGTTGGCCGAGGAAACGGTCAGCGGCATCCACCTTGACGATGTTGACACCGAGGTCACGACTGAGGGCATTCATAACGGCATCAGCTTCGTTTTTACGCAAGAGACCGTGATCGACGAAGATACAAGTCAATTGGTCACCAATCGCTTTGTGGATCAATACGGCGGTAACACTGGAGTCAACACCACCGGAAAGACCGAGGATAACCTTCTTGTCGCCAACCATTTCGCGGATTTCTTGAACTTGTAAGTCAATGAAATCATCCATGGTCCAGTTTGCTTGTGCGCCACAAACGTCAAAAGCAAAGCGCCGTAAGATGTCCAGACCGTATTCGGAGTTACGAACTTCTGTGTGGAATTGAACACCGTAGAACTTGCGCGCATCATCAGCGATTGCGGAGATTGGACAGTTCTTGCTAGTTGCGACAACCTTGAAGCCTTCTGGAGCTTGCGTCACGAGGTCCCCGTGGCTCATCCAAACGTATTGCTTAGCTGGCAAGTCCTTGAACAACTTGGCATTTTCGTCTTTAACTTCGATATCAGCACGACCGTATTCGGAGTTGTCGGCCTTTTCAACCTTACCACCGAGATCGTATGACATTAATTGCATCCCATAACAGATACCCAAGATAGGAATACCTAACTTGAAAATTTCTTGGTCGACCTTAAATGCGTCTTCATCATAGACACTGTTAGGACCACCAGAGAAGATGATACCCTTTGGATTAATTTCCTTAATCTCTTCAGCGGTAATCTTGTGTGATAAGAGCTCGGAGTAGATACCGAAATCACGCAAACGACGAGTGATCAATTGGTTGTATTGACTACCAAAATCGAGAACGATAATCTTGTCGAATGCATCTAAATTGACTTGTGCCACGTTGCCACTTCCTTCTTTTAGTTTTTAATATTATCGTTATAAGTTTACAAGCATAAAGACGGACGGTCAACCAATAGATTGGAATAAAAGTTTCTTTTTTCTCGAATGTGACGGCTGGTATCTTTTCGTTTAGTACGTCAGGTCACAAATAATGCACGAAAGAAAAAAATCCCGCCAGTAGAACTAGCAGGATTATCTTTAGTCATTTCTTAAGTATACACGGTCGACCAGGTGTCCAGTCGTCTTGTGTAAGATTAAATCAGCCCGTGTCTTGGTTGGCAGGATGAATTCGGTCAGGTTTGGCAAATCCACCCGTTTCCAGACGTCACGCGCCATCTTAAAGGCTTCTTCGCGCTTTCCCTGTGAATATGGGTAGTAGTAGTTAGATGGGTCGGTAAAGGCCGTATCGAGCAGGAGGCCGAACCGTTGCAAGTACCAGTCCTCAATCAAATCCGGATCCGCATCAACGTAAATGGACCAGTCAAAGTAGTCACTTACGTAGAGGCGTTGGTTGGTTGGCAACTGAAGGGTGTTGATCCCCTCAACAATCAGGATATCTGGACGGTCGATGATCTGTGGCTTGTCTTCTTGCACGTCATACACCTGGTGTGAATACGTTGGCGCCGTCACATTTGGTTCCCCCGCCTTGACGTCATTTAAGAACTGCAAAAGGCGCTCCATGTCGTAGGACTCCGGAAAGCCTTTGCGATCCATGATTCCACGCCGTTTTAACTCAGCATTCGGGTAGAGAAAACCGTCCGTGGTCATCAGGTCGACCCGCTTTTCAGGCAGCATCTTATTCAAGAGGTTACTCAACAACCGTGCAATCGTACTCTTTCCGACCGCAACCGAGCCCGCGATCCCAATGATATATGGGACTTTGCGGACGGGTTGTTGGAGAAAGTCGGACTTTTGCTTTTGCCAGCTGAGGAAGTTTTCGTAGTGCATCACTAAGAGCCGAATCAGTGGCAAGTAGACGTCCTTAACATCCTCAAGGGAAATCCGGTCATTCAAAGATTTGATATCATCCAAATTTTGTTGGCTTAAACGAACTGAATCAGCGGGGAAGAAGCTATGCCAAGTCTCCCGGTCGTACTGTTCGTAATTCATCCATTTATCCATAATAGAATTCCTTTTATCGTCATAATGTAAACGTTATCACTTATCATAACACATTTACCATGGTAAAAATTATACCAAATCTCAAACAGTAAGACTATTTATCAATCTTGGAATAATTTAATAACAGTGACGACGAAACGACGGAAACAGAACTGAAGGCCATCGCTAAGGCGGCGATTTCAGGGCTCAGTGTTAATCCGATTCCAGCAAAGACACCTGCTGCGATTGGAACGCCAACAACATTGTAGATCAGTGCCCAGAAGAGGTTGAGCTTGATCCGCTGGAAGGTTTTTGCACTCATTTCTAGCGCCCAGTCCACGCCACGAAGGTCATTGGATACCAGGACGATTTCACCGGAGTCAATGGCGATATCGGTACCAGAACCCATTGCGATTCCCACGTCAGCCGTGGTCAGTGCTGGTGCGTCATTGATACCATCCCCGACAAAGGCTACCTTCCCGTCTCGTTGGAGCTCCTTAACCCGGTCAGCCTTGTCATTAGGCAGGACCTCTGCGACGACTTGGTCAATTCCAACCTGGGAGGCGATTGCTTCAGCGACGTGGCGGTTGTCCCCCGTCAGCATGACCGTCTTAATTCCCCGCTTGTGAAGTGCAGAGATGGCCGCTTGGGAGCTTGGCTTTGGTGCGTCCTGGATGGCAATCAGTCCGATCACCTTCCCGGCCTGGCCAACCATCATGACCGTCTTGGCTTGTGATTGGAGCTGTTCGTATTCGTCTGAAAATGGGAATGTGGCATTCCCGGCCAGCTTGGCATTTCCGACAAAGGATTCTTGACCGCCGACAAGGCCACGCACGCCCTGTCCTTCGACGGCCGTAAAGTCGGTCACGGGCTGCGGTGTCATCCCCACCCCGGCCTGCATAATCGCCGTGGCAAGCGTGTGCTCAGAGCTGGCTTCCAGACTCACCGCCAGTTGTAACACAGTGTCCCGATCTCCGATAATATCCGTCACCACTGGCTTACCAACAGTGATGGTCCCGGTCTTGTCGAAAATCACCGTCTGGACCGCATTGGCTTCTTCGAGTGCTTGGCCGTCTTTAATCAGCACCCCCATCTTAGCAGCACGTCCGGTTCCGACCATCAGTGCAGTTGGAGTCGCCAGGCCGAGCGCACAGGGGCAGGCAATCACGATTACCGAAACGGCATAGAGGAGTGCCTGAACCACCGTTGCCCCAGCTAATACGTACCAGGCGACGAAGGTGATGATGGCAATGATCAAAACGACCGGCACAAAGATCCCCGAGATCCGGTCAGTCAGCTTTTGAATAGGTGCGTGACTGGTCTGTGCCCGCTTCACCATCGCCACAATTTGCGCCAGCATCGTATCTGCCCCGACGTGGGTAGCCTTAAAAGTCAGCGTCCCTTGTCCGTTGATAGTTGCACCAACCACCCGATCTCCGGGAGCCTTTTCCACCGGCATACTTTCACCGGTGATCATGGATTCATCAACGCGCGACTTTCCGCTCAGCACGACCCCGTCGACCGCGATCTTTTGTCCAGGCTTAACCATAACGACATCCCCGACCGCGACTTGATCGAGTGGTAGCTCAACGAACTCTCCGTCACGTTGCACCAGGGCAGCTTTAACTTGCAGGTCCGCGAGTTTCTTAAGAGCGTTGTTGGCATTTTTGTGCATGCGTTCTTCCATCATGTCGCCGAGCAGGACGAAGACGGTGATGAAGGCTGCACTTTCAAAGTAAACCGCCCGCCCGGTGAAAATTGCAAACAAGCTATAGAAATACGAGATCGCGGTTCCGACCGCCACCAGCGTATTCATGTTCGCATTGTGTTTAAGAAATGCTGCCCAGGCGCTCGTCCAATAAGGCCAAGCCCCAATGGCAACAATCAGCGTCGTGACAGCCATACTCACCCAATCGTGGCCGGGGATCATCAAGTGAAATGGCATCAATACCATCTGGATTAATAGCGGCACCGAAAGTACCAGGGAAATCCAGAAACGCCGACTCGTCGACATCATTTTACGACCACCTTTCCGTGGAACATGTCCATCCCACAGGCAAAGTTAATTTCACCGGCCTTGTCAGTTGGAATATCAATAGTCGTTACCTTTTGCTTTGTCAGGTCCTTATCGACGCCGAGTGATGAAAAGACGACGTGTGACAAGCATGCGGTGTGGTCCTGCATGTCGAAATTGAGCTTGGCAGGAACGCCCTTCTTCAGGACAACAGTTTCTGGACTGTAGCCACCCTTAACGACCACCGTGGCAGTTTGTTCTTGAGCGCCCTGGGTAGCTTGCGCACTGGTTTGGCCGTGATTACCAAAGAACCACCATGCGATCAATCCGATTAAAATTACTGCGACAATAATTGCGAAAATACTTGTCATTTTTACCACCTCACTAGTTATCGTTTACAAGTGTAATCATAACTGTTTAACACTACTTTTTCAATCAAAAAAGACCGATGCGAAAACACCGGTCTTTATATTACTTAGTTGGGAAAATCAGTGAAGAATAATTCTTTAATTCTGGAGCGTCTGTAGAGTAGTCGTCCAGGGTACTTTGATTATTGTTCTCTGTCTTCACACTAGTCTTTTTCTTCTTTTGGGCCTCCTTGAGCTTTTGAAGACTCTTCTTCAGGTTGTAAGTAATGTTCTTCTTATTAACCTTCTTGAAGCCCTTTAGGTTGTAGAACCGCAGCAAGTCACCGTTCATGACACGGTCGGAAAGTCCGAGGTCGGTCGTGACGTACTTTTGAATCTTACTGAATTCCTTCTTTTGCTTGGCGGTTGCCTTGGTGATTTGCTTACCATTCTTGGTGTAGAAGTATTCACCGTTGTACTTCGTGTACTTAGGAGTTACCCAGTCACCGTTTCGGAATGGCACAATTTGGTTGCGTTGGGTAGAAAGCAAGTCTTGTCCGAATTGAACATAGTACTTAGAGCTAATTCCCAGCAAGTCTTCCAAGGTTGGTAGAACGTCGATTTCACCACCGTAAGTATGGTTGATACCACCCTTTAAGCCTTCCATGTTGATCATGAATGGCACCTTTTGGAACATGGCCAGATCGTAGTTGGTCAGCTTCTTCTTGTGCAGGATTTGAGCAATCGCTGCTTGGTGGTTATTAGAAATACCGTAGTGGTCACCGTATAAGATCAGGACACTATTCTTCCGCAGTCCGGTCTTGTCGAGGTAATTTAAGAATTCACCCAATGATTGATCCAGATAGTGTGCAGTTTGAACGTATGGATCAACGGTGTCATCACCAGTATTCCATGCATCGATACTCTTGTTTTGCTTATCAAGGATGTATGGGTAGTGGTTAGTAACCGTGATCAGCTTAGCGTAGAACGGTTGTGGAAGTTGTTCGACATAGTGCATACTTTCCTTCATGAAGATCTTATCCTTCATACCGTAACCAGCGTCGTAGTTCTTGGTCTTTGGATAGTATTCCTTGCTGAAGAAGTATTGGTAGCCGAATGACTTGTAGGCGTTGTCACGGTTCCAGAAGCTAGGCACGTCCCCGTGGAATGAGGCGGTCGTGTAACCCAGCTTTTGGCTCAGCAATGCTGGTGCTGATTGGAAGGTGTTGGTAGTACCATCCGTAACCATGGCAGAACCTTCCGGAAGACCGTAAAGTGAGTTTTCCAGCATCATTTCAGCATCGGCAGTCTTACCTTGGCCGACTTGGTGGAAGAAGTTGTCAAACGCAAGCGTATCGCTAGAGTGGTACAGCTTATCCAAGTTTGGCATTACTTCTTCGCCGTCTTGCTTGTAGTCAATCATGAATTGTTGGAGACTTTCCAAGTGGATAACGAAGATGTTCTTACCCTTGGCGACACCTTGGTATTGGATGTTTGGACCCGCATAGTTGTGGTGCAAGAAGTTCAGAACCGGCTTGAGTTGGTCCTTGTCCGCTTGCGCCTTGACCACGCTGTTGTGGGTAGTCTTAATCCCATCGTAGACCGTGTAGGCTTCAAGCCCCAGGTACTTCACGATGTAGTTGTTATCGAATGTCCGTGTCAGTAATTGAGAACGGTCAGATTCAGCCATTCCCAAGTTTGCACCGAATAAAACAAAACCTAAGACGGTCACTGTAAATGCATGTCGCACCTTGAACCGACGCATATCCACCCGTACAAAGTGGAAGAGTAAGATCAAAGCCAGGATAATGACGTCGACGAAGACCATGAAGTCAACTGGATGCAAGATCCCTGCGAGACTCTTACCGAGGTTGTTAGATGCAGCTCCGGAACTCTTGATAATGTTGAAAGTAATAAAATCAGAGAATTCGCGGTAGTAAAGGATGTTAGAGAACAGCCACAATGACAGTAATGCGTCAATAATCAGCATCAGCCAGTATGACAAGCGTCCTCTAAAGTACAGTGCGATCCCCAGGAAGACTAATGCTCCAGGGATGGTGTTGAAGACGAGCAAGAATTCTTGCATGCTACCCTTTACACCGAGGTTAAATTCAGTTTGGTAAGCCCAGTAACTCTTGATACAGAACAAGAGCACCACGAGCAGAAAGAAGCCCAGCTTAGTATTTAAGCCAGTTCTCAGCTTCTGCAACGCTGTTTTCATTGATTTTTCCTCCAGTACAAATAAATCACTCTTTCAATAATACACTATTTCGCGTTCTAAAGCCTATGAAACAATGTATAATTTCCGAAAAGTTAAAGAATACGACCAGCAATTTATCGTTTTAATCATCCGCCAAAAATGTTAACATGTATCTTTGGAAATTTGAAAAAAGGAATAAATTAATCATGAAAATCAGCAAAAGACAAGCTAACTTGATGCTCTTACTTGTCGCAATTCTGTGGGGGAGTTCCTACGTCTTCGCTAAACTAACCATCGAGGCGGGGATGCATTCAGGACTGATCAACGCCTGCCGGGGAACCATGGCAGTTGTTGCAGGTATCATCATTTTCTTCAAGGACTTCAAGAAGATGACTTGGACCGACGTAAAATTGGGAATGGTAGCAGGTACCATCAACTTCTTGGGATACTTCCTGCAAACCGACGCACTCCGCTTCACCACCCCAGCCAAGAACGCGTTTTTGACCACTCTCTACGTTGTCATCGCGCCATTTATCGTTTGGCTGATCTGGCGTGAACACCCCGAACGCAAGGCCTACATTTCAATCGTATTGTCACTGATCGGGATGGCAATTATCACCAACGTCTTCGCTGACGGTTTGAGTCTTCAATACGGTGACTTCATCACATTAGTATCCGCAGTTTTCTGGGCCGGACAGCTGATCTTCTTTGCTAAGTTTGCACCCCAGGCATCAAGTCCATGGGTATTAATCATCATGATTGGGTTCTGCCAAGGACTGTTTGGTTGGATCGCCGCACTCTTATTTGAACGGCCAACCTTCGCCCACGTCCACTGGGTCCAAGCACTGGTTCCATTAGCGATCCTTTCAATTTTGATCACCTTCCTGGCTCAAGGGCTCCAGTTAATTGGGCAAGCACATACTGATACGACCACGGCCGGTTTGATTTTGATGCTCGAATCATTCTTCGCCAGCGTAATGTCCGTGATCTTGCAATACGACCCGCTGACACCACAACTGATTATCGGTGGTATCATTCTCTTATTATCAAACGCAATTATTCAGGTCGACTTAAGGACACTGCCATTTATTAAGAAACAATAGAAAAACACCTCGTAAGGTTAATCCCCTGCGAGGTGTTTTATTTTAATCGATATGGAGAGATTTCTTTACTAATTCTGCGACTTCTTCGTTGGTATCCAGTTCCATTGCCTCGTCCGCAAGCTTTGCGCAGTCTGCGGTGTCGAGGTCTTTCATCATGGAACGAGTACGAAGAATGGATGATGCTGACATGGAGTATTCGTCCAGACCCATCCCCATCAGGAGTGGCAATGCCAGTTCGTCACCGGCCATTTCACCACACATTGCAGCCTTAGTGCCGTGTCTGTGAGCAGCCTTGATGACGTGGTTGATGAGACCGAGGAATGCTGGATTCAGTGGTTGGTAGAGGTATGATACTTCGTCGTTACCACGGTCAGCGGCAAAGTTGTATTGAATCAAGTCGTTGGTCCCGATGCTGAAGAAGTCAACCTCTGCAGCCATCTTGTCAGCGTTGATGGCAGCCAGTGGAACTTCGATCATCATCCCGATCTTGATATCATCCCCGAGTCCTGGGTGATCTGCTTGGAGTTCTGCCTTCGCTTCGGCAAAAATCTTCTTCGCTGCACGTAATTCAGCCAAAGTCCCGATCATTGGGAACATAATGGAGAGAGGGCCGAATTCAGATGCGCGGATCAATGCCCGAAGTTGGGTCTTGAAGATTTCTGGCCGGTCAAGGCAAATCCGGATAGCACGGTACCCGAGGAATGGGTTCATTTCTTCTGGCAATGGTAAGTAATCGAGTGGCTTGTCACCACCGATGTCAAGGGTCCGAACAACGACAGGCTTGCCCTTCATGCCGACGATCGCCTTCTTGTAGGCAGCGAATTGTTCATCCTCGGTTGGCATGTGGTCAGAACCCATGTAGAGGAATTCTGAACGGAAGAGGCCAACACCATCGGCACCTTGCTTTACAGCATCATCAACATCATCTGGCGTACCGATGTTAGCTGCGATTTCGAATTCTTGACCATCCTTGGAGACTGATGGAGCGTCAACTAACTTAGCCCATTCGGCACGTTCTTTTTCAAATTCTTCAGCATTTTGTTCGTATTCAGTCACTTGGTCTGCGGATGGGTCAACAATGACGTCACCCTTGAGACCGTCAACGATCAATTTTTGGCCGTTTTCGACGTTTTCCGTGATGTTTTCAGTACCTACAACCGCTGGAATCCGCAGTGTCCGTGACATGATGGCAGCGTGACTAGTCCGACCACCGAAGTTAGTAACGATCCCCTTGACGTACTTAGCGTCCATTTGTGAAGTGTCAGAAGGAGTAATTTCCTTCGTGACGATGATTACTGGCTTGTCGATGGCAGCGATGTTTGGCAATTCTTTACCAAGCAAGTGACTCATTACACGCTTTGCCACGTCCTTCACGTCGGCAGCCCGTTCTTGCATGTACTTGTTGTCAACAATGGCAGCGAGCATGTCTGCAAAGTTGGTTGTGATCTTGTCGACTGCAACTTCAGCACTACTCAAGTTGTTAGTGATTTCGTCCTTCACTTGGCCAAGCAATTCCGGATCAGACAGGATTGCCATGTGGGCGTCAAAGACTTGAAGTTCTTCATCGTCCAAGCGTCCAGAAGCCAATTCCTTGATCTTCGCTAATTCTGCAGAGGCGTCACTAAAAGCCTTTTCAGCACGCGCGTATTCTGCATCCGCGTCAGTAATCTTCTTGTCCTTATCGAATGACAGGTCTGGATTAATCAGCAAGTAAGCTGGTGCAATCCCAATACCATCACTAGCAGCAATTCCCTTTACATCTTTAACCATAGCCTTTTCTCCTTTACTCTATTTTGGAGTTGATTTCTTAGTAACTTTCTTACCTTTTTGCATGTTGTCATTGTAGCCCCAGATCCAAGTGAGTACGAATGCAACGATCATTGCGACGATGCTTGAGATCAAGAAGGCTTCAAAACTAGTCAAGTCAGTTGGGTTCTTAGGGTTGAAGAATGATGAGAAACCGATCAATGAACCGGTAAATCCGTACATTGTACCACCCATGAAACCAGTGATTAAACCACCGAAAGCAGAACCGATCAAACCACAGGCGAAGACACGCTTGTAACGAAGGTTGATACCGTAGATGGCAGGTTCAGTAACACCACAGAATGCTGAGATAGCAGCTGCGATACCGAGTGACTTCATGTCCTTCTTCTTACTCTTCAAGGCAACAGCGAGAACTGCGGCACCTTGTGAAACCATAGTAACAGAAATGATTGCGTTCAACGCACTTTGACCGGCACCAGAGATTTGTTGGGTAACAACCGGAACAACACCCCAGTGAAGACCGAAGATAACGAGTAATTGGTAGAAACCACCGATTACCAGGCCACCGATCCAACCTGATTCTCTAACAATGAAGTTGATACCGTCAGCGATACCGAATGCCAAGTTTTGAATAACTGGACCAGTAACGATGATAGTGAGCAAGCTGACAAGGAAGAGTGTGATCATTGGAATGAAGATCATGTGTAAGAAGGTTGGGAGAACTTTCTTCAGCCAGTCTTCAATCTTCTTCGCTACCCATGCTGCCAAGATCATTGGGAAGATTGAGTAAGTGTAGTTTAGCATGTGGAATTGAAGTCCACCTAACGTAAACATAGTAACACCATGCTTACCCCATTCAATAATTTGTGGGTAAGTCAGGAACAGACCAACAGTCGCTGTGATGATTGGGTCACCACCGAGACGCTTAGCTGCAGAGAAACCAACCAGTACTGGAAGGAAGAAGAATGCAGCGTCAGCCATTGCGCTAATGGTCATGTATTCCATTGACTTAACACTCAGGATTGATCCTAATTGTGGCAGAGTTAACAGAGCCAAGAGACCCTTAATAATACCTGATGCAGAAATGATACCAACAACTGGACCCATTGAACCGGTAACGACACCAATCAAAGCGTTGAAGCCTCGTTCAAAGGCGTTACGACCAGCGACAGGTGTTGATTCTGTTTCACCGTTTTCAGCCAATTCAGGAAGTTGCTTCATAATTGCATCGAATACGTGGGCAACCCCATCCCCGATAACAACTTGGTATTGACCGGAAGCGTGCATAACGTCAATGATTCCGTTAGTGTTTGCCAAGAATTCATCGTCAGCCTTACTTTCATCCTTTAAGTAGAAGCGAAGACGGGTGATACAGTGGATCAAGTTCTTGATGTTGTCCTTGCCACCGACCTTTTCGATGATCAATGAAGCAAGTTCGTCGTAGTCAAGCTTTTCATCCTTAACTTCACCTTGCTTCAAGTAAGCAGTAACAGTAGAATCACCGGCCTTAACGTCTCCTTCTTCAAAGTCGATGCCGTCAACCAGATCACCGCTGTTAGTGATGACAGTCAAAACCGTGGTTGCCTTACCAGCGTCAGCAACGGCTTGAAGTGACATGGTAGCCACTTCTTGTCCTGCTTCCACGTGGTCACCTTGTTGGATAGTCAAGTTAAATGGTGCACCGTCTAATTCAACAGTGTCGAGACCCATGTGAACGAGAACTTCGAGTCCTTCTTCAGTCTTGATACCAAACGCGTGCTTAGTACCTGCTAACATTGTGATTTCACCAGATACCGGTGCCACAACTTTTTCTTCAGTTGGTTGAACCGCGTAACCTTTACCCATCATTCCGGATGAGAATACTTGGTCGTCAACTTTAGACAAAGCAATGAGCTCACCAGTAATAGGTGCTAATAAATTAACCTTATTGCTCATAACTAATCCCTCCATGAAATCGCTTTCTTTTTGACTGTCTGAATTATATAACCTGTCTATACATGTTGTCAATAGAAAAAATGAAATTGCTTACATTGCTATTATATCGGCGTTTCTATAATTGACTTATTTGTCTAGACAAGTTATCATACTTACAGGAGGCGAAGTGAATATGGAAAGCAAACACGAAATTATCAAACAAGACCTTGCAGAAAAGATCAAGCGCGGTTTTTATAAGCCTGGCACCTTGATTCCGAGCGAAACGGAAATGACTACCTTATATGGTGTTTCCCGTGAGACGGTCAGAAAGGCACTACAGTCACTGGCTGATCTGGGGTTGATCCACAAGATGCGTGGTCGTGGCTCAGTTGTCATTGATAACAACCGGCATACTTTCCCTATCTCTCAATTAACGAGTTTTCAAGAATTGAACAAGGCGGAACACTTGAAAGCTGAGACGAAGGTGCTGGAGTGTCAATACCCAGTCAATCCACCGACTCAGTTCATCGGACATGACGTTCCACAATATTCCGCCCAATTCGTCCGCCGTGTCAGAATTATCGACGGAGAAAACTCCGTGGTTGATGAGGACTACCTGCTCCACACTGTTGAATTGCCCATCGATCGCTCCGTTTTTGTGGAGTCCTTGTACAACTTTCTTGAAAAACAAGCGGGTTATACGATTGGATACGCCACAAAGAGTGTGACATTTGAGCACGCACCGGAAGAAATTGGCAAGATCCTCGACTGCGATACTGTCGCCGTGATCCGGAGTTTGGTTTACCTCGAAGACAACAAGCTCTTCCAGCTGACTACCAGTTATCACAAGCCTGATCAGTTCCAATTTATTGATTTTGCACGCAGAAAGAAGTTATAGGAGATTATCATGAATTTAGGAAAGAAAGTAGTATATCAAATTTATCCAAAATCATTTTACGACTCTAACAACGACGGACTTGGTGACATCCGCGGTATCATCGAAAAGATCGACTACCTGGCCAAGTTAAACATCGATTTCATTTGGTTCAACCCCTTCTTCGTATCACCACAATACGATAATGGTTACGACATCGCCGATTATCGCAAGATCGACCCTAAGTTTGGGACCATGGAAGACTTTGAAGAACTGTCTGCCAAGTTGAAGGAACACAACATTGGAATCATGCTCGACATGGTATTCAACCACTGCTCAACGGAACATGAATGGTTCAAGAAGGCACTGGCCGGTGATCCAAAGTACCAAGCATACTTCTACCTGCGCGATCCAAAGCCTGATGGAAGCCTGCCAAACAACTGGCAATCCAAGTTCGGTGGTCCGGCATGGGCGAAATTCGGTGACACTGGTAAGTACTACCTCCACCTGTACGCCCCACAACAAGCCGACCTCGACTGGCACAACCCTGATGTCCGCCAAGAAGCCTTCGATATCGTTAACTTCTGGCGCAGCAAGGGTGTCTCTGGTTTCCGTTTCGACGTGTTAAACGTAATTGGTAAGGATACTGTCCTCGTTGATAGCACTGATCCGGTTGAAGAAAAGAAGCTCTACACTGATACGCCAGTCGTCCAAGAATACATCAAGGAACTCAACGCCAACAGTTTCGGTCAAGACGCTGAAAGCATCACGGTTGGTGAAATGTCTTCTACTACCATCGAAAACAGTATCAAGTACTCCAACCCGGACGAACACGAACTGTCCATGGTCTTTAGTTTCCACCACTTGAAGGTTGACTATGATAACGGCGAAAAGTGGTCATTGGTACCATTTGACTTCAAGAAGCTCAAGCAAATCATGTTTGACTGGCAAAGTGGAATGGATAAGGGCAACGGATGGCAAGCACTCTTCTGGAACAATCACGACCAACCTTGGGCCCTCAACCGTTTCGGTGACCCTGTCCACTACCGGGAAAAATCTGCGGAAATGCTGGCAACGACGACCCACCTGCTCCGTGGTACGCCATACATCTACATGGGTGAAGAACTCGGGATGGTTGACCCTAGCTACAAGTCAATGGATAACTATGTCGACATCGAAGCCATCAACGCCTACGATGAATTGGTTAAGACACACACACCAGAAGAAGCATTCAAGATTGTGCATTCCAAGGCGCGTGACAACTCCCGGACACCAATGCATTGGGATGACAGTGAATACGCCGGATTTAGCCAAAGCAAGCCTTGGTTAATACCTACCGACCAGGATGAAATCAACGCCGAAAAGGAACTCGCATCTGGCGAGATTTTCGACTACTACCAAAAGTTGATCAAGCTCCGCAAGAGTGAAGACGTCATTAGCGACGGTCACTTCAGCCCACTGCTGGAAGACGACGACCAAGTATTCGCCTACCTGCGGACACTGAACGACGAAAAGCTCGCCGTCTTCAACAACTTCTACGGTAAGGAAACTGAAATTGACGTACCAGCAGACCTGCAAGCCAGCGGTCACGTATTGATTTCCAACTACGGACGCCAACTCGATTCCCTTCCAGCCAAGTTAACGCTGAAGCCATACGAATCACTTGCATTTAAGTTCTAACACAAAAGCACCCCTGGAAAATCCAGAGGTGCTTTTCTTATTTGCGTGTATATTCGTCAGTTGGCACCTGATCAAGCAGGCTGGTTACTTTGCCAGTCGCCGTCAAGGTCAGTGAGTGCATGGCACGGGAACAGATCGTGTACAGGAGTTGACGTTCTTCATCCCCGTGGTACTTATCGTCATTGGCATCCCAGACGATTACCGCATCAAATTCCAGACCCTTTGCCAAGTATGATGGAACGATGATTGTCCCCTTGACCAGACGTTGGTTTTCCGTCCGCAAGAGGGTTGATTCAACATCGCGGGCTTGCAGGGCTTGGTGGAGCTGTTCAGAATCCTCGAGCGTCTTACCAATGATGGCGACTTGCTCATGATCCTTTTGGTATTCCTTGAGCGTTGCGATCACCGCATCCACGTTGGCATCAGTGGAGCCAGCTTCGATCACAACCGGCAGGTCACCTTGCCGTTCAAAGGCCTCGATTTGTTCACCGTCGACCAAGATATGCTTGGTAAAGTCAGTGATCTGCTTGGTAGACCGGTATGACTTGGTGAGTTGAACAACCTTGGTCTTTTCCGGATCAAACATCGTACTGAGTTGTCCCAGGAGGCTCTTGCTGTTTTCGTGGGTGAAAATCGCCTGGTTAAGGTCACCGAGCAGCGTAAAGCGGGCCTTAGGGAAACGGTACTTGAGGTAGGCCAGTTGGTAAGGATCGTAATCTTGGACCTCATCGACAAATACGTAACGGATGTCGCGTTGGCCGTGGCGTCCGGTCACCAGGTCGTAGAGGTAAAGGTAGATCGTGATCCCAGAAGCTGAAATTTGGCGCTTCTTGAGCCCTTCCTTTGTCTTATCCACGAAGGAAGTCCACTCTTCTTCAGTCAATCCATACTTGGCCAGATCGACCAGTTGTGGTGTGGACCGGAGTAAGTGCAGGAATTGGCCGTTGATGTTAAGCCATTGGTTGTGGTTGATTGCCCGCTTGATTGGTTCAAAGGCTTTGATAACAATCTTGCGCGCCAAGTACTTGTATTCTGCCTGGTCGTCCTCGAATTCCCGTGGCACGTTGCCAAACAAGTTGTCGATTTCTTCCTTACTGAGGCTTTGCAGCTCGGTTTCGACCCACTTTGCCCGCATTTCGCTACTTACACGGTGGTTGAGGTAGCGGATCAGTTCTTCCTTGGTCCCGTCGAGGCGGTTACCGAGCTTGTAGTTTTGGTTGAATGAGTAATAGATTTCACGGATCTTGTTTTTGCTTACGAAGATCTTGTCGCGGAACATGATATTTCTGAAACGCATGTTGCCTTGACCAAGACTCTTGGCATAACGCGCTGTGGCCTTAAAGTAGTCGAGACTGGTCAAGAGCTTTTCAGCCTTCTTGGCAATCTCATCTTCGCTGGCCTCAAAACGTTGTGCCAGATCTTGGACGTGCATCCGTGGTACACGACGGTTGGCGAACTGGAAGTAGGTCATTTGGACCATGTTGTGTTCACCCAGTTCTGGCAGCACTTGGTCGATGTAGTCGTTAAAGAGTTGGTTTGGTGAGAACAAGACCACTTGTGATGAGCTCAGGTTGCCCCGGTAACGGTACAGCAACCATGCGATCCGTTGCAAGACTGCGGCTGTCTTACCAGAACCCGCCGCCCCTTGAACAAAGAGCAGTTCATCCTTGGCATCACGAATAATTTCGTTTTGGGTCCGTTGAATCGTGGTAACGATACTCTTCATCTTGGTCGATGAGTGATTACCCAGAGCCTCAAGAAGCATCTGATCGCCGACTTGTTCATCCGTGTCAAAGATGGTCACAATCGTCCCATCCTTGATTTGGAACTGGCGTTTGAGCGTCATCTCAACTTCCTGCGTGCCGACTGGGGTTTCATAACTCACCTTGCCCAATTTCCCTTCATAATAAACTGAAGAAATCGGTGCACGCCAATCGTAAATCAAGAAGTGGTCAACCTTATCGCTAAAGGAAGCCAGCCCGATGTAGACGGACTCTTCTTGGTCAGAGCCCTTATCCTTAAAGTCGATCCGCGCAAAGTAAGGCTTCTTCTCGAGCCGTTGCAGAGTCGCTAAGTGGTCAGCCGCGTGTTGCCAGCTGTTGTTACGCTCGTCTAACATTTGTTGTTGTGCACGGAATGACATCGCAGTATCCATCATTCCTGAGTAGGTCGTGGTGTTCATCCGGATATCGTTTGTCTGCTTGTTGATATCCTCAATTTCATTCTTGGCCTTATCAATCTTTTGACTAGCCTTCACCTTTGCCTTTTTGATCTCATCAATCACGAAATCAAGGCGCTTTTGTTCATGTTCTCTAATAGAGTTATCAGCCAAAGTATTCCCTACCTTTCAGGAAAAAGTAATTAATATATTATATCATTCCAAAAATAAGAGGGGTAGTATTTGTACTTTTCTTAATTTTGGGCCGGCTCGCTAGTCAAATCAGGAAGAAAACTTTACAATATTAATAGAAATATATTAGAAAGGGGGAATTCACTTGGCAGAAATTTGGTATTTTTGCACCCACATTGCGGAGATTTTGATCCCAATGTTTGAGTGGCTCGGACCTTGGAGTTACCTGATCCTATTTGTTATCGTCTTTATGGAAACCGGCTTGGTCGTCTTTCCATGGCTACCGGGTGGCTCCCTCGTCTTTTTAACCAGCTCATTCATCGCCGTTCACCCGGTTTTGAAGATGCACTACATCATCATCACCTTCTTCTTGGCGGCCTTTATCGGCGATTCCGTCAACTACTGGATTGGGCGGACAATTTCACGCTGGTCATTTATCGAAAAACGTCTGGAAGGTCCACGAATGCTGCAAGCTAAGGACTTCTTGGAAAAGTACGGTTTCTGGGCCGTCGCATTCGGTCGCTTCGTCCCATTAATCCGGTCATTCATCCCCACCATCGCCGGCATCATGCACTACCCATTCCGTAAATTCACGGCCGGTAACATCGTCGGTGTCGCAACCTGGGTAGCACTGGGATGTTCCGTCGGTTACTACTTCGGTTCGATCCCACTGGTCAAGGAACATTTCTCACTCGTGATCCTCGCCATGGTCGCTTGCGCACTGTTGGTATTGGCTGCAATGTGGGGAATCAAGGAGCTCAGACAGCGGATTATCAAGAAAAACAAGATGCTTTAGATTCATTATGTTTCACAAACCATTCATGGTAAAATATAATAAGGATTATTTAAATTAAAGGAGTTGTATCAATTTATGGCAATCACCGTATATTTTGTTCGTCACGGCCAAACCTACCTAAACAAGTACAACCGGGTGCAAGGGTGGGCGGACGCACCGCTCACCGAAAAGGGCCAAGAAGATGCAAAGCGGACTGGTAAGGTATTGTCAGCGATCGATCTCGACTACGTATTTAGTAGCGACCTCGCCCGGACAATGGCCACTGCCCGCCTCTTGCTTGCCGCAAATGACAACACCACAATTAAGGAACCAACTCCCGAACCAGCATTCCGTGAAGAATTCTTCGGTTACTTCGAAGGTCAAAACGCCTCTGAATTCACCGATTTCTTGTGTGGCTCACGTGGCTTCAACAGCTTTGCCGAAATGTTTGGCCACATGGGTCCAGAAGTCTTGAAGGACAAGGTAGCAGCTGCCGATCCATACGGTGACGCGGAAGATGCCGCTACTTTCTGGGCGCGGGTACAAAAGGGAATTGACCGCCTGCGTGCATTACCAGACGGCTCCACTGCCCTCGTTGTTTCACACGGTGTTACCATCCGCTCAATCACTGAACACTTTGGTTACAAGACTGAAGAATCAGCACGCAATGGTAGCATGACCAAGATCACGTTCGACGGCGACAAGGCCCACGTCGACTTCTACAACCAATTAGAATTACCAAAATAATATCCGAAGAAGGGGTGAATTTCATTTAATGGATACTAATATACAAAGTGAAGAGTTAGTAATCATCACCGGTTTGAATACCGGTCAGGATAATTATGACTACTCAATGACCGAACTTGAAGAACTCGCGCAAGCCAACCATATGAAGGTGGTTAACCGGGTAGACCAAGTTATCGACCGTCCAAACCCCGCTACGTACTTCGGTAAGGGTAAGGTCGCCGAAATCGCTGAAGTAGCAGCTGCCAACCACGCGACTACGATCATTACCAACGACGAATTGACACCTAGTCAACTCCGCAACCTCGAAGACGAAACTGGTACGCGGATTATCGACCGGACTGCTTTGATTCTGGAAATCTTTGCGACCCGTGCACAGACTAAGGAAGCCAAGCTCCAGGTTCAAATTGCCCAACTCCAATACCGCCTGCCACGTCTGCAAACCAGCGCAAGTCAACGTCTGGATCAGCAAACTGGTGGTGGGAGCGGATTTACCAACCGTGGTGCCGGTGAAACCAAGCTCGAAATGGACCGCCGGGTAATCAAGCGTCAAATTGCGCACATTCGCCAGGAATTGTCCGAAATCAGCAAGTCTGAAGAAACCAAGCGCAAGCAACGTGTCAAGAGCAACATCCCTACCGCTGCTTTAGTCGGTTACACAAACGCCGGTAAGTCCACGATCATGAACGGTCTTGTCCGTCGTTACGGTACGTCTGACGAAAAGGTGGTCTTTGAAAAGAACATGTTATTCGCCACCCTGGATACCAGTGTCCGGCGGTTAACCCTTCCCGACCAAAAGCAATTCCTGCTCTCAGATACTGTCGGGTTTGTCAGCAAGCTCCCTACCAACCTGGTGGAATCATTCAAGTCCACGTTGGCAGAAGCTGCCGGTGCCGACCTCTTGATCCAAGTGATCGACTACTCAGATCCCCACTACGAGGAAATGATGAAGACGACCGCGGAAACATTGAAGCAGATCGGAATCGACAACATTCCAATGATCAACGTCTTCAACAAGGCCGACAAGACTGAGATTGATTTCCCCGTCTTGGAAGGTGATGACCAGGTAGTTATCTCCGCGCGCCAAGAAGAATCACTGGACCTACTGGTGAGCGTCATCCGCAGACACCTCTTCAAGGACTACGTGACGATGAACCTGCTGATCCCATTCTCAGAAGGTCAGCAAGTTTCCTACCTGAACGAACATACAAATATTATCGAAACTGAATACCAAAACGAAGGAACGCTTCTGAAAGTTGAAATGTCACAAGAAGACGCCCAACGGTTTGCTAAGTACGAAGTTTAAACAGTAAAAGGACTGCGCATGATGCGCAGTCCTTTTAGTTTGAATTAGTTATTTGAGTTGATACCGTTCTTTTCAGCGTTATCGATGAATTGTTGATTTCGATCAAGTTCAGGATTGAGGCTGAAAGTGTGACGGTGGATTCCGATCATACCAACGAGGAGTAAGAGGTTGAATACTACGGCAATTCCTAACAGCACGAGGTTGCAGAACATTGCGTAGTGTTCACCGATACCACCAGTGATGGATTGACGGAGGCCAAGGATTGAGTATGTCATTGGTAAGAACCAGTGGATGACGTTGTAGAACTTCATCGTAACTTCCATTGGGAAAGTACCACCAGAACCACCTAATTGGAGCATCAGGAGAACCATGGCAACGAAACGACCAGGGTTATCAAAGATCATTGACAGGAACATCACGATCGAAACAGCTGCCAGACCGAAGCAGATACTAGTGACCAACATGGATGGAATGTGGTCAGTGGTCAAGCCAGCAGCGATCATTACGACGTCTTCAATGATGGCCATGATTGTAACGGTAACTGCACCAATGAAGACCTTACTTCCCCACCATGCAACAGCGGATTGTCCTTCGAGCGCTGGACGACGGATTGGATAAATGAAGTTGAATACCAATACACCGGTGTACAGAGCGACAGAAAGAACGTAAGGTGCAAGTGCGTGACCATAGTTTGGTACGTAACTGTAATCCTTGTGCTTGAGCGTAGATGGTTCAGCGAACATCTTAGCGGTCTTTTGGGTAGGCTTAATGGAGTTAACTTGCTTTGCACCCTTGCCGAGCTTGTCAGCTAACTGAGCAGCACCGTCATTGAGCTTAGTGATACCAGAAACAAGTGCTGGTGAATTATCAGCGAGTTGTTGAGTACCGGCAGCTAGCAAGTTAACACCGCTAACCAGGCTCGGCACTTGAGCATTGAGTTGTGTAAGTGCACCGGCAAGTTGGCTCGCACCAGAAACAAGCGCTGGGCTATTTGCCATCAGTTGGTTGACACCGGAACTAGCTTGTGAAACGCCGGCAGTGTATTGACTGACACCGGAATTCAAGGTCTTCGCACCGGCAGCAGCAGAGTTAACGCCATTGGTGTATTGTTGAACACCGGAGTTCAGTTGGCTTGCACCAGCAGCGAGTTGGTTAGTAGCAGCGGTCAGCTTGGATGAGGCTGAAGTCATCGTAGCGTTGGTGCTGTTTTGGAGGTTAGTTAAACTTGTTTGTAATTGTTGGGCTGCCTTGGCAACGTTAGCAGTGTTTTGGCTAGCGGAGTTTTGTGCTGCCGTGATTTGAGTTTGCAATGCCGTGATGTTGGATTGCACTTGACCGATTGAATCGGATAAATTACCTGACTTACCTGCATTTTGAGCAGCTGCAACAACTGCGTCCAACTTAGCTTGACTGGATGCATCAGTGGTTTTAACGCCTTGCAGTGAAGCCACAGCGCTGATCAGTTGGTTTTCTTGTGCAGATGCTGACTTGATTTGGCTCAGACCGTTGTTGATGGCAGTCAAAGCTTGGTTGAGTTGTTCAAGTTGCTGAGCGCTTTGTGAAAGTGGTTGAAGCGCCTTAGCCAATTCGTTTGCGTCACTTGCAATACCTTGTGAGGCAGTCCCCATTTGGTTTTGCATTGCTGGCAACATTGCGGAAACTTGGTTGTTCAATTCGCTCGTGCCAGCAGCGAGTTGTCCCGCACCGGTGCTGAGTTGACCGGAGTTGCTGCTGAGAGTATCAAGTCCGGTTGCCAATTGGCTCGTTCCAGAGCTGAGTTGGCCAGAATTAGATTGCAACAATCCAAGGCCACTGGCGAGTTGACTAACACCGCCAGTGTATTGTGACAGACCGTTTGCCAAAGTTTGGCTACCGGATACCAATTGTTGAGCACCGGCGGAAAGTGGTGCAACGGAAACCTTCATCGTTTGGACACCGTTGTTCACTTGATCGACACCTGCAACGTAGCGGTTCACACCATCGCTCAGGGTCACGATTCCGTTGCTGAGTTGCTTGGAGCCATCAGCAGCTTGGTCCATCCCCTTGCCGAGCACACCCAATTCCTTGAACATCGCCGTTGCGTATGCCTTAGTAACTTGTGCACGGATCTTGGTGTTTAATTCCTTGGTACCAATTTGTGACATCACTTCACCAATGTAGTTAAGTGAGCCGTTGGTAGTATATTGAAGCTGCATTTGCTTTGGATTCTTGTTCATCACAGTCGCAGCATTCTTAGAAAAGTTCTTTGGGATTGTGATCACTGCGTAGTACTTGCGGTGAGTCAATCCGTGTTGTGCAGTTTCGTTTGATACGATTTCCCACTTCATTTGGTGGTTGCGCTTCAGTTGGTTAGTAGTTTCCTTACCAACTTCCATCTTCTTACCCTGATACTTCACGGGAACATCCTTGTTGACCACGGCAATTGGCAGGTCGCGGGTGTTGCCGTAAGGGTCCCAAACTGACTTCAGGAAGAAGATACTGTATAAGAATGGTAATAAGCAGATTACAGAAATTGATAATAGCAGAGTCTTATTCTGAAAAAGGTTCTGTAATTCTGCCTTGATCATCTTGCCCATTGTGTTTTCACCCCTATATACTTAATTTTCTATTTGGACAGCGAAAGTACCGACTGTTTCGCAAAATTGATGAAGTCTTCGGTTGGCAATTCGTAGTTGTTCTTTTGCCACCAGAAGAAGACACCGATGATTGATCCACTAAATAGGTACGCGGTCATCTCTGGGTTGTCGGACTTTTTCAATGCGAGAATGATTGAATCCTTCGTCCCAGACTCACGCCGTTCTAGCAAGACCTTGGATAAAATCTGCAGCATTTCCGTGTACAAGGAACTGTGTGAACTGCTGGATGCCAGGTGGCGCACCAGGTCCTTGTGCCCATCAATGTACATCACAAACTGCTTAATCACATCCTCTTCACTCTCACCTGAATCAGCGATCCGGCCAATCTGCGTGTTCAGTGTCTGTGCCAACAAGTCGTACTTGTCATCAAAGTAGCGGTAAAAACTACTCCGGTGCAGCATCGCCTCTTCGCAAATCTGGTCAACCGTTAAGTGTTCAAAGGAGTTTGTCTCCAGCAAGGTCATAAGCGCATTTTGAAAGTCGCGTGTAGTCCGTGTCAGTCGCATACTTCCCACCTCCCAAATAATCTGATAAGGACAATGAATAGAATATACCGTGTCAATTCGAAACAACAGGATTAAATAAAACTATACATATCATTTTAAGACATTTGTTTCAAAATGTCGCAGTTATTTCCTGGGAAATGATTTTTGGCCATATGTTAAAATAGAGGTAGCAAAAGAACTAAGGAGGGTGTGATTTTATGAAACAACCATTGAAGAAGTCCAAGAACAAGGTTATCTCCGGCGTCTGCGCCGGGATTGCGGAAAACATCGACTGGGATCCAACAATTGTCCGTGTGCTTGCAGTGATTCTATTGTTTGTGACCGGTTTATTTCCAATTGCCGTCATCTATATTGTGATGGCCATCATCATGCCTGAAGACGATGGCAAGCGTTCTGGCGACACCTTAGAGGGCGAATTCAAAGAAAAGTAAATGAAAAAGGATTCGAGATCATCTCGAATCCTTTTTGTTATTATTGACGTTCACGATATGCGACTTGGGCGTTTAAGCCATAGTCGGCACTGGTCATAATGGTAGAACCACGACGACCTGGAATCTTGTTTGGACCGTCAGTTACGGCCAGCCCAGCAAGGTAGATTTGGTACTTGTGGTGGGCGTCCCGGACGTCGGTTAAACCGATCCGGGTGATGTGACCGACTGGCATGCGGTCCATTTGGTTGAGACCCATGTAGATTTCCAAACGGTGACGCGCTTCATCGTGGATCAACTCGAAGTATGGTGGAACGGAATTGACGTTTAACGCTTGTACCGGCTTACCGGTGGCGTTGTACTGGGCAATGATTTGTTCATCGTCCATGCCATCAAAGTCGTTTTGGAAGATCCCTTCCGTCAGCAGCTGGTCAACGACGTCTTGCAGGTTGCGTTGTTCTGTAGCGTCAATTTCAACTGCCGCAGGAATGGTATCACTACCTGCAAAGAGACCGTTGGAGTGGCTTTGGTAAGCAGGTTGTGCCATCCCCGCTCCCCGTGCACCGTTGCGGTTAACCCGGCGACCATCATTATCGAACTTTTGCCTCGTCATCTTGGCGACCTTTGGTGAAATGAAATCAAACCGAGAAGTCCGACCGAGGAAGAAGAAGACTATGTTCAAATACAGAAAGTAGGTAATCGCAATCATCGCAAGGAAGTAAAGAAATCCCCGCAAGTAGGCTTGGTTTGCCAACAAGCGGAAAGTAACGTAGATCAGGTAAATGTCACCGAGTGTTGCGATACCGATGTAAATCCGGTTCTTCAACTTAACTTCGATGTTAATGTAACTCAGTGATGAATTAATCATATCAAGTAATGTAAACATGCTAATTCAACACCTCCTATTGAGCTGACGACGTGGTAGTAGCCGTCGTGTTAGTGCTTGTAGTTGAGCCAGTGGTTCCGGTTGATGAATCACTTGAACCACTGTTGTTTGAATTAGACTGGTTGGAGTTTGTAGTTCCAGTAGAACTCGTGCCAGTACCAGTAGAAGTACCTGTGCCTGTACCAGTATTGCCAGTCGTGGTAGTTGTCGTTGAATCGTTATTGCTACTTGAATTTTTCGCTGATGAATCGTCCGAATGATCGTCTTTGGATGAATCCCTACTGCTCATGCTGTGGGATACATCGTCTGAGCTAAAGTTTTGGCTCGTAGTAGATACGACCTTTGCACCTTCAGTCGTATTAGTGGCCTTGTTAACTACGACATTGGTAGCACCTAAGGCCAGCACCATCGATACCAAAGCAAACGGTGTCACCAGTGGTGGAATTTTTGCTGCCATTCTCTTTCTCCTTTGTATAACCTATATCATAACTGATTTTTAATCGAATAAATATTAAGGAAGATTGAAGATTAGTCACGGTAAGTATTCCGGCAATCAGCGCAGATACCGCGGAGCTCAAAGGTGTGTCCAGTGATCTTGGCACCGGGCAGTTGCGCCTCGTAATATGACATGTCGAGCTCAGGCATCTGAATTTCTTGGACCCGTCCACAAGCTTCGCAGATGAAGTGGTGGTGGTGGGCTGTGTCGCAACGGTACTTCACTTGCATCTGGTCATTGTGCTGACGCAATTCGACGAGTTCAAGCCGTTCGAATTCCTTGAGATTACGGTAAATTGTATCGTGGCTCAATCCAGGATAGGCTTCACGTAGGGCATTGTCAATCACTGTAATCGCTTTGTAGTGTTCTGGATCCTTAGCAATCAGCTTCAACATCATTTCCCGTTGTTTTGTCCAACGTAAATGATTGTCCTTGAGCTTTTGTTTTGCCTGCTCGATTAACTTATCCAACGTTATCACCCCTCCTATTTTTAAGTACGTAATTTTACCACATTTCTTCGCTAGCGGATATTGTTTGCAACTAAGAGGTCTAAAGTCTTGCGTGTTTGCTCCCAGTCGTCATTTGTGATTGTCACCAAATCAGTTGCGTGAGTGCGCAGGTCATCTGGCAGTGCCAAGTCGCGTTCGTATTCTGGACTATTAATCCGGGCCTTAATCGAGTCGGCGTCATCCCCGCGATCCACCATCCGTTTGATCAACTTGTCCTTGTCCTGGACGGTAATGAAGATGACGGTCACCTGGTCGCCGAGCTTGTCACAATATGTTGCAGCGCCCTTGGTATCGAGAACGATCACGTCGTCTTGACCTTGCTTCCACCCTTCTTCTAGCCCTTCTAGAGATGAACCGTACCGTGAGCCGTCATAGGTGACTGATTCGAGCAGGTGGAGTTTTTGAATTGATTCGGATGTTTCGAAATGGTAGCTAACACCGTCGACCTCATTTTGCCGTGGCGCCCGGGTCGTGTGAGTGATGACCTGGTGCATACCATATTGGTCACGCAAGTAGTTGGCGACAGTCGTCTTTCCTGCGCCGGCTGGACCACAAATTACATATACGTGATTGCTCATGCTATTCCCCTACCAGGTGTGCGTTGACCTGATCTAACAAGTCCTTCAAGTTGTCGTAAGTCAGGCGTTCATGTGCATCTGTGTAGTTAAACCAACCACAGTTTTTGATTTCTTCTGCTTGCAGTTCGATGTCTTCTGCGTCCTTTAATTCGGCCGTGAAGAGTGTCATCTGCTTGCGGTTACCATTTGGCAAATCATATTCGGTGTAGACCTTGAAGCTAGTGTCGATTGGCAGGATCAATTGCGTTTCTTCACGAATTTCACGTTCGGCGGTCGCTAATAAGCTTTCATCGCCCTCAACGTGACCCTTGGGAAAGCCCCAGAAGTGTCCCTTATTTTGACTTTCTAACAGCAGGTATTGGATTTCACCATCACGCTTACGGTATACAACTGCACCACTTGTAACTTCGATTGCCATGGAAAATTCCGCCTTTCTAATCGTTATTTAATCTTTTAATTGACTTTTAATGCGTTCTCAGGTTATGATTAGAACCTAACAAAATATATTATAGCAAAGGTGGTTTAAAGATGCGCTTAAACATTCTGCGGAAAGAAAGTCTCGATCGTTACCTCGGAGCCGATAAGCAATTTGTTAAGTCGATGAATGCATTCGACTTGATGGCCCTTGGTATCGGTGCCGTAATTGGTACAGGTATTTTCATCTTGCCTGGTACCGTGGCAGCTACAACAGCAGGCCCTGGGGTGACTCTTTCTTTCCTCTTTTCTGCAATTGTCTGTGCTCTGGCAGCGATGTGTTATGCAGAATTCTCTTCTGTAATGCCAGTCGCTGGTAGTGCGTACTCATACGGGAATGTTGTGTTCGGTGAATTCTTCGGATGGATTCTCGGATGGGCTCTCGTGCTCGAATACATGTTGTCAGTTGCCTCAGTTTCAACGGGGTGGGCTGCTTACTTCAATTCACTGATTGCAGGATTTGGAATTCACTTGCCAAAAGCTGTGACAGGACCATTTGACCCAGCTCATGGTACGTACATTAATATCGTCGCAGTAGTTATTGTTCTCTTAATCACTGCTATGTTATCAAGGGGAATGCAGACTTCCGTACGTGTTAACAACATCGCCGTGTTAATCAAAATTGCAATTGTTGTTATTTTTATCCTGGTCGGTTTATTCTTTATCAAGCCAGCCAACTATCACCCATTCTTGCCATACCACATGAATGGTGTCTTCCACGGTGCAACTGTTGTTTTCTTCGCTTACCTCGGATTTGACTGTATTTCTTCATCAGCCGCCGAAGTTAAGAACCCCCAAAAGAACATGCCAATCGGAATTATCGGTACCCTTTTGATCGTGACCGTTTTCTACATGGCAGTTTCTGTTGTGCTGACTGGTATGGTCAAGTACACTAAGTTGGATGTTGCTAACCCAGTGGCATTTGCCCTTCAAATGGTTCACCAAGATTGGATCGCAGAATTGCTTTCCATTGGTGCTTTGATTGGTATGTTCACAATGATGGTTACGATGACTTACTCCAGTTCACGTCTGATTTACTCAATTGGTCGTGACGGACTCTTGCCATCTGTCTTAGCAAAGACTGACAAGAAGCATCACGTTCCAAAGCTTGCATTATGGACCGTTGCAATTATTATCGCCATCATGGGTGGTCTGGTTTCATTAGACGAACTGACTAAGCTGGTTAACATTGGTACCCTGTTGGCCTTCTTCTTCGTTTCTATCGGTATCATTCCATTGCGGAAGCGTAAGGATATCGTAAACGAGAACGGCTTCAAGGTTCCGCTCTACCCAGTCTTGCCAATCCTTTCAGCAATCGCATGTTTGGCAATGATGTCCATGCTTTCTAAGACAACTTGGATCGCAGCCGGCATCTGGTTCGTAATCGGTATTGTAATCTACTTTACTTACGGATACAGCCACAGTAAGCTGAACCAAGAACGTTAATATTTTTCAAAGATCATCAGGAATCGATGCAGCAATTTGCGTCATTCCTGATTTTTTGTTACGGTAGAATTCATTACTTACACAAGGAGGAATCAATCTATTTGGTCACAAATTGTGGCTAAATACTCTATGGATACTAGAAAAAAAGATTATAAGAAAGCACCTGTCACTAACACGCACATCGGGATGTTTATGGCCATCATCCTTGGTCAAATCTCCTGTGGTTACGCCCTCGGAATCAGTGGGACCGGTCTGGCTCAGGCACAAGAAATGCTGGGCTGGAGCAACTTCTTAGTCGGTCTGATTGGAGCCGGAAGTCTGATCGGGCTGATCGGTAGCGCCCTCATGGGAAGAATCGCCGACAGTTTCGGACGGAAGGGCTTGCTGATGGTGAACATGTTCTTATTCTCACTTCTTTCGCTGTTGCAACTGGTGATCACGAATCCATGGCTACTTTTAGTCGTCCGGATTCTGATCGGGCTGATGATTGCGATTGACTACACGGTGGGTAACGCCTGGCTAGTAGAATGGATGCCAGAAAAGGTCAGCTCACACTTCCAGAGTCGTCTCATCACCTTCTGGACACTCGGCTTCATCTGCTCCTACATCGCAGGGATCACAATCAAAGGCTTCGGTGTTCACAACTGGCAAGTCATCTTGGCATCGTCAGTGGTACCCGGCCTGATCTGTGCCATCTACCGGAGCATCTACCGCCTGCCCGCATCGCCTAGTTGGGTCGCTACCCACGTCGACAATGACAAAGCACAGCAAGTTATCCAAGAAAACCTCGGTAAAAAATGGGGACTTTCCCGCAAGCTGATTAAGAGTAAGGCACCAGAAAGCATTTCCTGGACAGTCTTATTCACCAAGGAATATCGGCGTCAAACAGTGGTCGGTGGACTCTTTTACGCCTGCCAAGCATTTGCGTTCTTCGGAATTTCCATCTTCCTGCCCTACCTCTTAGCAAATATGCACCTGGGATCCGGCAACCTGTCCGGGATTATCTACAACGTCTGCATGATGGTCGGTGTCGTCCTCGGTAGCTTTATCTTCAAGATCATAAGTCGCCGCTTGATGCTGATGCTGACATTCTTCCTGCCCGCGTTAGCTCTGATTGCGCTGATTACAGACAGTGAAATGGCGCCAATGCTGCAGATGGTAGTCTTTGCGTTCTTTGCCGTAATCCTGTCAGCCGGTGTTGTCCTCGACTACCCCTACCCGACTGAATTGTTCGACCAAAAAGTTCGGGCAACCGGTGTTGGTACTTGTATCACGATCAGCCGTTTTGGTGCAGCCAGTGGGACATTTCTGCTCCCCGTGCTAACAAACATCGGTGGTGCAAAGCTGGCGATGGTCGTTTGTGCCGCCGTACTCACTATCGGAGGTATCATCTGTTCAACCTGGGCACCGGAAACCTCACCAAAATACACTAAGTAAACTAAAAGCTCCAAGTAGCCGTGCTACCTGGAGCTTATTTTTATTTGGCAAACATCTTAAATTCAAGGAAGAGGTCGTTGTATACCCCGAGCGTCTTAAGTGGCAAATCTCGGTAGATCTGCAGGCGCTTCATCGTGCTCTCTGGTGGATAGAAAGCATGGTCAGCAGTGACGCTCTTTGGCAACATCTTTTCTGCCTTGGCGTTTGGTGTGGCGTAACCAACGTATTCCGCGTTTTGAGCGGCGTTCTTTGGTTCGAGCATGAAGTTCATAAATGCGTAGGCGGCCTTCTTATTCTTCGCCGACTTTGGAATCACCATGTTGTCGAACCAGATGTTGGTCCCTTCGCTTGGCACAACATAGTGGAGGTGGTGGTTGACACTCATCATTTCACGGGCATCACCGGAATACGTGACACCAACCGCAGCCTCGTCTTGTTCCATGTACATCTTCATTTCGTCGGCCACAACTGCCTTGACGTTTGGTGTCAGCTGCTTGAGCCGGTCCTGGGCCTTCTTCAGTGTGGCGTAGTTGGTTGTATTAACCGAATCGCCCTGTGAGATCAGTGCCATGGCAAAGACGTCACGCGCACTGTCGACCAGCATCAGGTTGTTCTTGAGTCTTGGATTCCACAATTGTGACCAGTGTTGGACGTCCTGGGCGGAAATCTTTTGGTCGTTGTAGATAATCCCAAGTGTTCCCCAGAAGTACGGTACAGAATAGCGGTTGCCACGGTCAAAGGAACGGTTCAGGAATTGTGGTGCAATGTTGTCGAGGTTAGGCAACTTCTTGTGGTCAAGCGGTGACAGCAAATGTTCCTTCTTCATCCGCTGTACCGTGTATTCACTTGGCACAACCAGGTCGTAGTTAGTACCACCCTGGCGAATCTTCGTCAGCATCGATTCGTTACTGTCGAAGGTTTCGTAGTCGACCTTGTAGCCCGTCTCCTTTTCAAACTTGGTGATCAAATCAGGGTCGATGTAGTCACCCCAGTTGTAGATGGTCAAAAGCTTGTTGGAGCCACCGCTTTGTTGACGGTTCAAGGCCGTGTTACCGAGCGCCAGTGCCAGGCAGATGGCAAGGATTCCAATGATTACTGTAACGAGTTTTTTCATTGAAGCTCACCACCCTTCGCAGAGCGTTGACGGCGGACACCACGTTTGCTGATGAAGTAGTATCCGACAACGAGCAGGAGTGAGACAAGGAACATCAATGCGGACAAAGCGTTAATTTCCAAGTTGATCCCCTGCCGTGCCCGTGAGTAGATTTCCACGGACAGAGTCGAGAAGCCATTACCAGTCACGAAGAAGGTTACGGCAAAATCATCGAGTGAGTAGGTCAAGGCCATGAAGTATCCGGCCCAGATTCCTGGTGTGATTGCGGGCAAAACAACCTGCGAGAAGGCTTGCCAGCGGGTCGCACCAAGGTCATAGGCGGCGTCAACCAGGGTTGGTGACAGTTCGTTGATTTTTGGCAGAACCATCAGTACCACGATTGGAATACAAAAGGCAATGTGACTCAAAAGGACGGACACAAAGCCAAGCTTAATTCCCAGCATCGTGAAGAAAATCAGGAAGGACGCACCAATGATGACGTCCGGTGACACCATCAAGACATTGTTCAAGGACAAAAGGCTGTTTTTGACTTTGCCCCGGGTGTCCTTAATGGCAAGTGCACCAAGCGTCCCAATGATCGTCGCAACCAGTGATGACAAGAGCGCGATGATGACCGTATTAAAGACGATCGTGATCATCCGCGTGTCAGCGAACAAATCAGCGTAGTGGCGCATGGAGAAACCGTGGTACTTTTCCATCGTCGTGCCGTCGCTAAATGAGAAGATCACCAGGTAGACAATTGGCGCGTACAAGATGACAAAGACGAAGGCCAAATAAAGGCTTGACCAGCTAAAATGACGTTTTTTCATCTTACATGGCCTCCCTTCTGCTTCGCTTCACCGGTGATGAACATAACGATGAACATCGCAATGATCAGGATGACACCGATCGTCGAACCCATCCCCCAGTTTTGCGTAGTCAAGAAGTGCTCTTCAATCGCAGTACCAAGGGTGATCACCCGGTTACCCCCGATCAGACGTGTGATCATAAAGAGGGAGAGTGATGGGATGAAGACTGCTTGGATTCCCGCCTTCACTCCCGGCATGGACAGTGGGAAAACCACCTTGGTGAAAGTCTGCCATTGGTTGGCACCGAGGTCCTTAGAGGCGTTAATCAGTGATGGATTGATTTCGGCCAAGGAGTTGAAGATTGGCAAAACCATGAATGGGATTTCGATGTAGGCAGCCACGAACATGAAGCTGGCATCGGTGAAGAGCAGCTGGTGGCTTCCGAGTCCCATGAATTGCAGGAATTGGTTGATTGAACCCGTCCGTGAGAATAAGCCAATGAACGCATACGTCTTCAGCAATAAGTTGATCCATGTTGGCAAGATCACCAAAAGGAGCCAGAATTGCTTGTTTGGCAGGTTATTCAGCACATAGGCGGTTGGGTATGAAATTAAAAGTGTCACCAGCGTAATCAAAAAGGCGTACCAAACCGAATTGAAGGTCATCTTGAGGTACACGCTGGATGACAAGTAATCTGCGTAATTGCCCAGGGTCAAGTGGCCACTGATGTCAAAAAATGATTGGTAAAAAATCAGGACCAGTGGTGCGATGACGAACAGGACAATCCAAAGTGCGTAAGGAATGATAAACAGGGTTTTATTCCGCATTAGTCGTCCTCCTCGTAACTGTCTAGACGGGCATCGAAGTCCTCTTCAGTTTCGTTGTAACGCATGATATGGATGTCTTCGGGGTCAAATGAAATACCAACTTTGGCCCCCACTTGCGTCTTATGAATCGAATTAATCTTCCAGGTGTGGTCACGGACGTCGTGAACGGTGATTTGGTAGTCAACACCGCGGAATAATTGGGTATCCACGGTCCCAACCAGCTGGCCCTTTTCGACAGTCGTAATGTCCAAATCTTCCGGACGGATCACAACTTCGACCCGTTCATTTGGCCGCATCCCCGCGTCGACACACTCAAAGTCCTGGCCGTTAATGTCAACCAGGTAGTCTTCCTTCATGATTCCGGGCACGATGTTACTTTCACCGATGAAGTCCGCAACAAAGTGATTCAGCGGTTCGTCGTAGATATCGACCGGCGTACCTGATTGTTGGATCTTCCCGTCGTTGATGATCATGATCTGGTCACTCATCGCCAGGGCCTCTTCTTGATCGTGGGTAACGAAAATGAAGGTGATGCCGAGCTTACGTTGGAGTTGACGCAGTTCGGTCTGCATTTGCACCCGCAGCTTGTGGTCCAAGGCTGACAGGGCTTCATCGAGTAAGAGGACTTTTGGTTCGTTGACAATCGCACGTGCAATCGCAACCCGTTGTCGCTGGCCACCTGACATTGCGGTAATTTCACGTTCGCCGTAACCTTCTAGTTGCACCAACTTGAGGGCTTTTTCGACCCGTGCGTTGATCTCATCCTTCTTGACACCCTTGATTTGCAGACCAAAGGCGACGTTTTCGGCAACGTTCATGTGTGGAAAGAGTGCGTAATCTTGGAAGACCGTATTAACCTGGCGTTGGTTAGCAGGAACGTCGGTAACTTCCTTGCCATCGAAGTAGATTTCACCAGTGGTAGGGTGGTCAAAACCCGCAATCAAGCGTAAAATCGTGGTCTTACCTGATCCAGATGGGCCGAGAAGGGTATAGAACTTCCCAGCTTCGATTTCAAAATCAATGTCCTTCAAGACCGTATTTTCATCAAAGCTCTTTCCTACATGTCGAAATTCCATAATGTTTTTAGCCATTCTCATGCCTCCGCTTCTCTTTTATTTTCACGTAAATTATACATGTTTAAGAGGATTTTTTGGTGTCATACACTCAAAAAGTTAACATTCAATTCTATCACGTGTAATAATGGATGTAACTATTTTTTTGCGAGGTAAGCCAAATGAAATTTAATCAATTTTCAATCATCCCAACTACACCGGCACAACGACGCGCGGAATTAAAAATGCTCCACCTGCTAAACGACCAGGAGGAAGAAAAATACCGCGCCGTGGACCTCTGGATAATGATCCTCACACGGCTGCACCAGGGCGTCAATTCTCCCCTGCCCGCCACAGAATGGCTCCACGACCTCCTCGCTACACCGGCACAAGCGATCGACGAGTGGCTTAGTGACGGCAATCAACTGACCTCCGACGTCTTCTACCGGGTTGCTTTCCAGCTGTTGGAATTCGAGCCAGATCTTGATTTCCAATTGGATTCACCCGTCAACGAATGGAAGAAATTTCACCTACCCATCCATGACACTGATGAATGGACGAGCGCAGATGTGATTGACGGATTATACCTCTTATTAAATACACGGGGAAAAAACGGAATGGCACTAATTGATTTGCTGACGGCGGAAGGTTTTTTGACCTGGACCTACGATTTACCGGCAGACCAAAAGCCACTTTTCTTCAATGGCAAGCCGCTTGCGACCTATGACCACCATGACTTCATCCGCGAAGTTGTCTACGTGGAAACCGACCTCGACACGGACTTTGACGGACAAGCGGACCTGGTAAAAGTCGAAGTGATGCGCCCACGTGAATCTGACGTCAAGCCTGCACCCGCCGTATTTACCGCCAGCCCATACAATCAAGGGACGAACGACAAGTGGGGCGAAAAGTCGACCCACAACGTCAACCTTCCTTTGACACACAAGACCGCTACGGACCAGGCACCCGCCGAAGAAGCATTCCCAACCGATTTCAAAAAGCGTGAGGTTAACGGATCTGCGGACAAGGCTACTCAAACCTTCACTGCGACCCCCGCATACACATTGAACAACTATCTTGCGGTCCGCGGTTACGCCATCGTTTACGCATCCGGGATTGGGACCAAAGACTCAGACGGCTTCCAAACCTGTGGCTCACCGGAACAAACCGATTCTATGAAGGCCGTCGTGGAATGGCTCCACGGTGACCGACGCGCATTTACCGACCGGACCAGTGGCATCACCGTCACGGCCGACTGGTGCAATGGCAACGTCGCAATGACCGGTCGTTCCTACCTGGGAACCCTTTCCACTGCAGTCGCAACCACAGGTGTTCCTGGCTTAAAGGCGATCATCTCAGAAGCTGCCATCTCAAGCTGGTACGACTACTACCGCGAAAATGGTCTCGTTCGTGCAGCGGGTGGATTCCAGGGTGAAGACGCTGACACATTAGCCAACGAAACTTTCAGCAGGACCAAGCGCCCCGCTGACTTTGCCCGTGTTAAGAACCGCTATAATCAATACACCGCGCAAATGATCAAGGCAATGGACCGGACAACCGGAAACTACAACGACTTCTGGGCTGCCCGTGACTACCGCAAGGACGTTTCCAAGATCAAGGCTGATGTAATGATGATTCACGGCCTCAACGACAATAACGTTGAACCAAGCAACGTCAAAGCATTGTCCGACCTCCTGAAGAAGGTATCAGTCACATCTAAGCTGGTCCTCCACCAAGGTCAACACATCTACATCAACGCTTTCACTTCGCTCGACTTCTCCGAAATGGTCAACTTATGGTTCGCCAATAAGCTGATGGGAGTGGAAAACGGCGCTGATGAGTTCTTGCCAAACGTCCTTGTCCAATCCAACGCCACACCAGAAACCTGGACTGCCTACGACCAATGGACAGACGGTGCGACACAGGACTTCTACTTGGCTGAACGCCGCCTCGTGACATCCCCGGCCGCCGACTCGACCACCCTGGAATTTTTCGACCAACAAACCGAAGCCGACTACAAAGACTGGTGCAAGCACCCAGCCAAGTGGCAATCCGCCCTCTACAAGGATAACGGCAAGTTCAGTCTCCACTTCACGTCCGAGAGTTTCGACTCCGATATGATTCTGCGCGGAACACCACGGCTGACGGTGCAAGTCGCTTCATCAGTAGACCACGGAATGTTGAGTGCAGAACTGCTCGATAAGGGGACCGATAAGCGCCTGACCGTCTCACCCGTTCTGATGAACCGTGGCGGGCTGCCATTGGGATACCTCTGGCAAAGCGACGACCTGCGTGAATTCCGTCTGCAAAAGGAAACCAGTGAGTACAAGATGATCGCCCACGGTCACATTAACCTGCAAAACCGGCGCAACCCACGTGACGTCGATGACCTGGCAGCCGGACAAACCGTCACCGTCTCCTTTGACCTGCAACCAATCTTCCACGAGCTGAAACGTGGTCACCAATTGGAATTAATCATCTACGCGACCGACTACGAATTCACCCTCCGTGGCAACGAAGCAATCACTTACTCTGTGAATACCAAAGATGCCAAACTCACCATCCCCGGTTTTCACCCCTCTGACAAATCGGCAAAAGAGGAGTAAAATGGACAAATAGCGTTCCCTAACGCTTGAATAACACAAAGAGGAGAGATTTTTTGATGAAGACTGGTACAAAAATCATCACATTAGATAATGGCTACCATCTTTGGACCAACACCCAAGGCGAAGGTGACATCCACTTGCTCGCCCTGCACGGTGGCCCCGGTGGTAATCATGAATACTGGGAAGACACGGCCGCACAACTGAAGAAGCAAGGCCTGAACGTCACTGTTACGATGTATGACCAGCTTGGCTCCTTATACTCTGACCAACCCGATTACGATGACCCCGAAATCGCTAAGAAGTACCTCACCTACGAATACTTCCTGGATGAAGTTGACGAAGTACGCGAAAAGCTCGGTTTTGACAACTTCTACCTGATTGGCCAAAGCTGGGGTGGATTACTGGTACAAGAATACGCCGTCAAGTACGGACAACACTTAAAGGGTGCCATCATCTCATCCATGGTTGATGAAATCGATGAATACGTAGATCACGTCAACGAACTCCGTGAAAAGACTCTGCCAGCTGATGCAGTGGCCTTCATGAAGGAATGTGAAGACAAGAACGACTACAGCAACCCTAAGTACCAAGAATACGTGCAAGTGATGAACGAAAATTACGTTGACCGCAAGCAACCTTCTAAGCTCTACCACCTGTACGATCTTGGTGGCACCAAGGTCTACAACGCTTTCCAAGGGGACAACGAATTCGTCATCACTGGTAAGCTCAAGGACTGGCACTTCCGCGACCAACTGAAGAACATCAAGGTACCAACCCTGTTGACATTCGGTGAACACGAAACGATGCCATTGGAAACCGCTAAGACCATGGCTAGCTTGATCCCTAACTCCAAGCTGGTTACTACTCCAAACGGTGGACACCACCACATGGTTGATAACCCAGACGTTTACTACAAGCACCTGGCTGACTTCATCCGTGACGTGGAAAACGACACTTTCAACAAGTAAAATCATTGAGATCGCAGAAATTTCTCGCGGTCTCTTTTTTTGCTTACAAAATGCGTAAAAATGTTAGATAATAGAGGAAATCAAACGACATAATTAGTTGAGAAAGGACTAGTAAAATGTCACAAGTTAATACGTTCATTTTTGATATTGACGGTACGCTGATCGACTCATTCGACATGTACATGCCCTCAATGATCGAAATCCTGCGCCGTCACGGCTACGAGATCGCTCCAGAAGACGAGGATACGATCATGAAGAAGTATTTCGGGATCACCGGTTTAGATGCCCTCAAGCTCTTCGGTGTAAAGCCAGAAGAAATCGAGCTCATCCATGATGAATGGGTAGTCGAATCCGACAAGCGTCGCGACTTCACCAAGGCTCTCGACCAAATTCCTGAAGCCCTCGATGCACTGTCCAAGGTTCCCGGAAACCGGCTGGCTGTAGCGACCTCCAAGCTCCGTGACGAATACGAATACTTCGAAAAGCAATACGATTTCGCTAAGCACTTCGAAGTGGCGATCGCCTCCGAAGATACGGAAAAGCACAAGCCATCCCCTGACCCAATCTTGGCGGCCCTCGATCGGATGGGAGTCAAGCCGGAAAATGCGGTTTATGTCGGCGACACCATCAACGACCTCTTAGCTGCTAAGGCTGCCGGGGTCAAGTTTGCCGGTGCCAACTACGGAAGCGTTAACCCATCCGAAATCAAGGATGCGGATTACTTATTAGACTCACCAATGGACCTTTTGAAGATCTAGTCATTTGATTTTGATTGAATAATTACGTTAATACAGCCCGTGCAATTTCTGATTACACGAGCTTTTTACTACACAGGGAGGATTACATGACTTTTTACGCTGAAAGTTATTTTTCACACCAACAGCAACTCTTCAGCATGATAAACTACGGTGTCATCATTGTCTTGTCATTGCTGATTTTGTTCAACGCCACACGCTACTTACGCCACCACATGCGGACGCGAAACAAGGATTTAGGGATCATTTTCTTCCTGCTTTTACTGATTTTTGTGGGGCTGCAGATTACCAACATCGAAAACGAATTTAACCGGAGCAACCAGACTTCAGAGATGCGCCCATTCATTGAAGCGGTTGCTAGGGACCACGGATTGAAGTCTAACCAGGTTTTCGTAAATTCACAAACGCTGACAGATGGTATCCTGGTGCGTTTTGACAAAAAGGACTACCGCGTCAACCTCAGTCCGACCGGTGACAACTATACCCTCACCCGGGCCCACGTCGTCGATCACTCCGTAAAAATCGTGCGCTAGGAGGTAAACATGGATTACACATTAATTACAATCAAGTTCGTCCTCGGGATCATCTGTCTGATCTTCCAAATCAACATGCTGGGTAAGGGGAACCTGGCGCCAACATCTGCGATCGACCAAGTGCAAAACTACGTACTAGGGGGTATCATCGGTGGTATCATTTATAACAGTGCGATCACCGTCCTCCAATTCGTGATGGTGCTCTTGATCTGGACGTTAATTGTCTTTGTCGTTAAGTTTGCTAAGGAACACAACTCGCTGGTACAAAAGGTTATCGACGGACAGCCACTGATCTTGATCAAGAACGGTAAGGTACAAGTTGAAACCTGTCTGCGTGCTGGCGTGACAGCGAATGAATTAATGTTCCGTCTCCGTGCCCACGGGATCTATGAAGTTTCACGGGTTAAAAGCGGGATCCTGGAACAAAACGGACAATTAGTCGTAATCGAAAACGACGAAGAAAACGTCCGCTTCCCCATCATCAACGACGGCCAAATCAGCGATGACGTGCTGGAATTGATCCACCGCGACGAAGAATGGCTGATGAGCGAATTAAAGAAAGCCGGATACGATAACGCCAACGATATCTACCTTGGTGAATACACCCACGGTAAGTTGACCCTCATCCCATATCCGAAAGCATAATAAATAGGCTAGTGCCCATGTGGAACACTAGCCTATTGCTTTTTAAATAACGCTGCCATCTTAGCGGCGATTTCAGGATCGAGGTTGTCAGCCAGGGTGCTTTCTTCATCCTTAGCTTCCTCGGTCTGGTTCTTAATCATTTGTGCCAAATCGTCGGCGATAGCTTGTTCACCGACCTTGATTGGGTTGACCGTCAGACGACCACCCGCCGCGTCCGCGTGACCACCACCGTTGAAGTACTTTTCGGCAAACTTCGCCACGTCGATCTTGCCGTTACTCCGCAGTGACACACTGACCGGGCTGATCACCAGTGCAGCGTCAACTTCCGGATTCTGGCCCAGCAACTCGTGGGCGATTTCGGACTTGTAATCACTGGCGTAGACAATCCCAAACTTGTGGCCATCTAAGTCAGTGATCAGGATGTCCTTCAAGTGGCCCCTCAAGTACTTAGCCCGCCGTTCGTTCAAGGTATGGATTAGTAGGTGGTTGACCTCTTCGTACTTGGGCCATCCAGCTTCATAGACGTCATGCATGAAGGATTCGGAGTCTTGCAGTGGGTAGAACCAGAAGAGTTGATCCAGGTCATCGGCTGCTTGACGTACCGCAGGATCCATGTCGGGGTCGTTTTGCCAATCCCAGGTATCGTAAGCCCGGATCAGTTCGACCAGGTAATCCAATTCTGCGCCCCGGTCTTGTGCGAGGTCCGCAAAGTGTGGTTGGGTCTTGATCCAATCCCAAGCCAGGCTGGTTGCACTTGGCGTTATGTCGGGGTTGGCAGGAAAAATTGAATTGGCAGCGTACTTTTTCCGTAACTCTTCTTCGCTTTCGTGGTGATCAAATACCAGCCAGTGATTTGCAAAGTGCTCGTTTAATTGTTGGAAAGTGTACTCGCTGTCAGGCGTCATATCCATGATGTAGACGTCGGTATAGCGGCTCGCCTCGGAGCTTTCGAGCCAGTGGGCAAATTCCTCATCGATCCGACCGGCACCACAGTTTTGCATATCAAATTGAACGTCCTCAAACATCACCGGTTGAACCGCTTTGAGAAGCATTGGGGCACCGAATCCGTCCAAGTCGTTATGTGAAAATACCTTAATCAGCTGTCTTGCCATTTATGAACACCCGTCCTTTTTTCTTAATATGAATATTATACAGGTCAAACCTGCATTATGATTAAATTTGTTTCGTCGAATTCCAAAAAAAACGAAATAAAATCAAAAAATACTGTTGACATTAATTAGATTTCGATTAGAATGATTAACAACAATTTAATTATTTGATCGCAATGAGAAAGAAAAGTAAGATTGTTGATCCCTACAGCGAGTCTCGTGAGGTGTGAGGAGACAGGACGATGGCAATTTGAAGATCACTTTCGAGTCCTAATCTTAAATTAGAGTAAGATTAGGTGGTAACACCCATTATCGTGTCAGCGTATCGCTTTTTAGCCGTACGTGAAGAGGCTTCGTCTAATGACAGCCTAAATATAGGGTGGTACCACGCTAATGCGTCCCTTAACCAATGCAAGTTGGTTAAGGGACTTTTTTGTTGGGATCAAGCAATTAAAAGCAATTATTCTATTTTATCCTAGGAGGGATTACATATGCGTGATTTAACATCACCTAAGCTGTCATTTAGGCAACATCTTGTTGTAGCGTCTTTGCTGTTCGGGCTGTTCTTTGGGGCCGGGAACTTGATTTTCCCACTCCACTTAGGTCAACTCGCTGGTGCGAACTGGGCACCCGCTGCTCTTGGTTTCTTGGTCACTGGGGTATTACTCCCACTGCTCTCGGTTCTCGCTGTTGCGGTAACCCGTGCTGAAGGTGTGTTTGACATCGGTCGTCCGCTCGGTGTCGGATTCGCCCTGGTCTTCATGGTATTGATCCACGCCACCATCGGACCTTTCTTCGGTACTCCACGGACTGCCACGGTTTCCTTCACTGTTGGTCTCGCCCCATTCTTACCTAAGGCGGACCAAGGGATGGCTCTACTCGTGTTCTCAGCTCTCTTCTTCCTCGCCGCATTTGCCTTCTCATACAAGGAAAACTCCATCCTGGCAAACGTCGGTAAGGTTTTGAACCCATTATTCTTAGTTCTCCTCTTCCTCGTATTCGTTGTCGCATTCGCAAACCCAATGGGAAGTCCCGCTCACGAAGCTGTCACTGCCGCATACGCACACGGCGCTGTTACTAACGGGTTCCTCGAAGGTTACAACACCATGGATGCCTTGGCTGGCCTGGCCTTTGGTGTCACTGTTGTCACTGCCGTTCGTTCCATGGGTCAAAAGCGTCCTGAAGATGTATCAAAGGTCGTTGCAAAGTCCGGTGTTATGGCTGTTGCCGGAATCGCCCTCATCTACTTGCTCTTGATCCTCTTGGGTGCAATGTCACTCGGTCACTTCAAGGTCTCCGCTGACGGTGGGGTTGCCTTCACTCAAATCGTTAACTACTACGCCGGTTCATTTGGTCAAGCACTGCTCGCATTCTTGATCACCGTAACTTGTTTGACAACTGCTGTGGGTCTGGTTGCTGCCTTTGCACAAGACTTCCACAAGCACTTCCCAAAGGTGTCATACCACGCATGGTTGGCACTCAGCTGTTTCGCTTCATTCTTAACTGCTAACTTCGGACTCGACCAAATCATCGCTTGGTCAACGCCAATGCTCATGTTCCTTTACCCATTAGCGATGGTATTGATCCTCTTATCTGTAACATCACCACTCTTCAACCGTGACGGCGTTGTTTACTTCTTCGTCGTATTAATGACTGTCGTACCAGCTTTCGGTGACATGGTTGTAACCTTCCCTAAGGTTGTTTCAGCTAGTCACTTTGGTTTAGCCGTTGCTGCAATGCGGAGCCACCTTCCACTTGCCAGCATGGGACTCTCCTGGTTGGTACCCGCACTTTTCGGCTTAGTTGTCGGCCTGGTTTGCCACTTCGTATTCCACAGCGTTTCCGCCACTAGTGAATCAAATCTTTAAAATAATTCAGGTGTCGTGATTACTCACGGCACCTGTTTTGTTATTTAAATTCATCATACTTATCCAAATGGAACTTTTGGATGTCGTAAATCAGCTTTTTCGCATAATCAGGATCGGTCGCGTAACCACCATCTTGTAGGGCTTGGGCGGCGTCCTTGTAGTTGGTAGCCGACATAACCTTCTTAAAGCGGTGGTGGTCATCCTTAGTCCCATTGACGATAAAGAGCGTATGGGCAGCGATGGAATCGGCCCAACTGTCATAGGTTTGGAAGTACTGCTTGACGTAGATGTCCTTGCCGTTGACGTTTTCGGTCGTATACATGCGGACACGGTGCTTCTTGGAGTTGGCCTTGATACCAAAGAGGTTGTTGTACTTGTATGCGAGCTTACTCTTGCCCCAGTCGGATTCGAGTCCTGCTTGGGCAATCGTGATGCTGGCGGGAATATGGTACTTTTGTTGTTCACGCTTGGCAGCTGGTGCGACCTTCTTGATGAACTCAGAGGTAGTAATCTCAGGTGAGTGTGCCTCCCGTTCCTTGGCGTGGTCTTGCAAGAAGAAGACGATGGTGACCAGTGCAACAATCGCAAGGAGCGACATGCAAAGGCCGATGATGACTGGCTTGGTATGTTTCTGTTTCTTCTTTTTCACTGTCTACCTCCTACTTCTTCAAACTGAGCTTTTCGACGTTTAAGGTCTTGTCGAGCCATCCCCGGGTGAAACTATCTTCGTGGCTAACCAGGATGAGGTTGCCGGGGAACTCTTGCAGGGCCTTCTTCAAACCTTCCTTGGTCTCGTCATCGAGGTGGTTCGTCGGTTCGTCCATGATCAAGAAGTTGCATGGCGTCAATTCGAGAATCGCCAGCTTGACCTTGGTCTGTTCTCCCCCGGACAAGAGGTTCATTGGCTTTTGCGTGTTAGAAGAGTTGATCCCTGCCCGCGCCAGCTTAGTCCGGATTGTCTTTGGTTGCATGGTTGGAAACATGTTTTGGATCGTCTGCAGCGGTGTCAGTGACGGATCATCCCACTCCAGGTCCTGGTCGAAGTAGTTGATGATAGCTGATGGTGAGAAGGTTGCATCCCCGTCCAGCGCCGGAATCTTCTTCAGGATTGACTTAATCAAAGTAGACTTTCCGACCCCGTTAAACCCAGTGAAGTGGAGCTTTTCACCCATCGTCATCGAGAATGTCACCGGAGCAAGCAGTGGCCGTCCGTAACCAACTGAAAGGTTTTCGACCCGGAGTGCATTGGCGGAACCGGTGTTTTCATATGGGAAGTGGAAGGTTGCCTTGAGATTTTCCGAAGGCGGATCGACCCGCTTCATCCGCGCCAACATCTTCTCCCGTGACTTGGCCATGGTTGACTTGGAACCGGCCTTGTTTTTCCGGATAAAACGCTCGGCCTTTTCGATTACGACCTGTTGCTTTTCGTATTCACGCTCTTGGGCTTCCTTGCGTTCTTCCTTTTGCCGCATGGCTTGTTGGAAGCTCCCACGGTATTTGGTGATCTTATTAAATGAAACGTCACAGATCGTGTTGGTGACCTGTTCGAGGAAGTCGTAGTCGTGGGAAATAATCATCGCAGCGCCGTCGTAATTGTTGAGGTACTCGATCAGCCATTCGATGTGGGCCGTATCCAGGTAGTTCGTCGGTTCGTCGAGTAAGATGACGTCTGGATTTTCCAGCAACATCTTAGCAAGGATGATCTTGGAACGTTGACCTCCACTCATCTCTGAGACGACATGGTCCTTACCGATTTCTGCCAACCCCAGCCCGCTCATCACCCGTTCAATTTCGGTTTCGATATCGTAAAAGTTGTGAGAATCAAGCTTTTCTTGGATCCGTCCGGCCTTAGTCAAAAGCTCATAATCCATCGACTCAGCATATTCTTGGTACAAATCATTCATCTGGTCGTTGAGCTTGTAGAGTTCGCTAAAGGCGGTGTGGAGGAATTCGATCAGGGTCATCCCCTTTGGAATATCCACGTACTGGTCGAGATAACCGATCTTAACACCCTTTTGCCACTTGATGGATCCTTCGACGGGCAATGCTTGGCCAATCAAGATCTTAATCAACGTTGACTTACCGGCCCCATTTTGACCGACAATCCCCATGTGTTCGTGCTTTTCTAGTTGAAAACTGGCATCTTCGTAGAGCTTCTTATCGGCATAGCTCATCGTTAGCCCTTCAACATCTAAAACAGCCATTCTGATTCTCCTTTTCTCAAAAGTAAACTTCTCCAATCTTACCACAGGCTAGAAACGACGGCAATTCAGCACACTTTATGAGAATCCTCTCATAATTCTAGTTGACAGGTTGAAATCGGTTGGATATACTAGGCTTATCAAATTCGAGGAGCAAATACAATGAAGCAAAATCACTTAAACAACCAAAATACACGTTGGCAAAGCCGGTAGTGGCAGGTTGATTCGTCATGGATGCGACCTGCAAGCAGATTGCATCTGTGCCGGCTGATTTTGAGTTCATTCAGTCCGCATGGATCCACATGTGGACTTTTTATTTTGCCATCAAAATGGGAGTCCGGTATGTGGGCTCCCGTTTTTCATAGAAAGGTGTGAATTAATATGAAGCGAATGTATACTCTGATCGCCCTTCTCGTGGCATTTCTCGGCGTAGCATTCTTCAAGGAAAATGGTGGCATCACCAAGCAAAGCAAACCACACATTGGCGTTTTGACCCTGATGCACCACCCGGCCCTTGATCAAATCTACCAAGGTTTCATCGATGAGTTAGCCAAGGAAGGTTACAAGAACGGCAAAAACATTACGATTGATTACCAAAATGCGAATGGTGACCAAAGTAATCTGAATACGATGGCAACTAAGCTGGTCAACAACAACCCGAACGCCATCTTCAGTATCACCACTCCCGCATCACAGGCAACGGCAAACGCCACCAAAAACGTGCCAATCGTCCTCGGTGCGGTCACTGATCCTAAGGGCGCGGGTTTGGTCAAGAATGTTAAGCATCCGGGTGCCAACATCACTGGTGTTTCTAGCCAAGCACCGGCAAAAGAACAGCTCAAACTGATCAAGAAGTTCATGCCCCATATGAAAACGCTCGGTGTCATCTACACATCTAGTGATCCGTCCGCAACCGCTAATTACGAGGAAATTGTCAAGCAAGCTAAGGTACTCCACATCCACCTGAAGTCCTACTCAATTGCTAACAGTAACGACCTCAATCAGGTATCACAGGAAATGATGCAAAACGTCGACGCGGTCATCGTCCCACAAGACAACGTGATCGCCGGGGCAATGCAGACGCTGGTTAAGAACGCCGATGCAGCAAATAAGCCACTCTTCCCGGCCGTTGATACAATGGTAAAGCAAGGTGGTGTCGCTACTTATAGCGTTAACCAATATAAACTCGGTGTGATCGGTGCCAAGATGACGGTCAAGATCTTGAAGGGTGAGAAACCCGGAAACATGGCGATCGAATACGTTAAGCACGGTGACCCTGTTTTGAACCTCAAACAGGCGAAAAAGCTCGGTATAACGGTTCCAAAAGAATTTGAACACGAAGCCAAGACGAAAGGAGAAATCTATCAATGAACTTAATGGTATCAGCAATCGGCCAAGGTCTCTTATGGGCGCTGCTCGGGATCGGCCTCTACCTCACCTTCCGGATCCTCGACTTCTGTGATATGACTGTCGAAGGAACCTTCCCACTCGGTGCAGCGGTAGCAGTAACCGCTATTTCCCGGGGAATAAATCCACTGCTTGCAACTCTCCTGGCGGTGTTAGCCGGAATGATCGCCGGTCTGGTTACGGGTCTGCTTTACACCAAGGGCAAGATTCCGAGCCTGCTCGCCGGAATTTTAACCATGACCGCCATCTACTCCGTCAACCTCCGCATCATGGGTAAGTCCAACATCTCACTTTTGGGCAAGCAAACACTCTTCAGCGGGCGCTTCATGACAAGCCTGCCACAGTACTTCGACAGCGTGGTAATGGGCATTATCTCCATTGCAATCATCACAATTCTGATGGTACTCTTCCTGGCAACCGATTACGGGCAAGCATTCATTGCGACCGGTGACAACCCAACGATGGCCAAATCACTGGGTATTCACACCGACAAGATGGTGATTATCGGACTGATGGTTTCAAATGGGATGGTCGGCCTCTGTGGTGCTTTGATCGCCCAAAACAACGGTTACGCCGATATCAACATGGGGATTGGGACCATCGTTATCGCCCTGGCATCCATCATCATCGGTGAAGTTGCTTTCGGCGAACTGACCTTGAATCAACGGTTGGTCTCAGTAACACTCGGTAGTATCGTTTACCGGATCATTCTCCTGGTCGTGCTCCAACTTGGATTCTCTGCTAATGACCTCAACCTGATCTCATCAGTGGTCCTCGCCATCTGCATGATGATTCCGCAACTCGAAAAGCACCTACACATCAAGAAACCAATTTTGAAGGGAGTGCGCCCACATGACTAAAGCGATTTTGGAATTAAAAAACGTCAAAACCATCGTCAATAAAGGCACGGCCAACGAAACGAACATCCTGAAGGGAATCAACCTGAAGATTAACGAGGGCGATTTCATCACGATTGTCGGTACGAACGGGGCCGGTAAATCCACCCTCTTCAACGTGATCGGTGGAAACTTACTGGTCGACGAAGGACAAATTCTCCATAACGGCGAAGATATCAGTAAGGCGACCGAAGAAGAACGGACAACCTTCTTAGCCCGCGTCTTCCAGGATCCTAAGCTGGGGACTGCACCGCGGATGACCGTTGCGGAAAATATGTTGCTGGCGACGAAGCGTGGTGAGAAGCGTGGACTCAAGCTACGGAAGCTCAAGCCCAACATGGAACGGTTCACGAAGCTAGCAGCAACGATGAATAACGGACTGGAAAACCGGATGACGACCGCAACTGGCGCACTCTCTGGCGGTCAACGTCAAGCACTGTCATTTCTGATGGCAACCCTTAAGCGACCTGACATTCTCTTGCTCGACGAACATACCGCTGCATTAGACCCCCACACCAGCCTTAACCTGCTCCACGCAACCAACGAGCGGATCACCCAGGATCACCTGACCGCTCTGATGATTACCCACCAATTAGAGGATGCCCTCAAGTACGGGAACCGACTGATTGTTTTGAAGGATGGTCAGATCAAGGCGGATTTCGTAGGTGAAGAAAAGGCTAAGTTGACGACCGCAGACTTATACAAATTCTTTGAAGACTAACATATGGCGCAGTTTCGGCTGCGTCATTTTATTTACTCTGTACAAAAGTAGGATAAAACACGTAAAATATTTTTGTACTGGAGTGAAAAACATGAACGAATTATTTGAACATACCTCAATTAAGAAAGCATACTTTACGCTAGCCATGCCAGTCGTTTTGAGCATGGCAGTGACGATGATCTACAACATGGTCGACACCTTCTTCGTTGCCCAGACGCAAAACGCAAATTTGGTTGCCGGTGTTTCACAGGGTGCGCCCTTATTCACGATGATGATTGCCCTCGGTGACATCTTTGGTCTAGGTGGTAGCTCAGTGATTTCCCGTTTATTCGGTGAAAAGAAGTACAAGCTGGGCCGCTACGTCAGTGGTTACTGCTTCTACTCATCGATTCTATGTGGGATTCTCGTGACGATTGTGATGTTGATTTTCCAAACACCATTCTTGCACCTGCTCGGAGCGTCCGAGAGCACCTGGAAGTACGCGCGTGAATACTACCTGGTGATGGCCTGGGGTGCAACATTTGTCATCTTCGGCCTGACACCCACCAACATCTTGCGGACGGAAGGTTTGGCCGTAGAATCAATGATTGCTTCAATGACGGGGACTATCATCAATATCTTCTTGAACCCGATCTTCATTTTCACCTGTGGACTGGGGGCGGCCGGTTCTGCACTGGCGACCGTTACCTCCACAGTGATCGGTGACGTTTTGATGATCTACTACACCCATTACAAGAGTAAGAAGCTGACGACCTCGATCAGGGAAACCAAGATCAGCAAGAAGCTCCAACTCGAGATTTATGCGATCGGGATTCCCGCATCAATCACCAACCTGATGGCCACATTTGCGACGGCGATGACTAACCGCTACCTGATTGCGTACGGTGCCACCAGCGTCGCAGCTATGGGGATTGCACTCAAGATCAGTCTGATTACCACGATGATCTTCGTCGGACTAGCATTTGGTGCCCAACCACTGATCGGTTACACGTATGGCGCCAAGGACAAGAAACGGTTCTGGGAAACCATCCGTTTTGACCTGACCGTCGTCGCTGGATTCTCTATCTGCTCAACCATCCTGATCATGATTTTTGCACCAGAGTTGATTCGGCTCTTCATGCATGATGCAACCGTGATCAAGGAAGGTACTATCATGATCCGCTGGCTGTCCTCTTCAGCAACCTTTGCCGGGATCATCCTCGTATTTACGACGACGTTCCAGTCAATGGGTAAAGCCGTCCCCGCATTTCTTCTGTCTTTCTGTCGGCAGGGTCTAGTCTTTTCGGTAGTTATCATGGCGCTGCACCCACTCTTCGGCTACACTGGGATCTTGGCGGCACAACCCGTGGCGGATCTGGTAACTCTGATTATCTCCTTGATCTTATTCAGAATTTACAAGCCAAAATTTTAGACAAACAAAGAGGCGTGACTCCGAAATGGAATCACGCCTTTTCTTATTCGCTGATTTTGCGTTCAAAATAGTGTGCGAGCTTGGCTTCAGGGTAAACACCGGAAACCTTTTCCTTGGCCTCGCCATCACGGAAGAGGACCAGTGAAGGAATGCTCATCACCTTGTAGCGTTGGGCAATTTCTTGGTTACCATCGACGTTCATCTTAACGAACTTGATTTGGTCACCAAATTGTTGCTCCAACTTTTCCATGATTGGTGACATCATCTTGCATGGACCACACCATGGCGCCCAAAAGTCGACAACCGTTAATGGCCCAGCGATCAATTGGTCGAAATTTTCGCTACTTGCTTCAATTGCCATGAAACTACTCCTTATCTGCATTATTTTTATCCCGACGTAAGAAGTGAATAATAATCGTCAGGACGAAGACAGCTAACATGAAGATCCCAAAAATTTGTGATGGGATTTCGATGTCGATTGCGGGAATGGTCAAGAAGAGCTTGAAGGCAATCACGAAGATCAAAGCGTACGCCATTGGTTCCAATTCTGGCACCTTGCGCATCAACTTCATAATAACTTCAGCGATTCCCCGCATACATAAGATACCGATCAAACCACCGATTAAAACGATAACGGGGTTTTCTGAGATGGCCAGTGACGCCAGCACCGAGTCGACGGAGAAAATGATGTCCATGAACTCGATCTGTGCAACCACAAACCAGAACCTCTTGCGCCCGGTCAGTCGGTCAGCGGTGTTCTTAATCTTGCGTTCCTTCTTACCGTAGAAATAACTATGGAAGAAACGGAACACCAGGTAAATCAGGTAGGCAGCACCAATTACCTTGATCTCCCAGAAGTTGATCAAGTAGGTACCGATACCGATAATCAGGAAACGGAAGATGTATGATCCCCAAATCCCGTAGAACAACGACTCTTCTTGTTCCTTTAACGTTGGTAACACACGGGTCTGAGCAGCCAGTACGACGGCATTATCCACTGACAGCAAACATTCAATCAAAACTAACGATAAGATGATCAGCCAATCTTGACCTGAAGTGATAACCGTGGCCCAGTTATGCGGGTCAAAGAACGGCCCATATAACTTCTGTATAAGTGACAATTAATGTCCTCCTTTGGTATAAATCAAACTATCTATCATAATCTGTATTTTACCAGATAATCCAAAAAATATGGTGGCAGAGGTGCCTGAATTTGGATATTTTTAAACGAAAATGGCAGGACTAACCGCTGTTCAATCCCGTGCAGCAACATTCCCTGTTCATCCCCGTCACCGTATAGCGGATCGCCAACGATTGGATGACCACTATCAGCCAGATGAACCCGGATCTGGTGGGTACGGCCGGTTTCGAGTTGCAGGCGAACAAATGAACGGTCGGCGTTGCTTGCCAGAATGTGGTAACGGGTCCGCGCTGGTTTAGCGTTGATTCCGTCAACCTTGTACTTACACTTGTTGACTGGATCACCGCCAATCGGGCCAGCGAATATACCTTCACCTGTCAGTTGTCCCTTCACTACTGCCACGTATTCACGGTGAATCTTGCCGGAACTGATCAGCCGGTTGAGGATGGGCACAACGACTGGGTTCTTGGCGACGACCATCGCACCACTGGTTTCCTGGTCGAGGCGGTGGACCATAAAGCACTCGCCTCCCAAGTATCCGGCAACATCATTCATCACCGTTCCTGTCTCGCAGTCCTCGTTGGGGTGTGACTTCTGGCCGCGGGGCTTGTTGATGACGAGAAGGTCACGGTTTTCGTACAGGACCGTGATCTTGGGGTCAGCTGTCGGCACGTAGTGATTAGCCCCTGGAGTCCGGAACTCGTCGCCGTTGAAGAGCATCGTAATATCATCCCCACCCGTGACAGTTTCGTTCATATAACGGTACTCTCTGTTGACCAGGACATTCTGACGGCGGCGCAGGAAATGGATATAGCGGTCCGGTAATAACCACTGGTCGTGCAGGAGTGACCGTACACTGGTGGTCGCTTGGTCGGGTGCCAATCGTTCTTTAATTGTCCAACGAATCTCGTCCATATTTTTCCTCCGAATTATTTCCTTGTCCATTTTACATTTATTTCCCGGGAAATTAAAAATGTTTCTCAGATTGTCTGGTTAGACTTTACATTTAAACCTGAATAGCGTTGAATATTAAGTAGAGAAAACTTTAAGGAGGTGAATGGCATGTTAAGCAAAGAGCAAATTAATGATCACAGCCACTGGATCAGTGTATTCGAACCACTTCCCGGCGAACGGGCCGAGCTGATTGAGAAGTACGAGGTGACCAAGGAACTGCTTGATTATGCCATTGACCCCTACGAAAAAGCCCGTGTCGAAGTCGATCCTGACGCTGGTGTGACTCTTCTGATCTTCGACGTCTACGTCCCTACTCACGAGCACACCTCACCACAGACCGCGCCGATTGGGATTATGCTGACGAGAAACAACATCATCACATTTACCAACGCGCAGACTAACTTTGTTAACGGGATCATTGCTTCACAGATGGGTGCGTTGCAAAAACGGGGCGAAATCACCGACCAACTCAACCTGGTCATCCCCGTCCTCTACCGCCTGTCTACGAACTACTTTGGCCCATTGCGCAGAGTCGACCAACAACGTCAGCTGATCCAGCAAAATCTGCAGAAGCGTACCGGCCGCAAAGCCATCACTGAGTTCATGGAAATCGAAACCGGACTTGTCTACATTTTGACGTCACTTAAGGGAAATGTTTCCCTGCTCGAAGAATTCAAGCGTCGGATGAGCAACCGCCTGTCGATTCGCCAAATGAACGACCTGGATGACGTCATCGTCGAAGCACAACAGGGATTGGAAATGGCCCAGATGACTTCCGATGTTTCCGAACGTGTCTCCAACGCCTACAGCAAGGTTCTGGACTCTGATTTGAACCAAACGATGAAGTACCTGACCATCTACTCAATCGTCCTATCGATTCCAACCATTGTCTCCGGATTCTACGGCGAAAACGTCAAGTACCTGCCTTTTGCAAACGGTGAATGGTCTTGGCTGATAACGATCATAATCACCGTTGTACTGATGCTGGTCTGCATTATTTTCATGGTCAAGCAGCACTGGTGGAAGTAAAGGCTTGCCACTTTCAGTAAAACGTGTTAGAATTTTTGATACTCAATTAAACCAAATAGAGCCTATATATTGCCGTAATATGGTCGGCAGTCTCTACCCGGAGCCGTAAATTCCGGACTATAAGCATTAACTTATACACTCCGAGACTGAGGCTTTTTTGCCCCAGTCTTTTTTTAGGCTGTTGTTTGGCTTCATTATTTAGGAGGATTTATTGTGAAGCAAATGACTTCAAACGGTTCCTCCGCTCCAGAAAAGCACACTTTTTCTAGTGAGTGGAAGAACTTCATCTTAGGTTTCCAACACTTACTCGCCATGTACTCAGGTGACGTCCTGGTCCCACTTCTGATCGGACATTACCTCCACTTCACGACGATGCAAATGACTTACCTGGTGTCCATCGATATCTTCATGTGTGGGATCGCAACCCTGCTCCAATTGAAGCGGACTCCATTAACGGGTATCGGTCTTCCGGTTGTTTTGGGATGTGCCGTTCAAGCGGTTCAACCACTGGAAGCGATTGGTGGTAAGCTCGGAATCACCTACATGTACGGTGCCATCATCGCAGCAGGTATCTTCGTCTTCTTGATTGCCGGATTCTTCGCACACCTGAAGCGTCTCTTCCCACCTGTCGTAACTGGGTCTTTGATTACCATCATCGGTTTTACCCTGGTTCCAGTTGGTTTCCAAGACCTCGGTGGTGGTGATCCTACTGCCAAGTCATTCGGTAGCCCAGAAGCCTTGATCATTGGTTTAATTACCGTTGTGATCATCCTCTTCTTCTCCGCATTCGGTCGCGGATTCTGGAAGTCCATCGCCATTCTGATCGGGATCTTATTAGCATCATTCATCGCTGGTGGTATGGGCCAAATCTCACTCAAGCCAGTTAGCGAAGCAGCTTGGTTCCACGCACCACAATTATTCTTCTTCGGCGTGCCACGCTTTGACCTCTCTGCCATGGTTACGATGATGCTTGTTTCTTTAACAACGATGATCGAATCAACTGGGGTCTTCTTTGCCCTGGCTGATATTACTGATCGCCAATTAACTACTAAGGATCTTGAACGTGGTTACCGGGCTGAAGGTATTGCAGCCGTCCTCGGTGGTTTGTTCAACACCTTCCCATACTCCACTTTCTCAGAAAACGTGGGTGTGCTGAAGATGTCAGGTGTGAAGAGCCGTCGTCCGGTTTACTACGCCGCCTTTCTCTTATTAGCACTTGGTCTTTTGCCAAAGGTCGGTGCATTGGCTACGGTCATCCCTAACCCTGTACTTGGTGGTGCAATGATCGTGATGTTTGGTATGGTCGGTGTTCAAGGTGTCCAAATCTTGAAGAAAGTCGACTTTACCAAGAACTCTAATCTCCTCATCGTTTCCGTATCAATCGGTCTTGGTATCGGGATTACTGTCTACCCACAAATTTTCCAACACATGCCAACCGAAGTTCAAATCATCCTCGGTAACGGTATCGTGGTTACTAGTTTGTCAGCCGTACTCTTGAACCTGCTCTTTAACCACAAGTGGGCCAAGGAAGACTAAATTACTTGTTGACAAATATTTTCTGATTAGCTATCATATGTTTCAACAATTATCGTTTCAGTAGGTCCTTTCGCTGGACGTCCAGAGAGCCGGTGGTTATGTGCGAACCGGTCAGGCGGATTGACTGAATTACCGCGTGTTTGCAATTGTCCGGCCATGATCAGTGCCGTTATCACCTGATACGAGTGTAGAGCTTGTCTCTGTAGCTGGGTGGTACCGCGGTTTATGAATCGTCCCGTTGATTAATTTCAACGGGACTTTTTTTGTTAGGAGGAATTCTTATGATCAAATGTGGAGGCGTGATTCGTTATCTGAATTAGGCTTTGTAACAACTCAATTAGCTTTAGGAGGAAACGAATATGAAAAAAATTAAATTCGGTGAAGCATTCACCATCTTACTAATCATGTTAATCATCTTGGGAACGTCCGTGATTAAGTTCGGACTGTCCCCACAAATCCCAGTCTTATTCACGATCGCACTGTTGGTCTTATGGGCTAAGCTTCGTGGCGCAAGCTGGGATGACATTCACCAAGGGATCATCGACGGTATCTCAACTGCAATCATTCCGATTTTTATCTTTATCCTGATCGGTGCCTTAATCGCCGTTTGGATCCAAGCCGGAATCATCCCATCAATTATGATCGTTGGTTTCAATCTGATCTCTAGCCAATTCTTCGTACCATCTACCTTTATCGTCTGCTCAATCGTCGGTCTGTCAATCGGTAGTGGTTTCACGACGATTTCTACAATCGGGATCGCACTCTTCGGTATGGGTGTCGCAATGGATATCAACCCCGCATTGATCGCCGGTGCCATCATTTCCGGTGCTGTCTTCGGTGACAAGATGTCTCCACTGTCTGACTCTACTAATCTCGCATCCGCAATTGCTGAAAGCGAACTGTTCGATCACATTAAGAACATGATGTGGTCTACCATCCCATCATTCTTGGTTTCACTGCTACTCTTCTGGATCTTAGGTAACGGTGGTGCAGAATCTAACACCACCAAGGTCGCAAAGACAATGGCAACTATCAGCCACAACTTCCCAGTTAGCTGGTGGGCAATCTTGCCAATCGCTCTGATGTTTATCTGCGCATGGAGACGCATCCCCGCCATCCCAACGCTGTTCTTAAACATCATCGTAACTGTGATCATGATCTTTATCCAAAACCCACACGAATCATTCAAGTCACTGACTAGTTTGATTAGCGACGGTTTCGTGGCCCACACGAACAACGCCTCAGTTAACGCCTTGCTCTCTCGTGGTGGAATCACCAGCATGATGGCAACCGTCTCACTGATTATCGTCACCCTCTCACTCGGTGGGATCTTGATGAAATTTAATGTTGTTCAATCCGCTATGGAACCACTCGTTAAGCACCTGAAGAAGCCAGGCGCACTGGTGACTACCACAATTCTTTCCGGTATCGGCATCAACCTCTTCGTCGGTGAACAATACCTGTCAGTAATCCTTCCAGGTAAGGCATTCAAGCCAGCATTTGCTCGGATTGGCCTCGATGAACTGGCCTTGAGTCGGGTTCTGGAAGATGGTGGTAGTGTTATCAACTACCTGATTCCATGGGGTGTCGCCGGATCATTCGCCGCATCTACCCTCGGCGTTCCGATCATGCACTTCTTACCATTCGTCTTCTTCTCCCTCTTCTCCCCAGTCTTCTCCATCATCAGTGGATTTTCTGGCATCGGTCTGAAGTGGGCCAAGGACAAGCAATAATTTAAAATTCAAAAGGTCGTAAACCACCATTGGCTTACGACCTTATTTTTATATCCGGCCCTTAACATCCTTATCCTTGAAGGTCTTGGGGTCGGGAATGAAGGAAATATCGGCGTCGATAATCCCAAATTTTTCGAGTAGCATATGTTCGATCCGTTCTGACAGTTGGAAACTCTCCAGCACCGTCATCTTGGAATTGACCATCACAGTGGCGTCGAGGGTAACGACATCCCCGTTGTAGTGGGCCTTTAATTCCGTCACCTTGCGAATCTTCGGAAAATCCATGATCGCGTGGTAGTATTCACGCTCGGCTTCGGGGTCAAAGTAGTCGGTCAGGTTCAAGCTGGCTTCCTGGAAGATCTTAATCCCAGAATAGAAGATGAAGAAACCGACGATAATACTGGTCACACCATCGAGCCAGGACAGCTTAAACAGCAGTGCCCCACCAATCGCAACCAACGTACCGATACTAGTGAAGGCGTCGGACAGGCTATCCTGTGCAGATGCCAGCAGTGCAGCGTTTTGGAGGCGACGACCGGTCTTGCGGTTCATGTACCAAACCACCAGCATGATCACCGAGGCAACCCCGGCACCGACCAGCGCAACTGGTTCAGGGATGACGCGACTGTCCGGATTCATCAGTGACTTGATCCCGCTGATGACAACACTGACGGCGATTCCGACCATCACGACAGCGGTCACGAGTGAAAAGATTGTTTCGTAGCGCCAGCGGACGAATTGTACACGCTGGTCCGTTCCCATCTTTTCCTGGTAATTACTGTCTGGCAAACGGGCACCAATGATATCATCATCATCCATGTCCGTGGCGATGTGCATCCCAATCATCAACAGCGCTGTCGAGATAATACCGGACAGGTTGTTCAAGGCATCGGCCCGCAACGTTTGTGACTTCGAAATTTCGGCCAAAACGAATTCTAGAATTGAAATCAGGACATAAGCCGCCACGTTGTAAATCAGGTGCTTTTGTGACTCCTTAATTTTCTCCAATTCCTTGGCCTGGTTCTTTTCCCATACCGCAGTTTCGTGCTTTATGTGCGTCTTAAACTTAGACATAAATTTACTTCCTTTTAGTGAGAATCGAATCAATTATACCCTTTTAAAATTAAAAGTGGTACCGGATTTTTCATCCAGCACCACCAGCAGATTTTACTTATTGTATTCAACGATCGTCATCTTGCCGTCATCCAGGCACATCTTGGTAAGACTGCCGTTGTCGGGACGGACTGTGACGTCGTATTTGCCCTCGCCAAAGCGTTCGACCAGGCTCAACAGGGTGTTGCCGTGGCTGACCCAGAGGACGTTTGCGCCATCAGGCAAGTCGGCGTTTTTGATCAATTCAATCCCCTTGTCGACACGTGCCCAGTACTCCTGGTTGTTTTCGGCATCGTGGAATGGGTCGGCGTCCTTCAGCCAATCCTTCGCCGTTCCAATCGAGTGCGCGGTCACGATGTCCTTGAAGGTCTTGAACCCGTGTGGCGCACCAGCGTTGTACCAAGCGACGTCCATGTTGGTACCTTCATATGATCCGTAAAATTCTTCGCGGAAATATGGCGACGTTTTCGGAGACTTGACTGAATCAGCCTGGTTGAGGTCGAGAATCGTCTGGATGGTCTCCATCGCCCGCGTCGTGTCGCTACAAAAGGCCGCCGCAAAGTGAATATCCTTCAGGCGTTCACCAGCCGCGGTCGCATTTTCCTTCCCCTTGTCCGTCAAAGGAGAGTTAGACCAACCCTGGAGCTTGTTGTAGATGTTGTAGTAAGTTTGGCCATGCCGTACTAAGTATAAATTCAGTTTTGTCAACGTGATCGCCTCCTGACTCCATTGTATCACTTGCGGAGATAAGCTTAAATTTTCACTACGATTAGAACGCGCAAAGTGTTTTCATGCAATCTGTGATAAAATAGTTTTGATTTACTATTTCGAAAAAATGATTGTGAGGAATCTTCCTAATGAAAAAATTAGGCAAATTCGTGAACACCCGGATTGGCTTATTCACCGTCCTGGTCGTTCTTTTTTGGTTAAAAACCTTATTTGCTTACTTCACCGATTTCAAGCTCGGTGCGACGGGACTTTTTCAATACCTGATCTTACTGATTAACCCGCTCGCCGTGACCGCTTTAATCTACAGTTTCGCATTTTACCTCAAGCGTGCGCGCTTCTTTTATCCCCTCTTGATGGGGCTCCACATCGCCAACACGCTGCTCTTATACCTCAATGTCATCTACTTCCGCGAATTCACGGACTTCATGACCATCGCGACGATGACGGGTTACTCCAAGGTAAACCAAGGGCTCAGCGGGAGTTCGCTTGCGCTGACTGACCCCCACGATATCCTCTACTGGGTTGATATCGTCGTGATCTTAGTATTGATGCTCTTCCGTGTGATCCGCTTTGACAAACGCGCACTCGCATCTCACCTGTCATTTGCGTTCACTTCCATGTCACTGGCGCTCTTTGGGGTCAACTTGTCATTTGCAGAAATGGACCGACCACAGCTTTTGACGCGGACGTTTGACCGGACTTACATCGTGAAATACCTGGGTGTGGATGCCTTCACAGGATATGATTTGGTCAAATCTGAGCACATCAATAACCTGCGTAAGAGTGCCACCAAGGAAGAATTAGAAAAGGTCAAGAAATTCACCGACAAGATCTACGCCAAGCCAAATTCATCGATGTTTGGGATTGCAAAGGGTCGTAACGTGATCATCATCCACCTGGAAAGTTTCCAACAATTCTTGATCGATAAGAAGATTAACAACCAGGAAGTTACACCTTTTCTCAATTCGCTCTACCACAGCAAGGACACCTACGCCTTCGACAACTTCTTCCACCAAGTCGGCCAGGGTAAGACCTCTGATGCCGAAAACATGCTGGAAACCAGTACTTTTGGGCTCCAACAGGGTTCACTCTTCGCCACACTGGGGAGTGACAACACCTTCCAAGGGGCACCAGCGATTCTGAATCAACGGGCTGGATACACTAGTGCCGTCTTCCACGGGAACGTCGCTAGTTTCTGGAACCGTAATAACGTCTACAAGAACCTCGGTTACCAATACTTCTTCGACGCTAGTTACTACGACACTTCTGGTGATAAGGCCACGGGATACGGGCTCAAGGATAAGCTGCTCTTCAACGATTCTGTGAAGTACCTGCAGCACCTGCAACAACCGTTCTACGCGAAGTTCATCACGGTTACTAACCACTTCCCTTACACCCTCGACGACGAAGACAAGGATTCTAACTTCCAAACGACCGACACTGGTGACGATAACGTCGATAATTACTTCGTGACCGCTCACTACCTTGATCAATCCTTACAAGAATTCTTCAACTACCTCAAGAAGTCTGGCTTGTACGAGAACTCACTGATCATGATCTACGGTGACCACTACGGAATTTCCAACAGTGAAAACACCAGCCTGGCATCCGTGCTCGGCAAGAATTCCGACGATTGGACTGACTTCGATAATGCGCAACTGCAACGTGTTCCACTGATGTTCGTCATTCCAAACTCTGGTGGACAAGGGAAGATCTACCATACGTACGGTGGTGAAGTCGATGTCTTGCCTACCCTGCTTCACCTGCTGGGGATCAGCACGCACCGTTATATCCAATTCGGTACCGACCTCTTCTCTAAGCAACACAAGCAGCTCGTGGCATTCAGAAACCAGGACTTCGTGACACCTCACTACACGAGTCTCAGCGGCAAGATCTACAGTAATAAGACTGGGAAGCTTGCTAAGTTGACTAAGAAACAACAAGAAAAGCTGAAGAAGGATCAAGAATTTGTCACTAAGGAACTCAGCTTGTCCGATTCACTAAACGAAAAGAACCTGCTGCGTTTCTACCATCCAAAGGGATTCAAGGCTGTAAACCCAGCCAACTACAACTACTCGAATGGTCTGAAACGGGCTGAAAAGATCGAAAAGAAGAAGGGACACAAATCTACGAGTCTCTACAGTAAGAATGGCAATAAGTCGACTGCCAACGATTACAGTACTGATGCTCCAGAACGTGACCACTCTTCAACTGATTCAAACCGGATTCAAATTACCAACCCGGATGCGAATAACAAGTAAAAAAATGGTGTGCTACCGCACGATTGCGGTGCACACCATTTTGCGTTTTAAAGTGAATATCTTGTGTAAGCTCCCTGTTCGACATCGGACTTTTGAATACTCATAAAGGCATTTGGATCCTGCGAACGAACCAGCCCCCGCAGCAGGTTAACCTGACCACGTGGCGTTACGACCATGATGACATCGGTATTTTCTCCAGTGTAGACACCCTTACCATTGAGGATTGTGGCCCCGTGATTGAAGAGGCGCAGTTCTTTGGTAACTTCCTTTGCCTTCTTAGTGAAGATGATTACCATCACGTCAGTCTGTGAAACAAAGGCGTAGTCCATCATGACATTATTGATCACCATACCGATCAGAGAGTAAGTGATCCGGCCGGGACCGAAGAAGATCAGCGTCAAGAGCAGGATAAAGCCGTTGATCAGGATGGAGAAGAAGCCGACATTCTTGTGGAAGCGGCGTTGGCAATATGTGATGATGATATCGATACCACCAGTCGTAAAGCCGTTGTTAAAACACCAACCGACTGAGAAACCGACCATCGATGAACCGATCACCGCACAGGTCAGTGGATCCTTGACCAGTACAATTGAGGGCACGATGCTCAAAAAGATAACGTTGGAAAGGACAGCGATTCCGGAAAAAATGATGTATCTGAAACCAAAGACTTTCCAAGCGAACAGGAACAGTGGCACGTTGAAGGCCGCCACGAGCACGGACATACTAACGTGGGGTACCAGAGCGTGGATTAACTGTGAAATACCGAGGATCCCGGTCGAATACGAGTTCACCACGTTCAGAAAATCGTTAATTGCGATCGCCGATAAGAGTCCATACATCAAGGCGACAAATACTGACTTGACAGTCTTTTTGGCATCAAATTCTTTTACCGCAGACATTTGCACCATCCTTTCTCCCATAAATACTTGCTCATCATTCTAACACGATATTAATACCGATAACCATGTTTTTCAAAAAATATGTTAACCGGTTGACATTAGCCAAATAAAAAAGCCCCAGATCGCTCTGGGACAATGGATTACTTATCAACTACGACAACCTTGGTACCAGTTGGAACTGTGTCGTGGAACCACTTGGCATCAGGGATGGAAAGACGGATACAACCGTGTGAAGCTTGGGTCTTACCGAGCTTTGCGGCTTCCTTCTTCATGTAGTTACCGTTCTTATCGGTTGGAACACTGTGGAAGAGGTATTCACCATTTCCGTTCCAGGATACATAGTCATTAGCGCCGACTTGGACTTCGGAGTTGAAGAACTTCGCACCACGTTGGCTTTGGATGTGGAAAGTACCAGTTGGGGTCTTGCTTACCATCTTGCCAGTCTTGGCGTCCTTTTCGTAAACACCAGCTGAGCAGTACATGGTGTAGATCAACTTGTTGCCGTCGTAAATGTAGGCACGACACTTCTTGATGCTAACCTTAATCCAGAGGTTCTTGGCTGCTTGCAGGTCTGGGTATGCAACGGTTTCGGATGGCTTGCGGTAGTCGATTGGTGTCCGCATATGGCTAGGCTTGTCAGCGGCAGTAACAGTAGCCGGCTTACTAGTCATGGCCATCCCGAGTGCAAAGACGAAAAGTGCGATGAATGTTAAATGCTTTAATTTGAGTTTCACAATATATACTCCATTCTCATATTTTGATTTTTAGTAACCATGAATGTTTGGAAACCCCGATTTAACACACAAAAAGCCCCAGGAAACCTGGAGCCTTAATTTACTTATCAGCAATTACAACTTTCGTACCAACAGGAGCGTTGTCGTGGAACCACTTTGCATCCGCCACGGATAAACGGATACAACCGTGTGATCCTTGGTTCTTACCGAGCTTCTTGGCCTCTTTAACTTCGTATTGGCCGTCCGCGCCGGTTGGGACACTGTGGAAGAGGTAGACACCGTGGTCCTTCCATGAAACGTAGTAGTTAGCTCCTTCCTTCAATGAGGCGTTGTAGAAGCTTTCACCACGTTCATTTTGGATGTAGAAGGTGCCAGTAGGCGTCGTGCTTTCCTTCTTGCCGGTCTTCTTGTTGAGTTCGTATACACCACCAGTGCTGTACATGGTGTAGATGACTTTCTTGCCGTCGTAAATATAGGTCCGGTTGCCTTTTAAGCTCACCTTAATCCAGAGATTTTTTGCAGCTTTTAAATCAGGGTATGGGACAGTCTCCGATGACTTCTTCCAGTCTATTGGAGTCCGCATATGTTGGGTTTGCTTAGAAGCCCAAACGCCCCCCCCCCCAGGTTGTTGCAGCTTACTGCCACAAGGGTTAGCGCGCATACAACAGCGCATAAAATTGCTTTGATCTTTCTCACAATGTATCCTCGCTTTCATTTTTACCGAAATCATTAATATTCTATAGATGTTTCGGGATGATTTCAATAAAAAACGAGCTTTATTTCAAGCCCATTCGTGATTATTTACCTACATTCATGGATGTTGAGTGCATCCCCATCTTCTTATCAGGGTACAATGCCTTGGCAACAGCAGTAACTGCAGTTGGTGCTTCACCAAAGGCCGCAGCGATCAAGGCCGCCTTACCTGGATACGTAACACCATCCCCGACCGCGTAAACGCCATCCACACTAGTCTTCATGGTGGAATCAACCTGGATCAAATTCCGGTCGCTGGCCAGATCCAATGACCACTTGTTTAAGGCTGCGTTGTCGGAAGTGAATCCGTAGTTAACAATTAATTGATCGACATTGAGTTCTTCAATATCGTCACTGCGCCGTTTCTTCAGTTCCAAGGTCACACTGTCATCATCTTCGACCTTGATTTCCTTTGGCAGATACGGCGTCATGATCTTGACCTTGGATTCGCGGAGTTGGTGGACGGTGTGTTCCAATCCGCGGAATTCGTCACGCCGGTGAACCAGGCTGACTTCCTTGGCGATTGGTTCCAACATCAGTGCGATATCGATGGCAGAATCACCACCACCGAGGACAGCAACCCGTTGACCCGCGTAATCCGCAGCGTGTGAAACAAAGTAGTGAAGTTGCTTACCTTCTGTCTGTTCGGCGCCGTCAATGCTAAGTTTCCGTGGTGTGAAGGCACCATTCCCCAGGGCGATGATGATGGCCTTGGAGTGTGATGTCCGTGTTGCTGACTTGATGGTAAAGGTACCGTCGTCTTCCTTGATCACGTCATCCACGGTTTCGTTTAAGAATTGGTCGATTGGCGCCACGTCCATTTGTTGCTTGAGACTGTCGATTAATTGTTGACCCGCAACACCTGGCATCCCCGCCACATCCCAAATTTTCTTTTCAGGATACAGGGCTGCCACCTGTCCACCCAGTTGTGGCAAGCTTTCGATCAACTGCGCCTTAAGTTCGTGAAGACCACAGTAAAAGGCAGCGAACATCCCGGACGGACCCCCACCGATAATTGTTACGTCATACATTTCTTCAGCCATATTCATTTTCCTTTCGTCAGTTACTGCCTTAATTATAGCATTAACCCGCCTCGCGTTGGATTTTTGGATCCGTGACCGGGGTTTGGTAAAAGGTTTGACTAGTTGATATTACGGTGATAAAATAGTTTTACAAGCGCTTTCTTTGCCGTTGTAATTGGCCTAGAAGTAACTTAAAATAGACGCATAAAGTAATTTTGGAGGGATTGTCTCATGGCAAAATATAAAATGATCCTTGACTTGGATACTGGTGTTGACGACGCATTAGCCATCGCCTACGCACTGGCAGATCCTGAAGTTGATTTGATCGGTATCGTTAGCTCATATGGTAACAACTTACTCGACATCTGTGCCGAAAACAGTTTGAAGCTTTTGGAATTGTTAGGACACACTGATATTCCTGTCTTCAAGGGCTTACCACACTCAAGCACTTCCGACCACTTCGACGTAATGCAAGTTTCCAAGGACATCCACGGTGACAACGGTATTGGTGATGTTGAATTGCCAAAGCCACAACGCGCAATCGAAGAACAATCTGGTGTTGACTTCTACATCGAAGCAGCCCACAAGTACAACAAGGATCTCATCATCATCCCTACTGGCCCAATGACTAACTTGGCCGCAGCTTTGAAGAAGGACCCTGAAATCGCCAACTTGATTGGTAACGTGACCTTCATGGGTGGTGCGCTGACTGTTGACGGTAATGTTACTCCAGCTACTGAAGCTAACATCAACCAAGATGCTAAGGCTGCTGACGAAGTATTCAAGTCCGGCATGAAGCTGACTATGGTTGGTTTGGACGTTACTTTACGGACCCTCCTTACTAAGAAGGAAACCCAACAATGGCGTGATCTCGGCACTGCAGCTGGTAAGGCCTACGCAGACATCACCCACTTCTACATCGACGCCTACTACAACTTGGACATCGACAAGCGTGGTTGCGCCCTTCACGACCCACTTGCTGTCGGTGTTGGTATCGACCCATCATTCGTATCCACAATCAGCCTCTTCTTGCGTTGTGAATACGATCAAGACAGTCCTTTCTACGGTCGGACAATTGGTGACAACGCCAAGTTAAACGACCCTAACCCTAACGTCAAGATCGCCGTGAACGTCGACAAGGAACGTTACTTGAAGGTCTTCATGGATCACTTAACTAACTTATTTAAGCAACACTAATTACGCATAAAGCTACTGATTAGATGTCAGTAGCTTTTTATTTTGGTAAAATTCAATATAAAGATTATTAAAGGAGAACCCTACAATGAAAATTACGGTATATAGTGTCGCATCCGCAGAAATGCCATACTTTGAAAAATGGATCGATGAACACGACGTTGATGTCGAATTGATTCACGAACCACTGTCCATCGACAACTTGGCAAAGGCGGAAGGTAGCTTTGGGATCTGTGTTAACCAACCCGGAAAGCTCGGTGACGATGACTTCTACAAGACCGCTCACGAGATGGGAATCAAGGTCATCGGTGTTCGTTCTGCCGGAGTGGACTTCATCGATTTCGCTGCCGCCAAGAAGTACGACATCGCTGTTACCAACGTGCCAATTTACTCACCACGCGCGATCGCAGAAATGGGATTGACCCAAGCGCTGTCACTTCTGCGTCGGATCGGTGAATACCAAGCCGAGATGGCCAAGGGTAAGTTCAGCCTCGATCCTGCGCTGCTCAGTAACGAAATTTTCAACCTGACTGTCGGTGTCATCGGGATGGGTAATATCGGTGCCGAAACAGCCCGTCTGTACCGCGCGCTCGGTGCAAAGGTGGTCGCCTACAACCGCAGTCCTAAGGTAGAACTCGAATCAATTGCAGAATTTAAGGACCTGGATGACGTGATCGCCGAATCCGACATCCTTTCACTCCACCTGCCAATGACGCCACAAACCGCCAACATGATTGGTGCCGCCCAACTGAAGGCGATGAAGAAAAACGCGATCTTGATCAACATGGGTCGTGGTGGCCTGGTCGACACAGCCGCTTTGATCGACGCTCTGAAGCAAGGTGAAATTGCTGGTGCTGGTCTGGATACCATCACCAACGAAGAATTGTACTTCCGGAAGAACACGCCGGAAGCTCAAGTGCAAGACGACTACAAGGAATTGGTTGCGATGCCAAACGTGATCATCACTCCTCACGTGGCCTTCTTCACTTCCACTGCGGTTAAGAACATGGTCCACATCGGCATGAACAACATCTTAAAGCAAGCTAAGTAAACGAAAAAGGACGAGAAAATTTCTCGTCCTTTTCTTATGCAAAATTTCTGATAGTTAGTGAGATCGCCAGGATGAGGGCCCCGATACCAACGAGGACTTTCATCAAGCGGTCTGGCAGGTGCCGAACAATGATTGGTCCGAGAATTCCGCCAAAAACATTTCCCAGGAAAAGTGGGATTACGAACGCCCACTCTGTCTTGGCTTCGAAGGCGAAGATGATTACTGCCATCGTGTTTGTCACGGTCATAGCGACGTTTTTTAATGCGTTATTGACAGCGAAACTCTTCTTACGGTTGACCACGGAGAGAAGTGTCAACATCATTACCCCCGCACCGGCGTTGAAGAATCCGGCGTAGACTCCGACACAGAAGACACCGATCATCGTTGCCATCATTGGTCCGGCGTGTTGGTGGAGCATTTCCGCACCTTCTTCATCCCCGTCATCGTGATGGTGTGGTGAAATCAAGATCAGGCCGGCGATTCCGATGAAGACCGGTACCATGTCTTGAAAAAATTTCCCGGGTAATACGAAGAGCATAATCGCCCCGATGATTGAACCAACGAAGACAAACGGGATGATTAAAAACATCTGCTTCTTGTCATCACGGAGCTCCCTAGCTGACGCGAAAACGGAACTAAAGCCGCTCCCGACAGTCGACCAGGCACTCGTAACGTTGGCAATCACTGGTGGCAAGCCCATCGCTAACAAGGCTGGATAGGATACCAGTGAGGCTAGTCCGGCTGCTGCGCTCACAATCCCAGCGACCAGGCCAATCAAAACTAATACGATAAAAAATGTTAATCCAGTCATGTTCCCCTCCTTGAGTAGTAGTTGATAGTGGTTATTCTACAACAGATTTGCGACAATCTAAACACTTATAGTTTGATTAATTCAAATTTTGTCAGTATAATTTTCCCTAGATTAATACGATGTCTGGGGTGCCTTTGTGGCTGAGATTATACCCATTGAACCTGAACTGGCTAATACCAGCGGAGGAAGGATCGATTTTCATTCTATTCAATATGGCTTCAATAAACGACCTCGTATGCTTATTTGCATTGCGGGGTTTTATTTTTGCCATGACATCCTTAATCAATAATTTTAAGGAGTGTCTACTATGACCAAACGTATTTTCCACTTGCGCGACATTATTTTGTTGGCGCTGATCGCTATTATCTTCGGTGTTATCTACTACGCCACGGGATTTTTGTACAACATTCTCTCTGTTGTGCTGACCCCGACTGGCTACGGACCCTTGGCAAACGACCTGACGATTGGGATCTGGTGCATGGCCGGTCCCCTCGCCGGATTCTTGTTGCGGATCCCTGGCTCATCATTCTTGGGTGAATTCCTCGGTGCCGCTGTCGAAATGTTCCTCGGTAACCAATGGGGTGCGGTTAACCTGATCTCCGGTTGTGTCCAAGGAATCGCGACCGAACTGGGTTTCACCGTCACCTTCTACAAGATCTACAACTGGCTGACGCTTGTGATCACTAGCGTCTTCGCAACCCTTATCACATTTGGCTGGGACTGGTTCAGAAACGGTTACGACCACTTCTCTACTTCCATGAACCTGACCTTATTCGTGGTACGGTTCCTGTCAATGTTCATCTTCTCTGGTGTGTTGGTTAAGTTGATCGCCAACTTGCTCAAGCGTGCCCACTTAATTAAGGACTAACTATGAAACTAATTTCTGTTGACAATTTGACATTTGCCTTCGATGGACAGGATCCGGTTTTGGCAGGCGTGAACACTAGCTTTGCGGCTGGCTCTGTGTCGCTTTTGACCGGGCCATCCGGGTGTGGGAAGTCGACCTTTTTGCGTCTGATCGCGGGCCTGCTGCCAAAGTACGGCGGTGCGGTGACAGCTGGTAAAATCACGGTCGCGGACGAAAAAGTCGGGATGCTATTTCAGGACCCCCTGATGCAGTTTGCCCTCGACACACCCCGGCACGAGCTTGAATTCGTCCTGGAAAACGAACAGGTGCCCGCTGACCAGATGCCGTCACGGATCCAGGAGGCGCTAGAATTTGCTGACATCGCAGAGTTCGCCGACCGCAACGTCACGACCCTCTCCGGTGGCCAGCAACAGCGTGTCGCCTTGGCGGTAGTAGTGGCGCGGCAGGCCCAAATTCTCCTGCTCGACGAACCCTTCGCATCGATTGACGAAGCCAGCCGGCAGTTCCTGATCAAACAGCTTAAAACCCTGATCAACCAGGGCGTCACGATCCTGATTGCCGACCACGACTGCCACGGCTACCAGGAACTCCACCCGACCGTCTACCGCTTCGAACGGGGCCAGATTGACCAACTCGACGCCACCCAGGGACAAACCTTCCTGCAAGCCGCCGATGACCTGGCCAACCGTCCGCTCCACACTGCGACGCCAAGCACGGACGATCCGGAAGCCTTCACCATCAACTCACTCGGCATCGACCGCAACTGCAGCCGACTCGTCGACATCCCCGCCCTCACGATCTACGAAGGCAAGACGACCCTGATCACCGGTCCCAACGGCTGTGGCAAATCCACCTTCTTTAAGGCCCTGGCCAAGCTCCTGCCATACGACGGCCAGATCGACTACCTGGGCGCTGACATCCAGGCGATCAAGGCCCGACACTACCGCAACGTCCTCGGCCTCGTCTTCCAGGAAGCCAACGACCAGTTCCTCTCCGTCACGGTTGGCGAAGAGCTGGCCCTGAGCAAGAAGCACGGCACCAACGCCTACCTGATTGACCAACTTGCCGACGCACTGGACCTCCTCAACCTGTCTGGCATGGAGGACCGGGTCGTCTACTCGCTCTCGGGCGGGCAAAAGAAGAAGTTGCAACTGCTGGTGATGCTGATGATGGGCCAATCTGTGCTACTGATGGATGAACCGTTTGCCGGGCTCGATGAAAAATCGCTCCGGTCCGTCTTCACCCTCATTAAGGATTCACAGAGCCACCATCCGCAAACGATCCTGGTAGTCAGCCACCAACTCAACCACATTGACGATCTGGTCGACTACCACCTGGCGATGAAGGACGGTAATTTGGTTTACCAGAAAGGAGCCGCTCATGAATCCTAGTCTGAAACTCTTCTTAGCGGTGATCGTCTCCATGGAAATCACCTTCACGACCCACCTGACCGTTAACCTGATCATCATTGGCGCCGCGTTAGTCTATCTCATTATTTCCCGGGTAATAATCTCCAAACTGATCGTCCCACTCCTGGTCACGGTCATCCCCGCCGCCGCGCTCTTCTCCACCATCGCATTCTTTGCGCCCAACAAGGACATCCACTTTGCCTGGGTACTGGTGAGCCGGCTGTACTGCTACGTGACGGTTGGGACTGCGGTGACACTGACGACGGACAAACTTGCTTTGATCCATTCACTGGAACAAAATTGTCACCTACCAAGCAAGTTCGCGTACGGGTTCTTAGCAGCTTTGAATCTTGTGCCACGGGTGACAAATGCGGTCAAAATGATCAGGGTTGCGGGACAAATGCGGGGTGTCAACCTCCACTGGTGGTCACCCACCCTGTACTTCAAGGCAATTCTGTCTGCCATTTCCTGGTCCGACCAACTGGCACAGGCGATGGAAACACATGGTTTTGTCGAAGGACAAGCACGGACAGCAGCACGGCAGATTCCACTCCGTTCAAGCGATTGGGCCATCTTTTGTGGAATCATCATTGTAATTCAACCTTTATTAATTGCGCTTCCTTAACTAATCTTGCATAATAGATATAAAGGAAGGATATGAGAATGAATAATAGTTTTTCAACCAGAATTGTGAACGCGCTGTCGTACTTCAGCATCTTCTTCATGCCAGTTCTCTTCCCACTGATTGTGTGGGTTGTGGCCAAGAATACTGATTGCGACCACTCGATTAAGACAAACGCGATGAAGGCTTTCTGGAGTCAAATTTTCCCAGCTTTGTACTTCATTTTTGCGATTTTGATTATCTCCCTCAGTCTGACATCTCGATTGACGGGAATACTATTCGGTATCCTATTAACATTTGCATTGCTCGCAGCCCTTTTGCTTTTTATCTACAATGTTGCAATGGGCGTTAAGATGCTGATTGGTCGAGAATAAACACAAATTTTGACACATATTTGTGGGCGAGGCATCATGTCTCGTCCTTTTTAATTTCTCTACAAAGGTGGGATCATACATGGCCATACTTATCGGAACAATTTTATTATTCTCTGCGGTCGTCATTGCGAACATCATCCACTTGATTTATCCCAAGCTTCCATTATCGATTATGCAGATTATTTCTGGGGTGCTTTTGACGTCGATTCCAGTGGCACAGACGAACTTCACGATGCACCCTGAGCTCTTCATGATGGTGGTGATTGCACCGCTGCTGTTTAATGATGGGTCGAATCAGTCATTCCGTCGCTTGACGCGCAATTATCGTTCGATTTTCTCTATTTCAGTTACGCTCGCTCTCGTGACGGTACTGTTTGCTGGGGAGATCCTGCATGGATTCATGCCAGATCTCTTTCCACTGAGCCTTGCATTTTTGATGGCTGCCATCATCACCCCGACCGATGCCGTCGCTGTGAAGTCTTTGACAGTCAACATGGAGATTCCGGAAAATGTCAATGACGCTCTGGAATACGAATCACTCTTCAACGACGCTTCTGGTATCGTGCTCTTAGACTTATCACTGACCGCCTACATGTCCGGGACTTTCTCCATTGGGCACGGTTTGTGGTTCTTTGCTTATGTCTTCTTTGGTGGGATTATCTTTGGTGCGATCATGGGTAACCTCGTGATCATCCTGCGTCAACGTTTGATGCGCAAGTACGTTGATATCGGTTCAATCGTAATTCCAATCAACGTCATGACTCCTGTTGTGGTTTACTGGCTCGCTGAAGAGCTCGGATTTTCCGGAATCCTCGCAGTTGTTTCTGCCGGGATCGTCCACAGTATCCTCTACGACCGTCTCCGTTTGACTTCTACTAAGGTCCAGATGGCGACGACGACGATTTGGAAGATTATTTCCGACGCCTTGAACGGGATTGTGTTCGTCTTGCTCGGTGTGATGCTTCCCCACGTGCTCCAACGTACTGCGACCCGGAGCCTGCTCTACCTGTTTGGAATTGGGCTCTTGCTTTACATCATCATGACATTCCTGCGTTTTGTCTGGACGCGGATGCAATTTGTGAACATTCAATCCAAGCGGGAAAACCTCAACCGCGACAGTTTCCTGATGGCGGTCGGTGGTGTCCACGGTACAATCACGCTGGCCTTGGCATTCTCCTTGCCAGTGACCGTTAACAACCAGCCGTTCGAACTGCGGAACACGATGATCCTGATTGCTTCATTCGTGATCATCATCAGTATGACGGTCGGGGCAATTATCTATCCAATCGTCTTGCCACCGAAGTCACAGGACTACACGGAAGAAGAATTCCGCGATGCCCTCAACAAGGCCGTCCACTATGCGATCAATAAGTTACACGAAGACGATTCTAACCCTCATGAACGGTCAATGGTAGCCGACCAACTGGGAAGCCAGGCGGAACAATTCCACACCTTTGACAAAGAGAAGTTTGAAGAGCTCGTCAATAAGACCCGGCAAATTGAACTTTCGACCTTGGACCAACTGACCGAAGACGAAGTGATTTCAGAACAACAGGCTCAATACTACTGTGATCTGATCGCACACTCTGTTTTCCGTAAGAGCCGTCACGGTTTCTTCCACTCCTGGGTAATCATCTGGCACCGGATCAAGTGGCGTCACGCTCGTAAACGGCGGATCCGTCAGCAAGCCACCCGCGGACCTCTGGATAGCCACGATGTACACATGCAGATGGTTAAGAGTGCCCGCAAGCAGATGGATATGGTCCAAAACGCAATTTACAAGAACGTCGACGAATACCTGCGTGAAATCTCATCCGCAGATAACGTCAACGAAATTTCACTGGTAAAGCGGATCTACCTGAACAAGCGTCACATGTTTGGTCGCAAGCAACAGATCAATGACGATATCGCAACCAGTCTCTTCATCCAGGCATTCCAAGTCGAACACTCCTACGTTCAAGAACAACTCGCTGCCGGCAAGCTCTCACAGGGCCTCGCCAACGCCTTGAACGAACAGATTTCGACCGACGAACTGGTTTACGCACAATCATTAGAATAATCAAAAAGGTGAGTACACATTAAAGCGTACTCACCTTTTCTTATACCAGTGTCAACACGAACGCGATCAGTGCTGGCAGGAATTGTAAAAGTAAAATCTTCTTCGTCGCGGTCAGGCCACCGTAAATGGCAACGACCATCACGAAAATCAAGAGTAGTTGCCAAACCACCATGACGCTGGCAGCTGGGACTACCCACTTGGCAGCGATCATCACTGCACCCAAGGCACCATTGTAGATTCCTTGGTTAGCTAGTGTGACCCTTGCAGCTGGTTGTCGCGTGAACTCTGCTGACATATCGAATGCCTCCGCCTGTTTTTCAGGTGACGCAAACATCTCAAGCAGCATGATCCCAATGTGTTCGATGGCGATAATCCAGACCATAATTTCAGCAAACATAACTTTCCCCATTACTTAATGTATTGATTCAAGAACCGCTCGATCTGCTTTGGATATTCGGTCGGGTTCTTGTCGAATGAAGCCGCGTGTGGAGCGTTCTTGACCAACCAGAGCTTCTTAGGTCCCTGGGTTGCCCGGTAATTCTTGTAGACCATCCGCGTTGGTACGAAGGTATCCTTGGTCCCGTGGATGAACATCATTGGGCGGTGGTTCTTCTTCAGCATTGCCGTTGCGCTGGCTTGGCTAGTGAAGAAGCCATTTTCGAAGCGGTTGATCAGGCTCAAAGTCCCAATCAATGGTGCGCGGATGACGGTTGGGATGTTGTAGAGGTTGCCGGCTTCGTAGTTCAGCTCGTCATTGAGTGAATCGTAACCACAGTCTTCCACGAACGCCTTGACCTGGCTTGGCAACTGGATCCCACTGGTCATCATCGTCGTCGCACCACCCATGCTGACACCGAAGATTACCACTTGGCTATCTTGACCGTTCTTTGCGATCAGCTTCTTAGTCCATTTTCGCACATCGTAACGTTCTGGCCAACCGTAGCCGATGAACTTACCTTGGCTCTCACCGTGTGCCCGTGCGTCAGGCATCAAGACGTTGTAGCCGAGTTGGTGAAACATCGTGCCGTACTCCGCCATCTTTTCTTTCCGGCCCATGAAACCGTGGAGGATCACCACATTCTTGGTCGTCTTGTGATCGGCAGGAATGTAGTCGGCCACTAAGCGGTAGTTGCCACTTGCTGACTTCATCGTCCACTTGTCCTTGTGCGCATGCTTGAACCACATCTTTTGGCTGTAGAGCGGGTCAGACTTACTGATGCGGTCGGAATTATGAATGAATGACTTGTGACTTGGAACCATCGCAACGTTGAAGAAGTAGGCTCCGGCACCAAAAAGCGCAATCACGATGATCGTCACCAGGCCGCCAAGTGACCACTTGAGTACCCGGTGTTTTTTCTTGTTATTATTTTTCAAAATACTTAACCCCATGTCGTAAAATATCGTGAAAATATTTTATCACACTTTCTGTTACTTTTGTAATAAAACGCCGGCGTAAATGGTAGAATAGAAATTAGTATTAACTAAGAGGAGATGAGATTATGTTCCCTGAACGTTTAAAGGCTCTGCGCAAGGGGCAAAAGCTGACATTAAAGCAGCTCGCAGAAGGCCTCAACCAAAATCTCAGTGAAGGCGAAAACGAAAATACCCCATCTCAAATCGGTAATTGGGAACGGGGAATCCGAACCCCATCATATGTCGAAGCCCGAAAGCTTGCGGAATTCTTCGATGTCAGTCTCGATTACCTGACCGGGAAGACTGACCGTGACGACATGGACCTCGGAAAGTTGTTTTTCTCCAACAAGCAATTAACCTTCAACCAAACACCCCTCGATAATGATGACCGCTACGAAATTTTCCAACTCGTCGACGGCTACTTAAAGGGTAAGCACAACCGCCGTGATACCGACAAGTTCTACGGCAAGCAACAAGAACAATTAGATTTAAACATCAAGTAGTGAGCATATGAATCCAAAGAAACTCAAACAACTAAAAAAACGGGTCAAAAAGGCACACGCAGTCACCAAGGAAGTTCCCTACATCAGCGAACTGACGGCGTACCGGGACTTATTCGACGCCTTTCCACCCATCAAGTACCTGATCAACAACGCTCTGGAAAGCGACCGACTGCTGAAGAACGGTCTGTTGCCGCAACCACTGCCACGGCTCTTATTGCCAGATCACATCCAGGACACAATCTTCCAAGCGGTCAATGCCCAGTATCCGCAAGGTGATCCACGTGGCGACGCTTTGTGGAACAAGTACACCGATGCTTTGCCTAAGCTGGATGCGGCACTGCGCAACTTCCGCGACTACCTCGAAGACACATACGGCATGTGGTCATACGTCAACGCCCCATTTGCCAAGGCCTTATCTGACTATATTGACGGAGCGCCGGTACTGGAGCTGATGGCAGGTAACGGGTATATTTCTAAGGGTCTGCGCAACAACAACCCGACCCAAAAAATCTACACGACCGACTCACAGGCCTGGGTAAAGGAAAACGAAACAGGCAAGCACCCGGTCACCACGATTGAACCACTCGATGCCATCGAAGCTATTAAGAAATACGGACACGACGTCGATTTCATCATCATGTCATGGGCTCCGGACAAGCAGGAAACCGACTGGGAAATTCTGCAACTCCTGCGTAGCGAATACCCAGACGTGAAGTTCCTCGTGATCGGCGAAAAGGATGGCGCAACTAACTCCAAGAAGTTCTGGCAAGAAGCCCAGCTCAACCAGGACTCGGATTTGGCAAAGGTCAACCAACAGCTCCACTCCTTTGACCTGATCGATGAACAAATCTACTTAGTAAAGTAAATTTACCTTCCCCCTATTTTTACTAGCGAAATGGGGGATTTTTTATTACAATTGTCTAGTTGCAAAAAATTATAAGGAGGACTCTCATGAAGTACCGTTTGCAGGCGATTCTCTTCGTCTTTGTTGCATTTATGCTTGGTTGTAATGAATATATGATTGTCGGTGTCCTGCCCGATATCTCGCACGAATTCCATGACTCGCTCTCAAAGTTGGGGCTCTTGGTCACGGTTTTTGCGATGGTCTACGCTGTCTCGACGCCGATCGTGACATCATTTTCAAACCGCTGGAAACGGCACCGGGCACTCCTTGTTATGATTGGAATTTTCTTGGTGGGAAATACCTGGTCGGCGCTTGCTACTAATTATGTTTCACTTCTGTTATCACGGATTTTGACTTCGACCGTGGCCGGTTCAATCATTTCACTGATCTTCGTGCTGGCCAATTTCGTCGCACCTACCCACAAGCGGGCGAGCCTGATGTCCTGGATTTTTGCCGGGTTCAGCATCGCCTCGGTCATCGGTGTGCCACTGGGAACCATCATCAGTACCCACTTCACCTGGCACGACAGTTTCTGGATGGTCACGATCCTGACAGTCTTTGTTTTGGGATTCATGATCTGGCTAGTACCGCGCGATACGCCACAGGTCCAAAGTACTTTGAGCCATCAATTCAATCTCTTCAAGGACGTACGGATCATCATGGGGGTTATCTTCATCGTTGCAGTATGTGCTGCCGACTACACCCTCTACACCTACATTCGTCCGCTCGTTACCAACGAAATGGGCTTTGACATCACCTGGTTAAACTGGATCCTGTTTGCGATGGGAATCTTCTTTATTATTGGTAATAAATTTGGGGGTTACCTTGCCGACCGCGGTGGTATTCACCGACTTCCCCACGTGTATATCACAATGCTGGTCCTGTACTTGGCATTCGGTCCACTCCTGCCATTCAAATGGATTGCAGTCGCTCTGGTCGCTGGACTGTGTATCACCTTCGCCAGCTACGGTTCTTCTACCCAGCTGATGTTCTTAGATATTGCGGAAAAGGAATACCCACACGCCCTCGACTTAGCGTCATCACTGAATTCAATCTTCGCTAACATCGGGATTTCACTCGGGTCATTCACCGCTGCCGAAGCCGTACACTTCACTTCAATGCGTAACCTCGGCTATGTTGGTTCTGTCTACGCCCTGCTCGCGACCCTGCTGATCTTTGCCCTCAGCAAGCGTTACGACGGGATGAAATATAACGTAAAATAGAAAAAGCCACCGGAATATTTCCGGTGGCTTTTTTAGTGTATTGATATAATCTCAGGCGACGCATGGTGTCCACTCCATACGCTACCAGGCGCCCCACAATCTGGTGAGTTAACGCGCCCCACTTCCGAAATGAATGGCAGCAATTAGGGTTGCTACCAGACCTCTCGACTCATCGCAGACTCTATTCTAACAAATCTGCACCAAAAAGCAAATCTTAGCCCCGTGCTTCGGCGACTACTGCCAGGTTTTCTGCCAGCCATTCGCTCATGCGGTTCACCAAGGTGTCAATATCGCCGTTTTGGTCGGTGTCGTTAGCCAATTCGTCGATTCGTAAGCCGGATTGGTTGACGTCTTCGCTTTCGATTATCATGTAGAGGTTAACTGGGTATTCAGGTCCCCGGTCCAGCATCTTGACGTCGAGTCGTTCCGCTTCTGCCATTGGGACGTTGATCAGGTTGGCTTCCAAACGCACGGAGACGTTATCGCCCTTCTTCATCTTCACGTCCATCACGTATTGTCCGAGATGACCAGTGTCGAATTGGTCCAGCATAAATTCAATAGCCGTCTTTAAGGTAGCGGCTTGTTGGGCTTGCGCTACGGTCTTTTCGACGTTTTCACTCACGATCCGTTCGTTGGTGATTTGTCCTAAATAATCGTCTACCGTCATTTTCATTTTTCTGCCCGCTCCTCTAACTTCTTAATTCGTGCTCGCGTATATGCCGCACGTTGTTTTACTCCATAGTAGATTCCTGCGCATCCGGCAAGAATCCCGATAAATCCGAGTGCCTGTGCCAAAAGGTCGATCATAGTCATCTTACCAAACGCGGTCGTAAAACCAGCGAAACACGTCAGCCCAAAATAGAGGTTGACGATAATTGTCGCGTATCCACAAAAACGCATCTGGACCAGTGAGAGACCGTTGACGATACCGGCTAATATAATAAATACCAGCAGGCGCACCCAAACATCCGGCTCGCTCAAGGCTTGTCCGTGTTGGGTAAACATAATTGCGTCAACCAAAACAGCCAGTACTGCGGCAATCGAGGTCGACAGGACGATCTTATTCATAACTTTCATTTTCTGACCAACTTTCCTCGCATGGTTATTAATTCCCATTCTACTAAATTACGTGGTAAAGCTCAATTCTACCCACGATTGAATTCGGTGTTAAATTTTCAGCAAAAAAAGTATAATAGAGGTGACTAATACTGTTAGAGGAGAGTTTATTATGTCAGAAATTTCTCAATACAAGAGCGTTTTAGTTGCGATTGACGGTTCCAAGGCCACGATGAAGGTCTTAGAAGCAGGTATCCGGGCTGCATTAGCCAATGATGCTCACCTCGATATCTTGACCGTTTCCCAAGTCGACCAACTCACTGACGGTTACAGCAACGCCATCCTGAGCGAAGATGATACCTACGACGCTGTTAAGGCCACCCGCGAACGCCTGGAAGACTTGAAGCAAAAGGCGACTGACGCGGGGCTTTCAGATGTCAGCCTCCACATTCGGTTTGGTAATCCAAAGCGGGTCATCGCGCGAGAATTCCCTGATGACCACGACACTGACCTGATCGTCATTGGTACTACTGGTCTGACAAATGTCGGCCGGATCATGGTTGGTTCTGTCACTAGCTACGTCAACCGAGTCGCAACTTGTGATGTCCTCGTTGTTCGGACTGGATCTGACAAATAACATGACAAAGAAAATTGTCGCCGGCCTCGTTGCCCACGTTGACGCCGGTAAAACAACTTTAACTGAAGCATTGCTCTATCAATCTGGACAACTCAGAAAGCTTGGCCGGGTCGATAACGGTGATGCTTTTCTTGACCCCGATCAGCTGGAAAAACAGCGTGGGATCACGATTTTCACTCACCAGGCATCACTCAATTACAATGATCTAACACTAACACTCCTCGATACTCCCGGCCACATCGACTTTGCGGCCCAGACTGAACAGGTGCTCCAAGTCCTCGACTACGCTGTCCTGGTGGTGTCCGCCACTGACGGAATCCAGGGATACACACGGACGCTGTGGTCACTGTTGCGGCGCTACCACGTGCCAACTTTCATCTTCGTCAATAAGGTCGACAGCGTCGGTGCTGATGTGGAATCCACCATCTCCGCGCTCCAGTCCGAGTTCTCCGCTGGCTGCATTAATTTCACTGCCGATGCTATCACGACTGGCGACACCGCAGAAGCAATCGCGATGCAAGATGACGCAGCCTTAGAAAAATTCCTGGATAGTGGATCCCTGAATCCTGAAGTGGTCACGGACTTAATCCGCCGTGAGCTGGTCTTTCCTGTTTATACCGGATCTGCACTGAAGATGGACGGAATTCAGGATCTGCTGGACGACTTGGATCAATGGACCACCGAGCGTGACACGGATGAAGAATTCTCCGCACGGGTATTTAAGATTTCTCACGACCAAAATGGGAATCGTCTCACCTGGGTCCGTGTCCTCGGAGGTTGTCTTAAAGCCAAGCAAGAGATTTTCCCTGGTGAAAAGGCTGACCAAATCCGCGTGTATGATGGTGAAAAATTCAATATTTCCCAGGAAATCATTTCAGGTGACGTCTGCGCAATCGCTGGTTTGACTTTCTCCTACCCTGGCCAAGGTCTCGGGAAGCTAGAAGATAACCCACAAGCGCAACTTCAGCCAGTTCTCTCCTACGCCGTCGACACGGGTGAATACGATCCACACAAGTGCTTGAAGGCGCTAGAAGAACTTGCCGATGAAGACCCGCAACTGAATGTCGAATGGTCAAGCCACCTGCAGGAAATCCATGTCCGGCTGATGGGTGAAGTCCAACGTGAAATCTTGGAACAACTTCTCGTCGAACGCTTTGACCTGCCACTGAAATTCAGCCAGGGTCAAATCCTCTATCGTGAGACCATCGACAAGCCCGTTGAAGGTGTCGGCCACTTCGAACCCCTCCGCCACTATGCCGAGGTCCACTTACATATCGAACCCGGCGAGCCCGGTAGCGGAGTCCAATTCGCTAATAAATGCCGGATTGAAGTCCTCGACCACAACTGGCAAACACAGGTTATGACTAGCCTGGCAGCCAAGGAGCACCTCGGCGTCTTAACTGGTTCACCCCTGACCGACGTCAAGATCACACTGGTCGGAGGAAAGATCAAGATCCACTCTTCCGGCGGTGACTTCCGTGAGGCGACCTGGCGTGCTGTCCGCCAAGGTCTAATGGAGCTCGCCCAAGATGGCCACGTAAAGTTGCTGGAACCGATCTACAGTTACCGGCTGGCCGTTCCACAAGATGCGGTTGGACGTGCGATTAATGATGTTCAATCGATGAATGGGACCTTCGAACTGAGTCAGAATGAAAATGGACCGTTCGCAATTATCACCGGTACGGCACCTGTGTCGACCATGCGTGATTATGCGACCGAGGTCCGGAATTACACCCACGGTCAGGGTCAACTTGACTGTGTCTTTGATGGCTACGCGCCTTGTCATAACACCGATGAAGTTATCGCAGACGCAGACTACAACCCGACTGCCGACCTGGATAACACTCCGGATTCCGTCTTCTGTGCGCACGGGGACGGATTCCCGGTCAAGTGGGATCAAGTTCCTGAATACGCACATTTCCCATATATGAAATAAGGTGCTTTAGCCACGAGCTAAAGCACCTTTTATTTATATTCAGTTTGGAGTAAGTATCCGTAGAGCGCACCGAGTATGTTGGCATCGTTACCGAACTGTGCTGCCATGATTTCAGGCATCTCAATATCGTCACGGATCCGGCGGTCACTTTCTTGGAGAGCCTTAAATTGCCGGCGAACTTCTTCAACCACGATTGGTTGGACACTGATGCCACCACCGATCAGGACACGTTCCAGATCAACCACAGCTTGGATGTTGGAGATCAGGATTGCGACCCGGCGACAAAATGGCTGGAAGATTTCCAGGGCGTCTGGGTTTCCGGCGTTGATTTCTCCAAAGGCCCGCCTGCCGTCTTTAAGGTCCGGCAACTGACACCGGGTAGCGACTGCTTCGATCATCTTGACCGCCGAAGTATTGGACCCCGTCGTCGCCTTTGCGTCATTGTAGTTATTGACGATCGCACTCAGCTCACCTGCGCGGAAGTGGGTACCTTCGATCAAATTGCCGTTAATCACCAATCCCCCACCTACCGAGGTCCCGAGGGTAATCGTCGCACCGTTGTCAATTCCAGACAGCCGACCGAGCCACATTTCTGCCAAGGCTGCACAATTTCCGTCGTTACCAACGAAGACTGACTTACCAGATATCTCTTTCATGTAATCAGCTAACTCGAATTGGCCCATAAAACCTAAAGCTCCGGTAAACTTAACCCGACCATGACCTGTGTGAACAATTCCGGGGACGCTTACGCACACGGCTGCTATTTCTAAAAAGCGTGAAACCACCTGTTGTAAGGCGCTCAGAAATTCTTCACGATTACGTGGTGTGGCGACCTTATCGCGCTCAATGATATTTCCAGAATGGTCAATCAGCGCGAACTTGATGTTGGTACCGCCGATATCAATGCTGAGATAGTGCCGTGGCATGTGTCTCCCTCCTAGCCGACTTGTTTATTAATATTATACCGTTCTATCCGCCATGCGACCATCCCGATCACAAAGCCCAGCAGTGCAAACGGCATCCAGGCAAATCCGAGGTCGAACAATGGCAGGTTGGCGGACGCGAAATTCGTCATCCCCGTCACTACTCCGGCCTTGACAGGGATTGACTTAACCGCGTCAAAAATCGCTGGAATGGCCGTGAATACCATGGCAAAGCGATAGACCCAGGCATTATTTTCAAAGAGCCGAGAAAGCAGCCCGCACAGCACCAGGACAATTGACAATGGGTAAATCAGCATCAGGAATGGCGCAGACCAGGAGACGATCTTATCCAGCCCGAGGTTAGCGATCGCGAATGAAACCAGGCTCACAATGCGCAGAAAGGCCTTGTAAGAGATTTTAGGGAAGCGTTGGTGGAAATCCTTAGAGAAAGAGACAACGAGCCCCATAGCTGTTGTCAGGCAGGTCACAGTGGCAAGTGTACATAAGAGGACGTTGCCGACGATGCCAAGGTAGTAGTGGGCCACCTGGTTGAGCGTCGTCCCACCGTTGCTTGCGATGGCAAATGGTGTCCGACTGGTGGTCCCGAGGTAGATCAGGCAGAGGTAAATCAGGCCGACACCGATCACGGCGACCAGGCCACCACGGATCGTTGCCAGGGGAACCTGATTTTCAGAGAAACCCATCTCGCGAACCGCGGCAATAATCGTTACACCAAAGATCAACATTGCCAGCGTATCCATCGTGTTGTATCCCTGCAAAACCCCGTTTGTGAACGACTGGTGCAGGTATTCCGCAGTAGGTTGTGGCGCACTCAGCTTACCCATTGGATGAATGAAAGCCATCAGGAAAATCACGAACAGCATTACCAAGAAGGCAGGATTGAGAATCTTCCCAATGATTTCCGTGATTCCGCCGTCCATGGTTGCGAAATAATACGTGAGCAGGAAGAAGAGACCCGTGTAAATCACAAGACCAACTCCCTGCAAGTGTGGACTCAGGAACGGTGCAATGCCGACAGTGTATGGTACCGTCGCCGTCCGTGGAGTTGCGCAAAGTGGTCCAATCGCTAAGTTAACGAAAATCAGGAATGCGACTGCGAACCGGTCCCCCACCGGCCGTGAAAGCTCGTATAATCCCTTCGTCTTCGTCACACTTAATGACAAGAGCGCCAGCAGTGGTAAGAGCACCCCGGACAGGATGAATCCCGCCGCAGCAGAACCCCAGTTTCGTCCCGCAATTTGTCCCAGGTGTACCGGGAAAACAAGGTTACCTGCCCCAAAAATCATCCCAAAGATCAGTGATCCGATAATCAAATAGGGCTTAATCTTCATTTTTTCTTTCATCATTACTCCTCCAAAATTAACAACAATAATTATACAGGAATTCATGGGCAAAAGAAAAAGCAGACTGAAATTTTCAGTCCACTTTATCGAATTAGTTATTGCGCTTTTTGGCTGCTAAACCCAGTCCGAGCATTGCCACAAATGATCCGAGGGCCAATGCCGCAGTCGCAGTTTGGTTACCAGTTTGTGGAAGTTTCGCTTGCTTAGCACTGCCTTCCTTAGCCACATCAGCTGGAGCAGCCTTTACATCCGCGGTCTTTTCTACCGTAGCGCCCTTATCAGCATCCCCGTTCGCAACCAAATCACCTTCAGTTGCGTCTTGGTCCTTTTTACCTGGCGTTTCAGGTTGAGCTGGTTTTTCAGGATCAACTGGCGTTTCACGTTGAGCATGCATTTCAGGATCGACTGGTTTTTCAGGATAGACACGCTTATCCTTGTCCTCAACTGTATTTGTAATGCTC